>DASPGR010000103.1:0-10567 GCA_035620515.1 Burkholderiales bacterium | reverse complement strand
CGTGGGCGACCTCTTCTTCCAGGTGCCGGCGCGGGCGCCGCAGATGGACCTGCCTGTCTACTTCCGCGAAGGGGCGGGGAAACGCTGACCAGCGTCAGAGCGCGGTATCCGGCAGAACCGCGCGCTGGGTCGCGACGTACTGCCGGTCGCGTAACGCCGCCTCGACCTGACGGAAATCGACCGGGACGAAATCGTATCCGTCGTGAGGCGCATGAACGCTAAGGAAGAACGCCTCCTCGGCGGTGCTTGGGTTGAACACCTCATGCTTGACACCTGGCGGCATGGCGCAAAAACCGCCGGGCCTTAACTTGAACGTTCCATGACCTCGCGGTCCCTCGTACCGGATTTCCAGCTGCCCCCTCACGCCTATGAACAAGTCGAACGTTCGCGAATGCAGGTGGCACGGCACACCCGATCCGGGTTTGACGCGGAATACCGCCGACTGCACCGGGCCTTCCACGTGCAGGACGCCCTTCTCGCACCCCGGGCGGCGAGCCTCATACTCAGCTTGGGTCATGTCATCAATCAGTACCACAGGCCTCTGTCCCATCATTCTCTCCTTTGTCCGCGGCGGCCGTGGCAGAACGGTCGGGCGTCCGTCTCCGTTGTCCGAAGCATCCTCGGTCTAACGTGTCGCGGTCACCGGCGCGCCGCTTATCGGCGCGTCCGCGTGGACCGCGGGGTTAGACCTCTCAAGTACTCGGGAATCTCCTCACGAAGCACGTGGCGCAGCACCTTTTCGGTAACGGGCTGCTCTATTTCACTCAGGTATCTCCGGAGTGCCTCGTTCATCATCGTTTGATATCCGATCCCGGCCTTTTCGGCGCGGGCACGAAATTCATCGAGCACGGCGTTGTCGATGAAGATCGAAATGCGCGTCTTGCCCTTCTGGGCAATGACGGCGCCGCGCTTGCCTTTGGAAAAATCGTATTCAGCCCTCATACTGTTTTCGCTCCTTTCGTGTTGCGCGACGCGCCGAAATCAGGCGGCAGTCCTCCTCGCGCTCTGTCCAGACGACCACAAGTAGCTCCCCGGCGCTCCCGAGCCCGACGGTGACGAATCGCTTCTCGCCTTCGGCATCCGGATCCTCGACCGTGATCGCGAGGGGATCCTCCAGAACGCCCTCGGCGTCAGCAAACGAGACCTTGTGATTTTTGAGATTCTCGGCTGCCTTGGCCGGGTCGTACTGGAACCGCATGCGGTAAGGATATATATTATATGCATACCGCAAGTACTTGTATTGCGAGGTCTAACGAGAAGTAGTTCGCCCAAGGGCCGATTTGTAAAGCGGCATTGTGCGCGCGCAGTAATCATTCCTCAAGGCGGCCAGAAGGTCAGCACGCATAGCTGCATAAAAAAATCCGGTCTGGGATGTCAGCTAGAACATCATCTGCCCGCCGTTCACGTGTATCGTCTGCCCGGTGATGAAGCTCGCGCCGGGGCCGCACAGGAATCGGACCGTCGTCGCGATTTCCTCGGCTTCTCCCGCCCGCCCGACCGGCACGACCTTGGCCGCATCAGGACGAGCCGCACGCCCGGCGGCGCGTGTGGTGTTCATCGTCCCGGGAGCCACGCAGTTGACCCGGATGCCGCGGTCGCCGAACTCGCGCGCGAGGGCGCGCGTCATGCCCACGAGCCCGTGCTTCGCGACCGAGCCGTGCACCCGGTTTCTCGCGCCTGAGAGCGCGACCTGGCCGCCGAGGGTGACGATGCTGCCGCCGCCCGCCGCAAGCATGTGGGGCAGGCAGGCCTGCACGCAGTAGAAGGCGCCGTCGAGCGTGATCGAGAGCGGCAGGCGCCATTCCTCGTAGGTCATCTCGGTGAAGGGCTTCTCGCTGCGCACGGAGGCGTTGAGCACAAGTATATCGATGCGCTTGAAGCGGCTGACGATGGCGCCGACCATGGATTTGACCGCGCCCGCCTCCGAAATGTCAGCCACGCAGAGTTCCGCCTTGCCGCCGGCCGCGCGGATTTCCTGCACGACGTTCTCCGCATCCTGCCGCGACGCGCGCGTGTTGACACCAACGGCGGCGCCCGCGTCCGCGAGCGCAAGGGCAGTCGCGCGCCCGATGTTGCGCGAAGCGCCGGTGACGAGCGCCACCTTGCCTGCCAGCTCTCTCGTGCCGTCCGATGGGTTCGCGCCGATGGGTGCCATGTTGGAGTCTCCTCGAAAAGAGCGATATGTTATCGGGTAATTGGCAGCCGGCGACACTCACATTGCACAGGCCCGGCGGCCCAATGCGTCCTGGAGGGAGATCATGCCGAAGCTCGCAGTGGCTGGAGGGGAGATTCACTATGAGGAGAGCGGGAAGGGGCGTCCGCTCATCTTCGTAAGCGGACTCAACGGTGTGGGGAGCTACTGGCAGCCGCAGGTTCCGGAGTTCGCTTCCCGCTACCGCGTCATCACGTACGATCAGCGCGGGACCGGCCAGAGCGACCGGAAACAGCGCGAGTTCTCGGTGGACCAGATGGCTGCCGACCTCGAGGCCCTCATGGATGGCCTTGGCATCGAGCGCGCGCACCTCGTCGGGCTCTCGACCGGTGGGGCCATCGGCCAGACGCTGGCCATCGAGCAGCCGCATCGCCTCGACCGGCTGGTGCTTTGCAGCACGTGGACCTACTGCGATCCCTGGTTCCGCCGCCTGTTTGAGGCGCGGCGCGCGCTCTATCAGCAGGCAGGGACCGAAGTGCACGCGATGTTCCATCCGCTGTTCCTGTATTCGCCCGATTACGTCAACGCGCACGACGCCGAGATCGACGAGGAGCGGCGGCGTAGTGCCGCGGCCGCGCCGCCCGTCGAAGTGTCCGTGGGAAGAATCAATGCGCTCCTCGCGTTTGACCGCCGCGCGGGCCTCGCGCGCATCAAGGCCCCGACGCTGATCCTGGCATCGGACAACGACTTCATCACGCCCGGCTACCACGCCGAAGCGCTCCGGCGCGCCATTCCGGGTGCACGGCTCGCGATCCTCGAAGGAGGAGGGCACTCGATCTCGAAGACGCGCACGCCGGAGTTCAACTGCCTCGTGCTCGAATTTCTCCGGGGCGATTCCGGGTGACATTGCGGCGAATGCCCGCTACTGAACGCCTGGCCGCGTGGTATAAAGTACGGATGCAAAACCTGCCCGCAGCCGATCGATGAGCTTTCGCGCAAGGCTCCTGCATCTCGCCGTCGCGCTGCTTTGTGCCCCGGCGCTGGCGCAGGAGCCGGAGCCTGAGCTCTCGTTACAGACCCACGCCCTCTTCGAGCGGATCCGCGACAGCGTCGCGCAGATTCGCGTTCTCCTCGGCACCAGCGACACGCATGCGGCCACCGGAAGCGGGTTCGCTGTCGGCGACGGGCTGATCGTCACGAACTACCACGTGATCGCGGACAAGGCGCTCGAGCCCGACGTCTACCGCCTCGAATTCGTGCTGCCCGACGGACGGCGCGGTCCGCTGCAGATCGTGGCCCTCGACGTGGTGAACGATCTGGCGGTCGTGAAGGGCGACACCGGGCCGGCGAGAGCGCTCGCCCTGCGCAGCCGGCCGCTTTCCAAGGGCGACCGGGGATTCTCGCTCGGCTACCCGCTGGGCCAGGGCCTGACCGTCGTCGAGGGCATCTACAACGGCCTGTCGGAAGAGCTCTACTACGAGCGCATACACTTCACCGGCGCGATCAATTCGGGCATGAGCGGCGGGCCCGCCGTGGATTCTGCGGGACGCGTTTTCGGCGTGAACGTGGCAACACACCGGCGGGGACAGCTGGTGAGCTTCCTCGTGCCCGCCTCCTACGCGCAAAAGCTCCTCGAGCGGGCGCGCTCGGACGAAGCCCCGCCGCCGCGCAACTTCAGCGGTGCCGTCGGGGCCCAGTTGAGGTCGCACGACCGCGCGCTGCAGAAGTCGCTCGAAGGCCCGCTGCCCACCCAGCAATTGGGGCCCCTCGTCGTGCCCGCCCGCATGGGAGCGTTCATGCAATGCGCCGCCGGCACCGAGCGCGAGCGCGAGAGGCCCTACGACGTCAACAGTTACTTCTGCTATATGCGCTCCGCCGTCTATGTCGATCCCAAGCTGCAGACCGGAACGGTGGTTTTCCGCCATCGCGTTCTGCGCAGCCAGGAGCTCGGGCCGCTGCGCTTCGCGCACGTGCAGGAGACGAAGTTCCGCGACTCCGTCTCGAGCGACTACACGAGCCGCCGGCACCACACGGAGTTCGTGTGCCAGGATCGCATCGTCGCTCTCGACGGAGTGCGCGCGAAAGTTGCGCAATGCCTGCGCCGCTACAAGCTCTTCGAGGGGCTCTACGACATGACACTCAAGGTGGCGACGCTCGGAGACTCCTCGCTTGCGCTGCACTCGGAGCTGCAGATGGACGGCGTCTCCTACGAGCATGCCATGCGCCTGTCGCAGCGCTTTCTGGAGGCCATCCGCTGGAACCAATAGCCTTTGTCGAGGTGGTGGGGCGGCACGGCGAGGTGCTGGCGCGCCACGCCGTATGGCGCTGGCCGAGCCGGATCGGGCGCAGCTACGACATGGATGTCATCCTGGACGATGCTTTCGTAGCGGCCGCGCATGTCGAGATCCGGGAAACGACGGAGGGCCGCTACGCGATCGAGGACCTGCGATCGCTCAACGGCATGCGTGTCCTGCCGTCCTCCGCAAAGCAGTCGAGCGCGGAAATCGGCCCGGAGGATATCGTCCGCATCGGCCACACCCAGTTCAGGATCCGGCCGCGCTCCTATGTCGTGGGTGGCGAGAGAAGGATCCGGCAGGGGGCCGCCTACCGCGGCTCACTCATGTTCATGATCGCCGTCGTAATCGTGCTGGCCATGTTCGTGTGGGACGCGTTCCTCACTGCGAGCCATCGCGACGAGAAAGCGCTGACGGCCCTGTCCGTGTTCACGGTGGTCGCGGCGGGCGCCATGTGGATCGCGATATGGTCGCTCGTCAGCCGCACTGCCGGTCGCCGCGCCAACTTTTCCGCGCACGGGTTTGTCGCCTGTGCGGGCGTGCTGGCCCTGCAGATCTGGACGACGAGCATGGGCTATCTCGCGTTCGGCCTGGACACGGGCTGGCTCGAAACCCTGAGCGCGGCAGGCGCTGCCGCGCTCTTCGGCTATATCGTCTACCGGCACCTGCGGCTTGCTTCCCGCGCGAAGCGGCAAGCGCATGCCATCGTGGCTGCGTGCATCGCGATCGTCACCTTCGGCGGCGGGTCCCTGCTCGTGAATCTCGTGGGCGCGATGGACCCGGCGGCGCAGTCCCACAGCTACAGCCTCAAGGCGCCGTTATTCCTCGTCGTTCGCGGAATTTCTCCGGCGGAGTACATCGCCCGCTCCCGCGATCTCAAGCACGCGGTGGACGGTCTCGCGGCCCGCTAGTGACGAAAAAAGGCGGCCGAAGCCGCCTTTCCGGATGCGCGAGGAAAAAGCGCGTATCAGTTGGTCTTGATTCCGGAGACGCGGATCGCGTTGCCGAAGCTGTCCCAATCGCTCTTGATGAGCGCCGCAAACTCCTGTGGCGTGCTCGTGAGCGGCTCGGCGCCGATTTTCTGCAATGACTTGTTGGTGGCGGGGTCATTGATGGCCGCATGCAGCGTCTTCAGGAGCTTGGCCTGTACGGGCTGCGGTGTTTTTGCAGGCACGATCAGGCCCGCCCATCCGCGCGAGGTGTAGCCCGGCACGCCGGACTCCATGATCGTCGGAATCTCCGGCGCGAGCGGGGAACGCTTCTCGCCGCCCATCGCGAGCGCGCGCAGGCGTCCGGCGCGCACATGACCCATGACCGACGGAGCGGGGACGATGGTCACCTGTGATTCCCCCGAGATCGCCGCGCCGAGCGAGGCGCCCGCGCCCTTGTAGGGGACGTGCAGCACCTCGATCTTGGCCATGTGCGTGAAGAGCACGCCGGCAAGGTGGCTCTGGAATCCCGTGCCGGCGTTCGACCAGTTGAGCTTGCCGGGGTTGGCCTTCGCGTAGTCGACGAGATCCTTCACCGTCTTGAACGGCGTATTCGGATTGACCACGAGGATGTTCTGGGTCATGGCGAAAAGCGAGACCGGCGCAAAATCCCTGAACGGATCATAGGTGACAAGCTTCTTGTAGAGCTGCGGGCCGATCACCTGGGAGGCGGTGGCGGCAGCGAACAGCGTGTAGCCGTCCGGTTCCGCGTTCGCCACGATTGCGCCACCGATCGTTCCGCCCGCCCCCGTTCGGTTGTCGACGACAAGCTGCTTGCCCAGTAGCTGGCTCAGCTTCGTCGCGACAATCCGGGACATCGCATCGATGGAGGACCCCGGGGTCTGCGACACGACGAAACGAACGGGCCGATTCGGGTATCCGGCGGCAGGATCCGCGGCCGTCGCGCCGGTTGGCACTGCGGCCAGGAACGTCAGGCTGAGCAGGAGCGCTGGTTTGCGAATGAGGCGCATGGCTTCCCTCCCTTGGAATGCGTATGGATGTCGTAACCGCCCCGGCGCGTGAATGTGTTTATTCCGGAGCGGGCGCCGCTAGATTAATCCCACGGGCCCAAAGGCACAACCGCCATCCCGGTTGGCGGATGGCGAAGGGTGGAAACACCGACCAAGCGGCGTCACCTGATGCGCTTCAGACCATGGCACGCAATCCGTCCACGTAGACGTAGCGCCGGCGATCGTGGTCGAGGATGTAGCTGAGGAGCTGGCGGCGGTTCTCTCGCGTGCCGGGGGGGCGGAGCGACACATGGACCCAGCCCGAATTCGGCCCCTTGGCGGGATCGTAGCATTCGCAGATCAGCTGATCGAATTCGAGATTTCCCGCCGCCCACTGCGCGAGCTCGAGGGTCGAGACCCCCGGGATGTTGACGTCGCATGCCTCTCCGGCAGTGTGCTGGCTCCCGCTCGTCCAGCTCGCGGGCTTCTTCTTGAGCGCGCGCTCGAGCGCCTGGCAGCGATACACGCTGTTGGGCGAGAAGGCCCCGAACTCGTCGCGCATCGGCTGCAGCACGTTGCGGCACAAGTACACCGCCGAGCGCACCTGTTTCGCGCTGGTGAAAGCGTTGCGGATGCCCAGGCGGTCAGCCAGCTCGGAGCGCGAAAGCTCTCCGAACCAGAAATGGGTCGATACCCGGTCGCCCGGCCTGGGTCGCGCGGGAAACCGGTCCCAGGGAACTCGTCTCAAATCAGCCATTGAATCTCGTTCTGCGAGCGCGTGAACTGGATTCGCGCATCCGGGCGCTAGAATAGCCGGTCATCGGGTTGCATGAAAACCTGTCCCGGGTGCTGCGGACCTCCGCGCCGTGCAGTCGCCTGTCGTCGGGTAACGACGGACCACGACGGATATAGGGGGCGGGTGGTGTACACTGCGCCACCGTGAGCCGGTTCGCGTTCATCTGGCAGTACGTGGGCTCCTGCATCGGCGGCGCACTGCCGGCCGGTGAGTGCGCGCCATTGTGGCAGTTCGGGATCATCATCCTGCTCCTCGTATTTGCTGTTGCCGGTCTGATCGTCGTTCGGGTGTTGACGACGGACGATCCCCGCGCGCTGCCGACGAAGCCGCCGCGCCCGGGTCAGCAGAAGCGTTGAGACGTTCGCAATGAGGTGAACTATGGAACGAAACGGGATCCGGCGGGTCGTCACCGGCCACGATGGCAATGGCAAGGCGATCGTGGTTTCGGATGGCCCGGTGCCGGTTCACACCAATCCGCTACGCCCCGGCCAGCGCTCGCACGAAGTCTGGAAAACGAACGCCATGCCGATACCGATCGCGCGCGAGGAGCCCGATCCCGTCACCGGCAAGCGCCAGCTTCACCCACCGCCCCGCGGGACAATGTTCCGCATTTCCGAGGTCCCGCCGGAGTCCGACGCCATCCGCAATATGACTCCGGAGCAGGCTCGCGCGGCGTTCCGCGCGAGCGGGGCGGAAGAGGCCTCGACCTGGGGACGCGGCGGGCGCCATCCCCTCATGCACCGCACCGAGACCGTGGACTACGCGGTGGTGCTCGAGGGAGAGATCTACCTCCTGCTCGACGAAACGGAGGTCAAGCTCAACGCGGGCGATGTCGTCATCCAGCGCGGAACGAACCACGCCTGGAGCAACCGCTCCGGAAAACCGGTGCGAATGCTATATGTCCTGATCGACGGGGAGTTCGATCCCGAGCTTGGCGCGGCGTTCAAGCGCACGTGATACAAGAATCTATCGGCCGTTGATATTCCATGCGGCGATGCCGAAGCCGACGTAGATTTCCGGGATCGCCTTGTAGTTGATGAGCTCGAAGCCCGCGCCGCCGGCCGCGCCGTGCGCCGCGATCCAGTTGCGTATTTCGGATGCGCCATTGCCGATCGTCGGCAGGCGCTGCGTGAGGAAGTCGATCAGCCGATGTTCCTTGCCGGATTCGAAGAGCCCGAGGCAATCGCGGTCGAAGTCCTCCTCGATGCGGCCCATCGTCGGCTCGCCGATGGAGTGGCTCAAGCCTCCGGTACCCATCACCGCCACCCGCAGGTTTTCGGGAAAGCTCGCAATCGCCGCGGCCAGCATCTTGCCCCAGGCATAGCAGCGTTTCACCGTGGGAAACGGCGGCTCGATGTCGTTCAGGATGACCGGCACGATGGCAGGCAGGGGGTCGATTCCGGCTTTCCAGAGCGGAATGCAGAAGCCGTGATCGAGGATCAAGCGGTGCGATACCGACGGGTCAAAGTCATGATCCAGGGCGGTGTTGAGGATGTGCTCCGCGAGCCGCGGATGGCCCGGAATCTCGCGGTGCGGAAAATCCTTCATCCACGGCTCGTTCGGCCCCTCGTTCACCTCGCCCACGCCCACGCAGATCGAAGGCAGGTTGTTGATGAAGAAGTTGATCCAGTGATCGGGCGAGATCACGATCAGCACGTCCGCACGCGCAGCGTTGACGCGCCGTCCGAGCTCTGAGAAGGCGTTTGAGACGCTTTCCCGGTCAGCCGGCTTCAGGTTCTGCCAATTGCGGATGATGAGCGGACCGTGACTCGCCGCGTAGACGCCGACAAGCTCAGCCATGGGCGGCCTCCTGCTCCTTGTCCGCGCCCCGAATCTTGCGCAGGAAGTCCTCTTCCGACATGCCTGCGACGAAGAAGTAGAAACGCAGCTGGTACGGATTGACCAGCCGGGAAAGGTAAGCCACATCGTTGGCCTCGACCGCGGCGCGGACCTCGGGCTTGAGCGGATAGCGGTCGAGCACCTTCTTGGGCTCGGCGCGATACTCGTTCGCCGCTGCCGGATTCTGAAGGTCGAAGAAGAGCTTGCTTACCCAGTAATCGCGCATGGTCTGCCTCTCGGATCTCCCGCGGGCCATTTTATCCATTACCATTCCGTCCATTCAACAAGATTGAGTTGACCGGGCCATCACTGTGGCCGCGGATGGAGGAGGCGAGAGATGTACGGCGATGCTCCCTGGCTCGACACGGCAGGACGGCTGATCATTGTGGCCTTTTTTCTGGCCGCGGGCCTCTACAACATCCAGCCCGCGAGAGCCAGGGACCATATCGAGCGCATCGCGGCACTCGGCTGGCCCATGCCCGCGGCCGCGTTCTGGTTCGGCATGATGCTGAAGTTCACCGGCTGCACGCTCGTCCTCGTCAACTGGCATGCCGAGCTCGGCGTGTGGTGCCTGATCGTGTTCACGATCGTTGCCAACAGCATGTTCCACCGGTTCTGGCGGTCAACGGATCCGGCGCGGCGCCAGACCCTGCGCCTGCTCTTGCTGAACGGCATTGCGATAGTCGGCGGACTGCTCCTTCTTCTGCAGAACGTTCGCTGAACAGCGGGACGCTTGGGCGGCAGGGCTCTTTGCATTATTCTGGAGGCAAGATGGCAAGATCAGCCGCCGCCGAAATCGCGCTGCGCTCTACCCCCGAGACCGTGAGCTGGGGGTGGATTTCTGCGCAACGCGCGCCGGTGCTTCGAGTGCGCTCTGGCGACGTCGCCAGAATCGATACGGTGTCGCACCAGGGGCTCAACACACGGCTCGACCCTGACGCCTTCTTTGCCCCGGCGGGAATTTCGCCGGATGCCGTGTTGCAGGATGCGCGCGACGTCTATCGCGACGTCAAGCGGCCGGAAGGCGCGGGCCCTCACATCATCACAGGCCCGGTTTATATCGAGGGCGCGGAGCGGGGCGACCTGCTCGAGATTCGCGTGCTCGACGTCGAAATTCGGGTGCCGTACGGCGTCAACTCCACCGGGCCGGGCTCGGGCGCCGCACCCGATCTCCTCGCCGAGCCGGCGCAGCGGATCATCAAGCTCGATCCGGCGCGCAAGGTGGCACTGTTTGCGCCCGGAATCGAAATCCCGCTCGCGCCGTTCACGGGCATCGTTGCCGTCGCGCCGCCGCTGGAGATCTCCCCTGCGAGCACCAAGCCGCCGGGAGCATTTGGCGGCAATCTCGACTTCAAGCATCTCACCGCCGGCGCAACCCTCTACCTGCCTGTCTTCAACGGCGGCGCGCTGTTCTACATCGGCGATGGACATGCCTGCCAGGGCGACGGCGAAGTCGACGGCACCGCGATCGAGATTTCACTGACGCCCACCGTCCAGTTGATCGTTCACAAGGGGGCAGGAAAGGGCGTCAACGCCCCGCGCGCCGA
>DASPGR010000102.1:0-4835 GCA_035620515.1 Burkholderiales bacterium | reverse complement strand
GTGAAGAAGCGCGCGATCTCGTTGTGCAGCTTCGCTACGATCGCGGGCGGCGTTCCCGCCGGGGCCGCGACAGCGTACCAGTTCTGCGCCTCGTAGCCCTTGATTCCCTCCTCGTCGAGCGTCGGAAGGTCGGGCAGCAGCTCCGCGCGCTTCAGGGTGCCGACCGCGAGGCCCTTCAGCCTCCCCGCGCGCAGATGCGGAAGCGCGGGAACGCTGACAGCCAGGTGCACCTGCGCGTGCCCGCCGATGACATCCATCATGGCCGGGAATCCGCCCTTGTAGAGCACGATGTTGAACTTGCGCTTCGAGAGGCCCTGGAAGAGCGCCGACGCGAAATGCATGAAGCCGCCCGAACTCGCAATCACGATCTCGCCGGGCTTGCGGCCTGCTTCGTTGAGGAGATCCTTGACCGACTTCACCGGCATGGAGGGTCCGACGCTCAGGATGAGAAAGCTCGCCCCGATCTTGGAGACGAAGACGAGCGCCTTCTGCGGATCGAAGGGCATCTTGATCGTCACCGGGTTCATCGTGTAGGCCGACGAGATCATCACCATCGTGTAGCCGTCCGGCGCCGCGGTCGCAGCGAGGTTCGTGCCGATGATCCCCTGGTGGCCGGGCCGGTTGTCCACGATCACGTGCTGCCCCAGCGTCTCGGAGAGGCGCGTCGCCACCATGCGCCCCAGGATGTCGTTGGTGCCGCCTGGCGCGAAGGGAACGATCAGGCGAACCGGCTTGGTCGGATACGCCTGCGCCAGCACGCTGGCCGGCAACAGGACCGCGATCGATGCAATGAGCGCGCAGATCAACCTCTCAAACATATAGAACCCTCCCCCTTTTTCCAATGAAGCGTGCCCGCGTATGATAGTCCTGTTGCACCACGGATAGCTTATGCAACGCTTCTTCTGGTGGTTGATCGTGCTCGCAGGGCTGGTGGGTCTCGCCCTGATCATCCACAACGCGATGGGCCCGCCGGAGAGGGAAGTCATCGTTCATCGCCCCGCGGCCCCCGAACCGCTCCCGCCCGCCCTGTCGGACAAGCCGGAAATCCGCCACCCGGTGCCGCAGATGCCGGCCGAGAAGCCGCTGCCTGCGCTTGATACCAGCGACACCACCATGAGGAACTCGCTGGCCGAGCTGGTGCCCGACAGCACGCTCATCAAGCTCCCCGTGCTCAAGGACTTCGTGCGCCGGGTAGTGGCTACCATCGACAATCTGCCACGCCGCGCGGCCGCGCCGCGGCTCTGGCCGCTGAAGCCCGCCCCGGGACAATTCCAGGTGAGCGGCAGCGAAGAGCACCCAACGATCGCCGCGGGTAATTCCGCGCGCTATGCGGTATACGTGCGCCTGGCCGACGCCATCGACAGCGCAAAGCTCGCCGCGCTCTATTTTCACTACTATCCGCTGTTCCAGCAGGCCTACCGCGACCTCGGTTATCCGAAGGGTCACTTCAACGACCGGCTGGTGCAGGTCATCGACCACCTGCTCGAGACGCCCGAGCTGGAGGGCCCGGTCGCGCTGGTGCGCCCGAAGGTGTTCTACCTCTACGCGGATCCCGAGCTCGAATCGCGCTCGGCCGGCCAGAAGATCCTGATGCGCACGGGCGCGGAGAACACGCGCCGGGTCAAGGCGAAGCTCAAGGAAATCCGGGGCGAGATCGCCGGACGTGAAATGAAGGGCAAGGACAAGCAGACGACTCAATAATTGAGCCGCGACGGCGCCGAATCCCGGCAATCAAAACGTAAACGTGGCGCCGATCTGGCTGACGGTGGTGTTGTATTCCTCCAAGGCGATGTTGGACGAACGCACCTCACGCAACACGCTCGCGTAGATTGACAGGCTGCGTACGGGGTTCCAT
This sequence comes from Burkholderiales bacterium, assembly GCA_035620515.1. Classification (GTDB taxonomy): domain Bacteria; phylum Pseudomonadota; class Gammaproteobacteria; order Burkholderiales; family SG8-41; genus SG8-41. The sequence goes on along the minus strand of DASPGR010000102.1, from coordinate 2,980 downwards.
TCGGCGCTCAGAATGGCATGGTCAGTCGTGTCCTTGCGATCCGGGAGACCGGCGACGACCGTGGGGTAATCGTCATAGGTGCGGCGCAAACCAATGGACACTGTTGTCTTGGCCGTGGCTTGCCAGGTCGGAACGAGCGAGAAGGCGTTTCGGGTTCGATACGACGAAAACAGACTCTGCCAGGGTGCGATCACCCGCGCGCCGGAGAGGCGCACGTCGACCGTCGTGGTCGGGCGCCAACGGAAGCTTACGGCGCCCGCTGTGCCGGAGAAATCGCGCAGCGGCACCTGATCATAGCGCCGATCGAGATAGGTTACGCGCCCTGCGAGCGTTGACTTCGCGCTCACCAGCCACGTTCCTCGAGCCTCGATATCGTCCTGGACGTAATCCTCGCTGCCGGGGCCGACGACGCTGTTCTGAAAGCGGTCATCCTGGCTGCCCTCGTTCCGGCGCCAAAGAACGATACCGTTGCTGCCCGACTTGAAGAGGTATCTCACGCCGGCCTCGGCACTGTCCTGGCGATAGGTGGGTTCGTTCTGGACGGCCGTGTCCTCGCCTTCGGACGAGGAATGGGCGAGCCCGGCCACTGCGTGCCAGCCGCCCGTGATCAATCCGTCGACACTGAACCCGTAGCTCTCCGTAGTGCGCACGTTGCGCTGAAAACCCACCTGGTCCTCAAATCGGGTGGGCGTCTCGGTTCGGTTCGCCCACAACGAACCACTTACGCGAGGGGTCACGTGCCAGAGCCACGCGGCCTGATAGTCGAGTGCATTGAAATCGAGATACGAGAATCGGTCGTAGCGGTAGGCGGTCACGGTCGCATCGAGCTGGAGGCGCTGCTGTGCGTACGGCTTGTCCAGGCGCAAACCAATGTAGCCTGTGGCAATGTTGTCGGACTGCGGGCTCACCGCTTGACCCGATACCCTGAACAGGTTCGAATCGTGCGCGACGGATCCCCCGACGATGAAGTTGAGGACATCGTGCGCAGCCGAGTCGTAGTCCGTCGTGGCAGCAAAACCGCCCCGAGCGGGCGGGTAGCCCTGGGCGCAGGCCAATAACGGTGCGATACCGAGCAACACGCAGGCGGCCGCTTGAGAAAGCCCGTTGCAGAATGGCCTCCCAGAAGGTCTCCAATGCTCCGAAGTGCGGCTGCCCGCCAGCGTCGCGTCCCGCAGCACGGCCTCGGCGTCAGGAAATCTCTTGTCGATTACCGGATGCATGAACGGACACCTTGCGCGTTGGGCGCCACCGGATCACCCGCAGGACGAACACTGGATTCCCAATGACGTATCTGCCGCACAGGCGCCGTGGCTCGCGGACCAGACGATAGGTCCACTCGAGTCCCGATCGTCGCATCCAGCCGGGAGCCCTGCGCATCTTCCCCCCCAGGAAGTCGATAATCGCTCCGCCGCAAACGATCAGTGCGGCGCCTGCTGCGCGGGACCGGATCAAGCTGGCCACGTATTCCTGCTTGGGGATGCCCATGCCCAGGACTATCAAGTCGGGCAGCAACTCTGCCACCAGGCCAGCGTAATGCTCGGGTTCCCGGAACCCGTTCTCGAGGGAAACGACCTTGACTCCGAATTCCCGCTCGCAACGACCGGCACAGATCCCGAGGAACGGTTCTTCGGTTCCCCAAAGCGCCACGCGGCGCCCCCTGAATTCGGCAAGGATCTTGGGAATGAAATCGGTACCGTTCATGTTCAAGCCGGTTGCGACAACCCGTCTCCGGTACAGCAGCGCCATGCCGGAGCCATCCCGCAGGAGAATGTCCGCGCTGGCCAACGCGGCATAGAAAGCGGAATCGGCGGCGGCGAAGTTCAAGGCGTGTGCGTTCACGAACCCGAGCACCCGATTGCCATTCGCCGCAGCGAGCTCATGAAGCAGGGCTATCTCCTCGCCAGGCGAACGCACGACCCGGATCCGGCTGACGATCGCCGTCCAGCGCTCGCTCCACGGCAAGTCCGGAAGCATCAACGCTCCTCCCGCTTCGACCGCACCCATTCGACCTGTCGGCGGACAACAAACCTGACGTACAGCGGTACCTTGCGAAAGGCATAGACCAACCCAAGCAGTAATCGCCTGAACGACAGTATCCCGAGCCCGAACCGGAGCCAGGAAAGACCGATCGCTGCGCCGAACATGAGGGCAACAACCCCCGCTGCCACCAGGGGCGCGAGGGAGAACGTCAGCAGCGCGTGCGCCGCGCTGAAGGCAACCAGCACGATGATCGACAGCGCCAACAAGGCGAGTGGCGGCACGACCATGTCGAGTGCCAGCGCCAGCAACCCTGAGCCCTTTCCACGCAAGCCCTCCCAAAGCAGACGCGGCCCCTCGCCCAGAATCATTCCCAAATGCCCGTGCTCCCAGCGGGTGCGCTGGCTCCTCCTGCCGTCCTCACTGCTCGGGAAGCAGCTCCGCACCAGCGCCTCGGGGCAGAACAGCGGGGCCTTGCCGGCGCGGGCAAGCTCGAGGCCCAGTTTCATGTCTTCGACGATGTGGCCGCTCGCCAGCTCGGCCGAGCGTATGGCCGTCCACGGAAACGCCATGCCCGTGCCCATCAGCTGACAGGGCAGACCGAGCCGCAGAAAACCCAGCGGACGCACCAGGTTCTTCACGACCCACGCGAATTCGGCAACGGCTACCAGCGTCCCGGCCGACCGCGGTGCCGTCATCAGATTCAGGGCCTGTACTGGCCTGCCGGTCGAAGCGCTTACCCGTGAAATACGGTCTATCGCCCCTGCGGTCACTTCGCAATCGGCATCGACGATCACCACCAGCTCGGGCGGCTCGCGCTCCAGATGACGGATCCCGAAATCCAGGGCATATCCCTTGCCGCGGCGCGACTCATCGCGTCGTTCCACGACCTCCGCGCCGGTGCCGGCGGCGACTCGCTCGGTGTCGTCCGAACAATTATCGGCGACGACGACGAGCCGGTCGCCCGGCCCGAGCTGCGGCAGCACCGAAGCGAGCGTCTTCC
>DASPGR010000101.1:0-16285 GCA_035620515.1 Burkholderiales bacterium | reverse complement strand
TGATCGGACGCTTCGCATCGACGTCTGAAGGGAGAAGAACATGAACATCTCGTGGAAAGCGGTTGCACCGGTCGCGGTCGCCCTTGCAATCGCCCTCATCCCCGCGCCCACGGGGCTGCCGCAGCATGCCTGGTATTTCTTCGCGATCTTCGTCGGCGTCATCGTGGGCCTCATGTTCGAGCCGCTGCCGGGAGGCGCGATCGGCGTCATCGGCGTCACGCTCGTGGCGGTGCTCTCCCAGTACGTTTTATTCAGTCCGGCTGACCTCGCCAAGCCCGGCTTCAGCGCGGCCAAGGCGTCCTTGAGCTGGGCGCTCTCCGGCTTCTCCAACACCACGGTCTGGCTCATCTTCGGCGCGTTCATGTTCGCGCTCGGCTACGAGAAGACGGGCCTCGGGCGGCGCATCGCACTGCTGCTGGTGAAGTCGATGGGGCGCAAGACGCTCACGCTCGGCTACGCAGTGACGATCGCGGACCTGCTGCTCGCGCCCTTCACGCCATCGAACACGGCGCGCAGCGGGGGCACGATCTATCCTGTCATCCGTAACCTGCCGCTCCTCTACGACTCGAAGCCCAATGACCCCTCGATGCGGCGCATGGGCTCCTACCTCATGTGGGTGGCGCTTGCGGCGACGTGCGTGACGAGCTCGCTATTCCTCACCGCGCTCGCGCCCAACCTGCTCGCCGTCGAGCTGGTGAGAAAGATCGCGAAGATCGAGTTTGCATGGATTGACTGGTTCCTGTATTTCGCCCCGGTCGGGATCCTGTTGCTGGTGATGGTGCCGTTGCTCACCTACTGGATCTACCCGCCGCAGGTGAAGGAAGGAGCGGAAGTGCCGGCCTGGGCGGCCAAGGAGCTCGAGAAGATGGGGCCCCTCACCCAGCGGGAAATCACCCTCGGCGTTCTGGTCGTCATCGCGCTGCTGCTGTGGATTTTTGGCGGCAAGATCATGGAGGCCACCACCGCCGCCATCCTCGTGATTTCGCTGATGCTGGTGCTCAAGGTCGTCACCTGGGACGACATTACGGCCAACAAGGCGGCGTGGAACACGCTCGCGTGGTTCGCGACGCTGGTTGCGCTCGCCGACGGGCTGACTCGAGTGGGCTTCGTGAAGTGGTTCGCGGAGAGCGTCGCCGGGCAGCTCTCCGGCGTCACGCCCATGCTGGCGGTCGTGGCGCTGCTGCTCATCAACTTCTTCGGCCACTACCTCTTTGCGAGCGTCACCGCCCACGTCACCGCCATGATCCCGGTGCTGCTCGCGGTCGCATCGACAATTCCCGGGGTCAACATGCACACGCTCGCGCTCGGGCTGTGCCTGCAGCTCGGTATCATGGGCATACTCACTCCGTACGCGACGGGGCCGAGCCCGGTCTACTACGGCAGCGGGTACCTGCCGGCTGCGGACTACTGGCGCCTGGGTGCGATCTTCGGCGTGATCTTCTTCGCCGCGTTCATGGTGATCGGGGTGCCCTGGATGCTGTTGATCCGGTGAGCATCGCCTGCCCCCGCGCTTCGTGCCCCGCTCGGGCATGAGGCGCGCGCGGGCCCCACGGTCATGAACGTCGCCACCATCCGCCGCATCGGCTTGTACGCCGGGCCGATTCTTGCAGCGCTTTGCTATTACTGGCTGCCGCCACATTACTCGACCGGTCCCGGCGAATGGGTCGAGTTCTCGCAGGCCGGGCGCACGACGCTTGCCATGATGGTGTGGATGGCGACGTGGTGGCTCACGGAGGCCGTGGACATCGAGGTCACCGCGCTGCTGCCGATCGTCGCGTTCCCCCTGTTCGGCGTCGCGCCCTTGTCGAAGGTCCTGCCGCCCTACGCCGCGGACGTGATCTTCCTCTTCATGGGCGGCTTCATCATCGGGCTTGCCATCGAGCGCTGGGGCCTGGACCGGCGCATCGCGTTCTCCGTTCTGCGCCTGGTCGGCGCGCGTCCCGGCGCAATCGTCGGCGGCTTCATGGTGGTAACCGCCTTTCTGAGCATGTGGGTCTCGAACACGGCGACCGCGGCGATGATGGTTCCGATCGCGATCTCCGTCATCGACCTCGTCCTGCGCAGCCGCACCGGCGCCGGGCTCAAGGAATCGGGCGGGATACCGCAGGACCGCATTCCCGAGCGCAACTTCGCGACCGGACTCCTGCTCTGCGTCGCCTACTCGGCATCGATCGGCGGCATCGCGACCATCATCGGCTCGCCGCCCAACGGCATTGCCGTGCGCTATATATTGCAGACGTTCAAGCAGGAAGTGACCTTCTTCGACTGGCTACTGATTGGCGGGCCATTCACGCTGATCTTCCTGCCGATCGCCTGGCTGATGATCACCCGCGTTCTCTTCCGCGCCGACATCGGCGAGATCGCGGGCGGACGACAGCATTTTCACGAAGAGTATCGGAAGCTCGGACCGCTCACCCGCGGCGAGAAGACCGTGCTGGCGGTTTTCGGCCTGGTCGCGTTTCTCTGGATATTTAGTCCGCTGCTCAAGCCCATTGCAATAGCGGGCGTGAAGCCGCTTGCCGGGCTCTCTGACTCCGTCATCGCGATGCTGGGGGCGATGGCGCTGTTTCTGATCCCCGTGGACCGCGCCAAGGGCGTCCGGGCGATGAACTGGGCGACGGCGGTGAAACTCCCGTGGGGCGTGTTGATGCTCTTCGGCGGCGGGCTCACGCTCGCAACCGCCGTCGAAGCAAACGGCGTGTCGGAGTTCATCGGCAACGCGAGCCGCGGCATGTCAGGCCTGCATCCCCTCCTCCTGCTGCTCGCAATCACTGCCATGACCGTGTTTCTGTCTGAGCTCACATCCAACACGGCGCAGGTCGCGACCATGGTCCCGGTGCTCGCCGCCATGGCGCCGGTGCTCGGGATGAACCCCTACGTTCTCATCATCGCGTGCACGCTGGGCGCGAGCAGCGCCTACATGATGCCGGTGGGAACGCCGCCCAACGCGATCGTCTTCGGAACCGGCCTCGTGCGCATGCCCCAGATGATGAAAGCCGGCGTCTGGCTCAACCTCGCCGGCATCCTGGTGATCACCGCGCTCGCCTGGCTCTTCATCACGCCGCTGCTCGGCAACGTCTATTAGCCGGGTCGGACCAAGGCAAGTCGGTGAATCGTTGACGTTTTGCCCGCAGAAAACGCGGTTTCTTGGCCTTAGCGGGCCGATATTGCGCGGAAAAACGGGCAGATAAGGATTCTCCGACTCTCTTAGAGCGTCGATATTGCCCCTAATAACGTGCCTCTAAGCGCCCTGGTTGACCTTATTTCGTGCCATTTTCCTTCTCGATCAGCACGTTGACTTGGTCCGACCCGGTTCACCGGTTCGCCGTTAGTTGAGGTCGTCGCTCTTCCAGAACTTCGTGCCGGCCACGGCGCCGCCGGCCTGAATGCCGTTCTTGGTCAGCGTGTAGTAGAGCGCGTCCGCAATCACGTTCTCGCCACCGCCTCCGGGGACAGCGATCGTCTTGCCGCCGGCGCCGGCATCAATGGCACCGCCTCCGCCGAATTCCCAGCCCTTGTCCACGAACTGCGAAAGCGCCTTCGGGGACTTGAAGATGATGAGCGTTTCGCTCTGCGCCGCTCCGATCTGAACACCGACACTGGCTTGAGCCATGTTCATGTACGTGCTGTGCCCTGATTTGTTGTTATGAGCCAGCCCGCTTCCGCCAGCCCCGCCGAAAAGAAAAGAAAGTCCATACGTCGTAAATACGGCATACCCGGGCGCCCTTTTTACCTCTCCTCTTAACGCAGGGTTCTCCTTGTAGAACCGCTCCAACGCTGCTTGTGTCGACTTGCGGACCTCGGCCTGCTTTGTCGTTTTGTCTGTTTCAGCAGAAAATGCCGTGCCTGTCGCAATCGCGCAGGCGAGCACGGCAACGAGAAAGCGCATCAAGGATGTCATCGCGATCCTCCTGTTGTCGGGTCACGGAAAAAATTGCGGCGGCTCGAAAATATTACCTCGCATGTCTCGCCATGGCGAGCGGGATGCCTGTGTCGCCGGCAAGCGACGGAAAAGGTGTCAGGAACCTTTTCCCGTCGCCAACACGGCCTGCCGGCGTGCTGCAGGAGAATGGTCCTGGCATCTTTTTCAGCCCGTTAGAAAAGGTTCCTGACACCTTTTCTCAGGCGGCCTTCGTGAGGGCTACGGCGCTTGCTATGAGCGTGAGGTGCGTGAAGGCCTGAGGGAAGTTGCCAATGAGCCGCCGGTGCGCCGGGTCGTATTCCTCCGAGTAGAGGCCCAGATCGTTCCGGAACGCCAGCAGGCGGTCGAAAAGCTTGCGGGCTTCCTCGAGCCGGCCGAGCATCGCGAGGTCGATGGCCAGCCAGAAGCTGCACGCGAGGAATGCGCCCTCTCCCGGCGGCAAGCCATCGGCCGAGTTCTCGTCCGGGATGTAGCGCATCACGAACCCGTCGTGCATGAGCTCTCGCTGGACGGCATCCACCGTGCCTGCGACGCGCGGGTCGGAGGCGGGCAGAAATCCGACCTGGGGAATCAGGAGCAGTGCGGCGTCGAGCTGCTGGGATCCGTAGTACTGGGTAAACGTTTTGCGCGCGGAATCGTAGCCCTTCTCGCAAATGTCCCGGTGAATGTCATCCCGCATCTTGCGCACCCGCTCGAGAGCGCCCCCGTAGCCGGAGGCTTCCGCCATCTTCACGATCCGGTCGACCGCGACCCGGGCCAGCACCTTCGAGTGCACGAAATGACGCCGCGGTCCCCGGATCTCCCAGATGCCGTCGTCCGGTTCCTGCCAGTGACGCTCGAGCCACAGAATGAGCTCGCGGCCGAGGCGCTCCGTTCCGGGAACGGGCGCCATTCCGAGCTGCCGCGCGCGGTAGACCGCATCGACCAGCTCGCCGCAGACGTCTAGCTGCAGCTGCCCCGATGCGGCATTGCCGACTCGCGCCGGCCTTGAGCCCTCGTAGCCCGAAAGCCACGGCAGCTCGTACTCGTCGAGGCGGCGCTCGCCTCCAATGCCGTACATGATCTGCAGGTCTTCCGGATCGCCCGCGACGGCGCGGATCACCCAGTCGCGCCACTGGGTCGCCTCCTCGACATAACCCGCCGCCATGAGCGACTCGAGCGCGAGCGCGGCGTCCCGAATCCAGCAGAACCGGTAGTCCCAGTTCCGCACGCCGCCGATGAACTCGGGCAAGGACGTCGTGGCGGCGGCCACGATGCCGCCGGTCGGCGCGTAGGTCAGGGCCTTGAGGGTGATGAGAGAGCGCTCGACCTCGTCCCGCCACGCGCCCCGATAGGTCGACCGGCCTGACCAGGTCCGCCACCAGCCATCGGTTTCAGCCAGCGCGGCAATGGGATCGATCGGCCGTGGCGCATGTTCCCAGGAAAGGTGCCATGTGAGGACAAAACAGACGCGCTCGCCTTCGCGCACGGTGAATGCGGCCTCGAACTGCCGCTCTCGCGTCGTGAGCGGCACATCGGCCCGGAGCTCCAGCGCCTCGGGCCCCGCCCCTGCCCTCACCACCGGTCCGTCTTCGGTGATCCACGGCGCGGTCTTTCCGTAATCGAACCGCGGATTGAGGCAAAGGGACATCGGCACCGAGCCGCGAACGCCCTCGACGACACGGACGATGCGCGGATTCGTCGCGCGCATCGGCATGCAGTCGACGATGCGAACCGCCCCTTGAGCCGTCTCGAAATCCGTTTCCAGCACGAGCGTCGAAGGTCGATAGCGACGACTCCTACGCACGACGTCGACTGACGGGGCGATGCGCCATCGACCGTTTGCTTCCGTGCCGAGAAGGCTCGCGAAGCACGCAGGTGAATCGAAGCGCGGCAGGCAGAGCCAGTCGATCGAGCCGTCAACGCCGACCAGCGCGGCGGTATGGGTGTCGCCGATGAGACCGTAGTCCTCGACGCGAAGCGCCATTCGGCCTCCGGTAGAACAGCTTTTGTTGCCGTCCTGGCAGCGCAATCTCCAGCCGCGTTGACGCGAAATGGAGCAGCACTTAGCCTTTGAAGCTCCGCCGTCCTGCGCGTCAAGTTTCAGCACGATAGCAAAATCTGCGCGCTGAACGGCCGCAGTCTACAACACGGAGACGAGCCATGGACCTCAAGGGAAAATGCGCCATCGTCACCGGCGGCAACAGCGGAATCGGTCTTGCCATCGTTCTGGAACTCGCCAGACAGGGCGCAAACATCGTCATTGACTACGTCGTGCATCCCGAGGCGACCGAGGCGCTGGAGAGACAGGTGATCGCGCTGGGAGACCGGGCGATCGGCGTTCAAGCCGATGTGAGCAAGGTCGAGGACTTGCGAAACCTCATCGGCGCCGCGGTGAAGGCATTCGGGCGCCTCGACATCATCGTGAACAACGCCGGAATCGAAACGCGTACCTCCGTGCTCGATACCGGCGAGGCGCAATACGAGAAGGTGATGGCCATCAATCTCAAGAGCGCGTTCTTCGGCACGCAGCTCGCTGCGCAGCAGATGATCAAGCAGGGCGGTGGCGGTCGCATCATCAACATCACCTCCGTCCACGAGGACTGGCCGATGCCAGGCAATATCGCCTATTGCTTGTCCAAGGGGGGCATGAGAATGCTCACGCGCACCGCGGGTGTCGAGCTCGCGCCGCACAACATTCTCATCGTCGGCGTCGGCCCCGGCGCGGTGGAAACGCCGATCAACCGCTCCACCATGAACGACCCGGCGCTGATGAAGAAGCTGAACGCCGCGATACCGGTGGGCCGCATGGCGCGCCCGGAGGAAATCGCGAGCGTGGTGGCTTTTCTTGCGAGCGACGGTGCGAGCTACATGACGGCCACCACGATCTTCACCGACGGCGGCATCATGCAAGGCAGTCCCGGGCTGTAGCCCGAGCGGGTAGCGGGTCGGACCAAGACAAGTGTTTGCAGCACCAGAGATCGGGCCGAACGGGTAGCGGCCGTGGGCGCGCGGTATGGCATCGGCTTGCTTAAAGCGCCGATATTGCCCCTAAAAACGCGCCTCTAAGGCCTCCATCTGGCCTTATTTCCGGCTTTTTGTGCACTCAATCAATATGCTGCCTTGGTCCGACCCGAGTGCTCATCAACACGCCCCCGTTATCCGACCCGACGGCCATCACCGCCATCGGCCGCGCAGCCAGTCGAGCGCGCGCGCTACCCGACCTTTAGCGGGCGGCGGTGGGCCCGGCGTCGGAATCGGCAAGTGCGCCACGACCTCGCGCGGGTCGAGGCGCGGTGGCTCTTGCGCCCACGGGTAGCCGGAGGCCGCGTGCGCCTGGGCATAGTCGAACAAGTGGCGCATCGTCTCCGGCTCGAAGTGCGTGGCCGGCAGGCCATTCGGATAATCGGCCGGAATGCCCGCAAAGTGAAATCCGAAGCCAATGTCGCGCGCGGCGCGATACAGGCGAACGAGTTGGGTCACCGTCGCCGCAGTTGAGAGGGATCGCACGAATCCCTCGGCAATTCCGAACAATGTCGGATCCACCGGTCCTTCCGGCACCCGGTCGCCGAGGACGTCGTTGAGTATGATGTACAAATCCACCGCGGCGTCGCCCCGCTCCGTCCTCAAACCCGTCATGCGGTTCAGCTCGTCGACGACGAACCCGGAGAGGAACACGATCACCGCCGCGCCGCCGTCGACGTGCATCTGCCAGTAGGTCTTCCCCTCCCATTCGACCGGGAAATACACCGGCGGGAAAATCATGGGAATGGACGAAGAAGCGAGCAGGACGTCCCGGAACCGCTGCAACCGATCGGGCCGATTGCTGGCGGCGATGCCGCCCATGTCCCACACCACGAGCCGCCCGCTGTCGAGGTTGGTCGTTCCAACGAAGAACCGGCGGCCGCGATGGTACTCGTCGGCAATCTCGGCGAGGACCTGTTCATCCATGTTGCGCTCGATGAGCCGCTTCAGCGGCCCGGAATCCTTCGCCGCGTCGCCCAGCAGTCCGGACAGGCCGCGGTCCGAGAAAATATCGGCGTTCGTCGTGGCCGTGTAGAAACGCTCGAGCGCGCCATCGTACTTCGGTCCGAGAAAGGCGTAAGTGCCCATCAGGGCGCCGGTGGAAATCCCAGTGACGGCTGTGAACTGCGGGCGGTTTCCGCTCCGCGTCCAGCCCGACAGCAGGCCGGCGCCGAAGGCGCCGCGGGCACCGCCACCAGACAACGCAAGCAATGCAAATCGCGGCCGTCCATCCGCCGTTCGCGAGACGGCGTCGAGAACGGGCCGGGGCGCCGGGGCTGGCGACGGCGCCGGTTTCTCCTCCTGGGGCTGGTTGGCAAGCGAATCGATCGCGCCCCAGGGCAGAACGCGATACGCATCGGCCGGCGGCGCCGGCGGACGCTCCGCGCGAACCCCGGTCATGCGCAGCAGCCGTTCCGTCAGGGTGTGTTTGATCTGCATCAGCTCGGAAAGGGCGCCAATGGAATCCGAAATCAGTTCGCGCGCTCGAGTTCTCCGACCAGTTTCTGCAAGCCTACGTCCCCCGGAAAAAGCTCCGCCAGCTTGCGCGCATAGGGAAGCGCGGCTTTGGGATTGCCTGCTTCCCGATTAATGGATACCAGCGCACCCAACACGTCCAGATCATACGGATAGCGCTCGTTGATGGCGCGAAGCTCGGCGAGGGCCGCGTCGCGTTTTCCCTCGGAATAGAGCGCAACCGCGTGCACAAACGCATACCGGGAATTCTCAGGCGCGAGCTTGACCGCCGCGCCGAGCTCCGCCAGGCCGGCAGCCTTGTCGCCCTTGCGCACCAGCAGCAGGCCCAGGACATGGTGGAGGTCGGCAGCCTTCGGCAGGAGCTCAAGGCCGCGCCGCAGCACCTTCTCGCCTTCCGCTTCGCGCCCGAGCTGGCGATGGGCGTCGGTGAGGTTCACGTAGGCAGCCGTAGAGCGGGGATCGAGCGAGAGCGCGCGCTCCAAGGCAGCGATCGCTTCCTCGGAACGCCCCTGTCGCATGCGGAGGTTGCCGAGGCTCACGTTCGCGGTCGGCCAGTCGGAATCCTCTTCGAGCGATTTCACGTATTCGCTGGTCGCCTTCTCGCGCGCGCGGCGCTGTTCGGGCGTCAGCTGATCGTCATTGACGTCCGCCATGACGCGCGCGGCCTCGACGCGCACGCCACGCACAGGGTCGGAAAGGAGCGGCGCGGCGGTCTGCGCGCGCACAGCCGGCTCGAAGCGCTCGATCAAGCCAAGTGCGGCAATGCGCACGCCGGGATTGAAGTTGGCGAGAAGATTCTGCACGGCAGGAAGGCTGTCCGTCCGCAGGTGCGGCTCGGCCAGCGTCGCGGCCGTTGCCTTGACGATCGAAGGCATCCCCGGGTCATCGGCAATTGCCAGCAGTGAAGGGAGCGTCTTTGCCCCCTGCGTCCTGACGGCGTTGAACGTCGTGCCGTAGTGCAGACGCCGGCGCCAGCCGTCTCCATACCACTTGTCCATCGCGACGGCGGCCCAGTCCGCCTTCCGATCCGCGTGGCATTGGGCACAAGCGTTGGGACTTCCAAGCGAGAGAGATAGATCGGGACGCGGCACGCGGATGCTGTGATCGCGTCGGGGATCAACGACCATATAAGTCCGCGTGGGCATATGGCACTCGACGCATTGCGCGCCCTTTGTCCCCGCACGGTGGAAATGGTGTTTCTCCGAGTCGAAGGCCGAGGCATTGTGACAGCGCGCGCATAACGCATTGCCCTCTGCGCGGAGCTTCAGCGCGTGGGGCTCGTGGCAGTCCATGCAGGTGACGCCGCGCTGGTGCATCGCGCTCTGGTGGAACGAACCCCAGACGTAGACCTCCTCCCGAATCTGGCCGTCGGCAAAGTAATTGGGGTCGGTGAGCATCGCGAGGCGGTGCGTGTCCTCGAGCGGTGCGCCGGGCTTACCGCTCTCCACAATGGTTGACCGGCGCGAATGGCACGCAGCACAGACATTCATCAACGCGTCGGTGGCCGGCCGGTCCCTGCGAGCGGTCTTCGCCTCCGCGGACGCAGGCTTCCACGCTTCTTTCCAGCGGCTTTGCAGCAAGACCTCCAGGCCTTTGCTTTCGCCGGCCGGGTGTGGCGGCTTCGCACCCTTCGCCCATTCCACGTGCTGCGAGCCCGGCCCGTGACACGCCTCGCACGATACGTTGATCTCGCTGAAGGTCGTGTTGTAGGTGCGATTGGCCGCGTCGTAGCCTTTCTTCAGATGGGTCGAATGACAAGCCGCGCACTGCAGGTTCCAGTTCTGATAGAGACCCGTCCAGTGGAGCTGATCGTCATGGCCGATCTTCTCCTCCGGGTAGAGGTAGAACCAGCGCTGACCGCCCTCGCCCTTCGGGCGCGCGTCCCAGGCGATCCCGAGCGCCTGCAACCGTCCTCCCGGAAACTCGATGAGGTATTGCTGCAGCGGCGTCCACCCGAAGGTGTACTTGATCTCGTAGTCGGCGAGCTTGCCGTCCGGGCCGTCGGTGCGGACCATGAAGTTTCCGTCGCGCCGGAAAAAGCGCGACGTGACGTTCCCGTATTTGAACTCCGTGTCATTGAAGTCGCCGAGCACGGTGTGCGCGCTCGCCTTCGTCATCGCAAGCGCATGATGCGAGCCTTTCCAGGCTTCATGCTGCGACCCATGGCACTGGGCACAGGCCTTGGCTCCGACGTAGGTCGCCGCCACTGGCTGAGATGCGGGGGCAGCGGGCGCGGGAGCGTCGCGCGTCATCCACCAGGCCCCGCCCCCCGCCGCAGCGGCCAGGCTTGCCGCGACGGCTGCGATTACGGTGCGGGACCACCGTCCCACCTGTGGCGGCGCGGACGGTGGAGCCGCGGAGGCTGCAGCTTCTGTCTTGTGCTGTGGCCGGGATTTCTTCCTGCGACTCAAGGGGTCTCCGGGCGAAACACGGCTCGCCTCCGGGAGGGGCGATTATAGCGGCTCGACCGGCGAAGCTTGCCAGCGAGGCTCCCGTCATGACAGGATACGCCGCCTTTTTCGGCGCGAAAGTCAGGGAGGGCGTTCGATGACGGATCGGGGCAAAGGGATGGTTTGCGCACTGGCGGCGGCGCTGCTGATGACGAGTCAGGGCAGCGCCCTCACGGCATCCGGCGCCGAGCCGCCAAAGAGCGCGATAGGTCGTTACCCGGAGCGGGTCTATGTGCCGACCGCACGCGGCAACACTCTCCACGTCATCGATCCAAAAACCTTCACGATCATTGCGACTCATCCCGTCGGCCAGGCTCCGCACCATGTCACGCCTTCCTGGGATTTGACCCGGCTCTACGTCAATAACACGGCCGGCAACACGCTCAGCATCATCGATCCCGCAACCGGGCAGGTGACCAGCGTGATCCCGGTCGAGGATCCCTACAACCTCTACTTCACGCCCGACGGCAAGATGGCGGTGGTCGTGGCCGAGCGCTACATGCGCATCGATTTCCGTGACCCCGGGACCTGGAAACTGATCAAGAGCGTGCCCGTGCCGTGGCGCGGCGTGAACCACCTTGCCTTCTCGCGTGACGGCAGCTATCTCGTGGCGAGCTGCGAGTGGTCCGGCCGCATCGTCAAGGTGGATCTCATGAAGCTCGAACTCGTCGCGGACATGCCCCTTGGCAAGCTCCCGATCGACGTCGCACGGCCCCCGCGCCAGAACCTGATGTTCATCGCCGACCAGGGCGCCCACGGAGTCTTCGTTGTCGATCCCGACGCCTGGAAGGAGATGCAGTTCATTCCCACGGGCCGCGGCGCACACGGGATACTGCTCAGCCACGACGAGAAGTCGCTCTACGTGAGTAACCGCCTGGAAGGCTCGATCTCGGTCGTCGACATCGCGACCCGGAAGGTGACCGCCAGGTGGGTGACCGGCGGCACTCCGGACATGGGCCAGCTCTCGCCCGACGGGAAGCATTTCTGGATCTCGAGCCGCTACCACTACGATGTCCGGGTCATCGACACGACGACGGGCAAGGTCATTGCCAAGATCCCGACCGACCCCGAGCCGCACGGACTCACCTACTTTCCGAACTCGAGGGGCGCCCGCTCGGTCGGCCACAACGGCGTCTACCTTCTGGATTGAGCGCCCCCGCCCGGAAAAAGGTGTCTGACACCTTTTTCTCTGCCAGAATTTCGGGTGTGAAGAAGGCGAGCAGAGCGCCCAGGTTTCGCGTCACCGCGGCGGCGTTCACCCACACCGGCCGCGTGCGGCCGGTGAACGAAGACTGTATCGGGCTCGCGGCCTGGCAGGCCCAGGCGAGCATGACTTCCCCGCGTTTTTTCGACCAACCGTTGGGGAGCGGGTTCGTCGCCATCGTTGCCGATGGCATGGGCGGGCACGCCGCGGGCGACGTCGCGAGCCGGTATGCGGTAAGATGCCTGGCTGAGCGGCTGCCCGAGGCCGCGACGGAAGAAGAGACCGCCTTCGCCGTGCGCCAGGTCAACGCCGGGCTCTACTCCGAGATGTGCCGCGAGCCGCGCTGGGCGGCCATGGGCGCCGCGGTCGCAGGACTGACCGCCCGTCCTCACGGCATCACCCTGGTCAATGTCGGCGACGTCCGTATCTATCGCGCCAAGCGGCGCGGGCTCGTGCAGCTTTCCGTGGACGACTCGTATGACGCCGACTGGGAGCCGGGCTCCCTCCTTCCGCGCTCCGGCATGCTCACGCAGAGCCTCGGCGGCGCGTACGTCTTTTCGGACATCGTGCCCCACGTCTGCAGCGAGCCGTGCCGCCCGGGCACCACCTATCTCCTGTGCAGCGACGGGCTCTACGAGGCGCTGTCCGCGGAGGAAATGGGCGCCCTCATCGGTCCCGACCTTGTGCGCTCGGCGCAGGCGCTGTTCGACGCCGCGATGGCCGCAGAATCGACCGATAACGTGTCGATCGTACTGGTGCGGATAAAAGCGGCGGCAAGAGCCGGCGCGAGACGTGGGCGATCCGCCAGGCGTCGCGCTGCGCGTCCGCCTCACCCCAACCCCCGCCCCTCAAGGGGAAAGGGAATTTATCGCCGGAGGCGGAAGTAGATCTCGGGCAGCTTGTTCGGCAGCGAGTTGATGTGGTCGAGCACGAGGTAGTGGCCCTTGCCGAAAATCTGCGGCAGGTACTGATTGGCCATCGTGTCGACGGTGATGCAGAAGGGGTGCACGCCTTTTGCTACTGCTTCCTTCACCGCCATGCGCGTGTCCTCGTGAAGATAGCGGCGGTCCCCGCCGTCGTCGTAGTCTTCGGGCCGCCCGTCGGAGAGGATGAGAAGCAGCCGCCGGCGGCTCTCAACACCCGAGAAGCTTGAGGTCGCGTGCCGGATCGCGGCGCCCATGCGGGTCGCGAGCCGCCCCGACATGCCGCCGATCTGGCTTCGAATGTCCTGGGACAGCGGCTCATCGAACCCCTTGATCGTGTAGTAGCTGACGTTGTCGCGGTATTTCGAGCAGAAGCCGGCAATCGAGTAGGCATCGCCCACCTCCTCCATGCCCTCGGCGAAGAGCAGCACGCCCGCTCGCACGCGGTCGACGAGCCGGCCGCCGCCCTCGGGGAGATGCTGCATGATCGAGGTCGACATGTCGGCAAGGAGCGTCACGGCGACCTCGCGCTGGCGCATCTCGCGGCGGCGGTAGATCGCAGGCTTGGGCGAGCGCCCCGCCGTCTTCTCCACGACGTAATTCACCACCGCGTTGATGTCCATGTCCTCGCCGTCGAGCTGGCGCAACTGCGGGGCCATGCGCGTCGGCTTCTGGGCCTGGATCGCCTTCTTCAGGCGCTTCAACGCGATCGCGTACTGGTTCATCAACCGGTTGGTCTCGGCCATGTTCGACTCGGCGAGCTTCTTCTCCTGCACCCAGCTCCAGTTGCGCTTGTATCGGCTCTCGCGGTAGTCCCATTCAGGGTAGGGGATTCCCTTCTCGCCCGACTGCGGCTGCTGGCGCTTCTCGTCGGAGCGTCCCGAAGACTGCGCCGCAGCGCCGCTCGAGTCGCCGACGCCCGCGATCTCCTGCTGCTTGCCGCCGTCCTGCTGGTTGCCGGTCTCCGCGTTCTGGGGCGACTCGGACTGGTCCTCGCCCTCCTCCTGCGGCTGCTGGTCGCCTTCCGCGCCGGACTGGGTCTGCTGCTGCTGCTCGTCGCGCTGCTGCGGGTGCACCAGGCGCGTCGAGTTCGGCCCTCGCCCCGGAACGTACGCGGCCTGGAAGGCCTCGAGGTCCGAAACGCGGGGGAGCTTGTCTTCCTTGTGGATTTCCGTCGCGATGCGCCAGGCATCGGCGATGGTCGCCCGCGGATCGAGCAGCGGGGCGAAGCGCTCGTCACGCACCCCGTCGTTGCGGCTTGCTGCGAGCGCCTCCTCGATGCTCTTCACGGCAAGG
This sequence comes from Burkholderiales bacterium, assembly GCA_035620515.1. Taxonomy (GTDB): domain Bacteria; phylum Pseudomonadota; class Gammaproteobacteria; order Burkholderiales; family SG8-41; genus SG8-41. The sequence continues at coordinate 2,011 of DASPGR010000101.1, read as the reverse complement.
CCGTAGTAGACCGATGTCTCCGGATGGCGAACGCCCGATCGAGCGCAAAGCAGCATGCGCTGCAGGTAGTTGGGCACGAGGCGCTGGAGCCGGGAATCGACACGCAGATCCTCGCACAGATCGAAGATCAGCTGGAAGCGCAGCGCGTCGTCCCCGAATCGAGCGAAGAGCGGCGCCCAGGACACCGGACCGCTCTCGGGAAACTCCACGCCGGCTGTATTGAACATCGCCTTCATGGCCGCGCGGTCGTAGGTGCCGAAGCGCATGTGGCCCGCCGCGTGCAGAAGCGCGAGCACCGCCTCGTCGCGATTCGGCATGACTGCCGGGAAGAACATTGCGCGCCCGTCGGTCTCGACGAAGGCACGCCCTTTTTCGGGCGACCAGCTGCTCTCCTTGACGTCGAAACCCTCCCCGAACCAGACATCGAGGAGCATGCCGAGCAGGCGGTTTCGCTCGGCAAGCCGGAAGCCCGGCAGGTTCTCGAGCAGCAGCGCAAGGCTCTCTTCGGATTCGAGCCGGAAATACGCCTCGCCGCGCGCGCGCCCGGACTGCATGATATCGGCGCCGCGCATGGCCCACGGCATGATCGCCTGGGGACCCAGGAGATTCCGCACGCGGATCGCGCCCGCGAGATAGGTGGCGAGCAGGAGCTTGCGCTGCTCGAAGAGTTCCTCGGCGGGCTGCGTCAGCTGCTCGATGCCGGTGATGCCCTGGCGGCCCGAGAGATCGAGCACCGCGGTGGTGAAGTACGCGTTGCCGCTTTCCATCTGTCGCGCGCACCAGAGGAACCCGATCTCGGCCCAGCGCCGCTCGCCGGCGTGGCCGAGCGAGCCATAGGCACGCGGCAGGTTGGCCATGAATCCTTCCAGCGCGCGCCACGAATTGCGCCAGCGCGTGAAGCGCAGCGCCTGCTCCGTCCACGGCTGCACCGTCTCCGAGACGCGCTCGGCCTCGAGGCTGCCGCGGCTGAACGCTCTTCCCGCCTCGCGGTCGTAGTCGAAGATCTTCCGGCACGCAAGGATCCAGGAGAGCGTCACGTCGTCGCCGTGCGGACGGATCGCGGGCAGCGCCTGCTCCACCTCGCGATGCGCGACGAAGCTCGCGTCGCGGAGCTGCGTCAACTGCTCCTCAATTGCCTGCCGTGCGGATGTACTCATCAGTCAGCTGCGAACGCGCAGCAATTCGCGCTCGGGGGGCGAGAATTGACCGGTGTCAGGTGCCGAAGTGCGCCTGCACGACCTCCATCAGCGCCTCGGCGAGCTCCTCGTCGTCGGTGATGGGGTTCACCATCGCGACCTGGCAGGCCGCGACCGGGTCGAGACCGGCATTGATCATGCTGGCTGCGTAGACGAGCGCGCGCGTGGATGTCGCCTCTTCCAGGCCATGGTCCTTGAGGAGGCGCGCCTTGCGGCCGGCGGTGACGAGTTGGTGCGCAATTTCGGGCGTAATGCCGGGCGCCTCGTTCACGATGATCTTGCGCTCGATGTCTTCCGGCGGAAAATCGAAATTGATCGCGATGAAGCGCTGCTTGGTCGAGGGCTTGAGATCCTTCAACACCGTCTGGTAGCCGGGGTTGTACGAGATCACCAGCATGAAGTCCTCGTGCGCCTCGATCTCCTGGCCCTTCTTCTCGACGGTGAGACGCCGGCGGTGATCGGTGAGCGAGTGGATCACCACGGTCGAGTCGGTTCGAGCCTCCACGATCTCGTCGAGATAGCAGATGGCTCCCGCCTTCACGGCCTGCGTAAGCGGACCGTCCTGCCATACCGTCTCGGCGCCTTCCAGCAGAAAACGCCCCACGAGGTCGGAGCTGGTGAGGTCCTCGTGGCATGACACGGTAACCAGCGGACGCTTCAACTGGAACGCCATGTACTCGAGGAACCGCGTCTTGCCGCACCCCGTCGGGCCCTTCAGCATGACCGGCAGGCGCTTGCGATAGGCGGCCTCGAATACCGCAATTTCGTTGCCCTGCGGCTCGTAATACGGCGCGACATCGCCCGCTTGCGGCGGC
>DASPGR010000100.1:0-3855 GCA_035620515.1 Burkholderiales bacterium | reverse complement strand
GGCTGTTGAAGAACCTGATGTGCGGATCCTGCTGCAGCAGCCGCCTGAACCGGTCATTGATGTCGAAATCATCCCCGCGCGAGGAGATCGATGTCGCCACGAACTCGACGCCGAGCGTGGCGGAATCCGGGTTGGCGAAGTTTTTCTTCAGCTCGCCGGCGAAGTTCCGGTGAATGTCGCCCGCCACGACAACCAGGTTCGAGAGCTTCGCGCGCTCGACCGCGGCAAGGAGCCGGTCACGCGCCGCCACGGCGCCATCCCACTTGTCGAGGCTCGGCCCGAAGACATCGGGATCGGGATCGCGGTCGTTGCGCATCATGATGATCTGCTGCGCGAGCAGGTTCCAGCGTGATCTGCTGTCCCTGAATCCGTCATACAGCCAGCGCTCCTGCGCCTCGCCGAGCACGGTGCGGCCCGGCATGAACGCCTCGGTACAGCCGGCTCTCACCCGCGGGCCGTCGGCGCAGGCTTGTGGCGAGCGGAACTGTCGCGTATCGAGCACGTTGACCGTGATGAGATCTCCCACCGCAAATCGCCGGTAGGCCAGGATGTCGGGGCCGCGCGGCGTCTGCGCTTTTCGCAACGGAAGGTGCTCGTACCATGCCTGAAAAGCGGCTGCGCGGCGCGAGAGGAAGAGCTCCCGCGGCGTATTGTCCACGGTCGTGTCGCCAGCCCAGTCGTTGACGACCTCGTGATCGTCGAAGCTCATCACGAACGGGGCCGACGCATGCGCGGCCTGAAGGTCAGGATCGAGCTTGTAGAGGGCGTAGCGGTGCCGGTAGTCGTCGAGCGTGTAGCACTCGTTCGGCTCGCCGGGCATTACTCGCACGACCGGGCGCTTGCGTTCGCCGGGCCGCACTGCGCGGTACTCGTAGATGTAGTCGCCGTAGTGAAAGACAAAATCGAAGCGCTCCTCCGACAGCCGGCGAAAGGCGGTGAAGTAGCCGTCCTCGTAGCGCTGACAACCGCACACCGCGAAGCGCACCTGCGCGACGCCCGCTCCTGCGGCCGGCAGCGTTCGCGCCCGCCCGACGGTGCTGCGCTCGCCGCCCACCACGAAGCGATAGAAATAATCACGCGCGGGCGCGAGCCCCTCGAGCTCGATGTGAACCGAGTGTCCGAGCCCGGAGTGCGCGATCGCGGTGCCTTTGCGCGCGACTTTCTTCATACTCTCGTCGGTCGCAACCTCCCACGCGACCTCCACGGGTTTCGCGGGCATGCCACCGCCCGGCTCGAGCGGCTTGGGCGCAATCCGGGTCCAGATGACAAAGCCGTCTGGCGCGGGATCGCCCGAGGCCACGCCCAGCGCGAACGGGTAGGTGGAAAAGACCGGTCTGCCCCACGCCGATCTCGTGAAGAAGCTTCCCGTCGTGGTCAGTAGTGCGGAGGCCCCGAGCGCGCGCAGGAACGCACGTCGATTGGCGGTGCAGTACTCGTCCACATGCGGACGCGCCGGAGATCTGTTTGCCACGCATTCCTCCCGTCCTGCCGGAACGTGGCCACTGCCACCGCCGCGCCCCCGCTATGTCTGATTGCAGAAGTAGCGTTGGATATCCTACCCTTTATACTTTGGCAAGGCGGCCCGCGTCGCGTCATGTCCTCGTGACTGCGGCGGTCGGCCGCAGCGCCGCCTTCATCGACTCAGGCGGCTGAGGCGGGTGCCATAACCATGAAGAAAGCTCTGGTTCTTTAACCCTTTGTAAAGACTCTTCAGGAAGGAATAAGGCTATGTCGAGCGAATTGTCCGGAAAAGTTGCGGTCATCACCGGCGGCAGCCGCGGTATCGGCCGCGCCATCGCCAAGGCCCTCGCGGCGCAGGGAGCGCAGACGGTGCTCGCGGCCAAATCGGAAGCCAATCTCAAGAAGACCGCCGACGAGATCGCGGCGACCAAGGCCCCGAAGCCGACCATCGTCGCCGCCGATCTCGGCACGGCTGAAGGTTGCCAGGCGCTGTTTGAACACGTGAAAAAGACGCACGGTCGCTGCGACATCCTGGTCAACTCCGCCGGCGCAACCAAGGCCGGCAATTTCCTCGAGCAGCCGGACGAAATCTGGATGGACGGCTTCGCGTTGAAGTTCTTCGGCGCCGTGCGCCTGTCGCGCCTGTTCTGGCCGATGCTGAGCACCGCGCAGGGCAAGATCATTAATATCGACGGCGGCATGGCGCGCACGCCCAATCCCGGCAACTTGATTGGCAGCGCAGTCAACTCGGCCATGGCGAGTTTCAGCAAGGGATTGTCAGGGCTCGGCATCCGTGACGGCGTCAACGTCAACACCATTCACCCCGGCCGCACCGAGACCGACCGCAATGCCGACCTCGTCAGACAGCAGGCCGCGGCCGAGGGCAAAACAGTCGAGCAGGTCGCGGCCGAGACGGCCAAGAAAGCGGGCGTCCGCCGCCTCGGGCAGCCGGAAGACATTGCCGCGCTGGCGGTCTTTCTGGTCTCGCCGGCCGCGAGTCACATCCAGGGCGCGGCGATCTCGGTCGACGGCGGCGGCACCAAGGGATTGTTCTGATCGCTACCGATCGTAGTTGGATAGCCGCGAATGTCCGCTTTCGACCGAGGCTGTGTGAAAACTCTAAAAATGGCCGGTTGGGAAAAATAGCGAGGCTATTAGAAGCTCTAGGATCGACGATTGGCATTCGGGTAAGGGTCCGACGATCCCCCAAATGGGTCGGAAAAAGCGTTTTCACACAGCCTCGACCCGAAGCTGACCTTGAGGAGCCCGCTCTAGCATGAGCCAAGATCTGACCCGATCGCCCCAGACCAATTAACGTTCACACCCCTTCAAGACCAAGAGCTTCTTCTACGGAGAATAATCGCGCAATTCGCTTGCGCCGATGCCTGATCGCCGTTCACCGTCTCGCTTCTCAGCCCCGCCGCGCCGCCTCGATCGCGGCGATGTCGATTTTTCTCATCTCCATCATCGCTTCAAACGCACGCTTGGCCGCCGCGCGATCAGGGTCGGAGATCGCGTCGGTGAGGGCGCGTGGTGTGATCTGCCAGTTCAGGCCCCACTTGTCTTTACACCACCCGCACGCGCTTTCCTGGCCGCCGTTTCCTACAATCGCGTTCCACAAGCGATCGGTTTCGGCCTGATCGTTGGTCGCGATCTGGAATGAGAACGCCTCGTTGTGCTTGAAGTGCGGCCCGCCGTTGAGTCCGATGCAGGGAATGCCTGCCACAGTGAACTCGACGGTCAGGATATCGCCCTGCTTGCCGTCAGGATAGTCACCGGGTGCTCGCATCACCGCGCCCACGGCGCTGTCGGGGAAGGTCTCGGCGTAGAACCGAGCGGCGTCCAAGGCGGTGCCGTCGTACCAAAGGCAGATCGTGTTTTTCTTGGCCATTTCGGTACTCCTATAAGAGTTAAGAGGATTCACCCTCCTGATCTTGTCGAACAGGGCAATGTGGAATCGACATCCAATTGAGCAAAAGAGGCGCGCTTCGAAGCCCCCTTGCCGTGCGCTGCACGAGTAAGCGGGCAGAGCTGGATGGCGGCACTGATCAGCCGTTGCGGCAAACCGCAAGCGGCTCTGGCCGAGTTCGGTTCCCGTGTTCTAGCGGGCCGGAGGTCCATCCCATAGCCATGCCGCGCCGCGCACGCCGCTCGAGTCGCCGTAGAGGTTCTTCTCGAGGCGCGTCGCAACGTGATCCGAGAAGACGTGTAACTGCCAGAGGGCCTGCACGTCGGCGTACAAGCGATCAATGTTGGACACGCCACCGCCCAGCACAATTACGTCCGGGTCGAGTAAGTTGATCACGCCGGCAAGCGCGCGAGCCAGGCGCTCCTCGTATCGCCCAATCGCCACATCGCTCGCAGCACCGCCCTCGCGCTCCAGAGCAGGTCCAC
>DASPGR010000099.1:0-3249 GCA_035620515.1 Burkholderiales bacterium | reverse complement strand
CTCACGCCCACCCTGCCCGCCTCGTCATAGACTTCCGGAAAAGGCCAGGGAGGAGACCATGAAACCGATCCGCTGCCTCGTCGCCGGCGCGGCGCTCGTAAAGCGATTCGGGGGTCGGACTGAGGCGTCCCGGTTTTCTCGGACGGTTTAGTTAAGCAACCATTTTCTGCTCAAACTGCACCGGCGTTAAGTAGTTCAACGACTGGTGCCGGCGCTGCCGGTTGTAGAACACCTCGATGTAATCGAATAGCGCCGCGCGGCGCGCGCCTTGCGCCGCCACCGTGCGGGCGGCCTGGTCCGGCGCGGGAGCGTGATGCGCAAAAATGTGCGGCCCGATCTCGGAGACCCGCCGCACACCCACGTAGCCGAAGGACCGCTCCATTTCGTCCGACAGTATCTTGATCGCCCGCGCGGCGCCCGCCTGCCCGCCGCAGGCGGTGCCGTAAAGCGTCGCCCTGCCGACCAGCACCATCTTAGCGCCGAGCGCGATAGCCTTGACGATGTCGCTGCCGCGGCGGATGCCGCTGTCGAGGATGACGGTGCAGCGGTCGCCGACCGCCTCCACGATCTCTGGAAGGATGTCTATCGTCGCCACGGCGCTGTCGAAGGCGCGCCCGCCGTGATTCGAGACGACCACGGCATCCACGCCGGCATCGACGGCGGCACGCGCCTGATCGCCGCTCAAAATGCTCTTGACGATGAGTTTGCGCGGCCAGAAATCGCGGAGTTTCCGGATGTGCTCCCAGGTCATGCCTTGAAATGCCTTCGGACGAGTGCGCTTCCTGCCGTCGAGGATGGTGTGGCGGTAGCGATCGGGAAAATTCGCGTTCGTGGGCATGCCTTCGTTGACGAGGTACCTGCGCATTACGCGCCACATCCAGCCCGGATGCATCATCATGTCCACCGCGGCCGTGACGTTGGGGCGGAACGGAAAGGAGTAGCCGTTGCGCTCGTTGTGCTCGCGCCCGCGACCCGGCGCGTTGTCGATCGTGACCACCAGCGCTTCCCAGCCCAAGTCGCGAGCGCGCGCGACCATCTCGTAGTTGCCCGCCTCGTCCTCCCACGGGTAGAGCTGGAACCACTTGCGTGAATCGGGCACTGCCTTGTGGACTTCCTCCATGGACGTCAGCGCTCCCATGGCGAGCGTAAGCGGAATGCCCGCTACGGCGGCGGCCCTCGCCAGCTCGATCTCTCCCTGGTACCACATCAGCCCGGCGCTGCCCGTGGGAGCGATCCCGAAGGGCAGCTCGATGCGCTTGCCGAAGATCTCGGTGCCGAGATCGCGCTTCGACCAGTCGTTGAGAAAACGCGTGCGCAGCTTGAGGCGCTGGAACGCCGCGCGGTTTTCCTCGAGCGAGATGCCGTCCTCGGTGCCCTTGTCGACGTATTCGAAGATGCCCCTGGGCAGGCGGCGCTGGGCGGCCTCGCGCAGGTCGAAGATGTTGTAGCACCGGTCCAGGTTCGTCATGGGTCGCCTCCCTGACCGAAAGTGTATCCGAACTCGATCGCCCCTCCGGTCCGGGCCACGCCAACCCGCTGACTCGAAAAGTAACGGGCCCGATTCAGGGCCCGTTACGTTCCTGGAGGCGCATTTTCCGGGGCGAAAAGCGCGCTCTAAGGCATACTCGTCATGCAAGGGGATAGACTGTCGCCCGGCGGCCAGAGAATCATTCCATGGGAGGCCATATGTACGATCTCGTGATCCGTAACGGCACGGTAGTCGACGGCACCGGCTTGCCGAAATATCGTGCGGACGTTGGCTTGACCGGCGATCGAATCGCGGCGATCGGGCGGATCGCCGACAAGGGAAAAGAAGAAATCGACGCAACGGGCCACGTGGTTACACCGGGCTTCATCGACGGGCACACCCACATGGACGCCCAGGTGTTCTGGGACCCGTTGGGAAGCTGCTCGTGCTGGCACGGCGTCACGACCGTCGTCATGGGAAATTGCGGCTTCACGCTCGCGCCGGGCTCCGCGCAGCAGCGCGACATGGTGATCAACAACATCGAGCGGGCGGAGGACATCAATCGCAAAGCCATGGAGGCCGCGATCCGATGGGATTGGACCACGTTCAGGGAGTACATGGACGTCGTCGACAGGCTGCCGAAGACGATCAACTACGCGGCGAACATCGGTCACTCCGCGCTGCGGACCTACGTCATGGGCGAGCGCGCTTTCGAGAAGCCGGCTACCGCCGACGACATGGGCGCGATGGAGCATGAGTTGCTCGACGCGCTCGACGCAGGCGCGATCGGCTTCACCAGCTCGCGCTCGAACGCCCACCGGCTGCCGAGGCCGGACGAGCGACAGGTCGCATCCGGGCACGCCTCATGGGAGGAAATGAGCCGCCTGGTGTGCCTCATGGGACGGACGGGCCGCGGCGTATTCGAGTATGCCCGGGAAAGAGAGTGTCGCTCGCCCGACCCCGCGGTGCGGAAGGTCGCCAACGACAGGCTGCTCGACCTCGCGGTGAAAAGCGGGGCGCCCATCACCTTCGGCATGCCGGCCGGAATCCCGGGCGCGGACGACCATCTCAAGCTCCTCGACGCGACCGCCGCGGCCGGCGGGCGCATGTTCGGGCAGACACACACCCGCGGCATTTCGCACGTGCTGTCGTTCAAGTCGCAGCTGCAGTTCGATGACTTTCCGGAATGGGCGCGGGTGCGCGCGATGCCGCTCGAGGAACAGCGCAAGGCGTTCCGCGACCCGGCGCAGCGAAAGCGCCTGGTCGAAGCCACGAAGAGCGGCGCCTACAAGACCGGCGGTGGCGAGCCGCGCAAGCCCACCTACGAGAACATGTACGTCATGCGCAGTCCCGTGTCGGGCAATCCCAGGGTCGCCGAGCTCGCGGCGCAGCGCAACGTGGACCCGGTGGAGCTCATGATGGACCTCGCCCTCGAGTCCGACTTCAACCAGCTCTTCATGCAGTTCGACGCGAACACCGTGCCGAAGAGCGAGGAGGAAGCGCTGGCGACCTTGAAGCATCCGCGCACGGTCATGACGTTCTCCGATTCCGGCGCGCACGTGAGCCTGATCATGGATTCCTCGATCCACACGCATCTCCTCGCCTACTGGTTGCGCGAGCGCGGCGCGTTCACGCTCGAAGAGGCCGTCAGGATGATCACCCTCGCGCCGGCGATGGCCTGGAGCTTCACCGACCGCGGGTTGCTGCGCCAGGGATGCATTGCGGATCTGAACGTCTTCGATCCCGAGACCATTGCACCGCAGATGCCGACGATCGACTAC
>DASPGR010000098.1:0-17192 GCA_035620515.1 Burkholderiales bacterium | reverse complement strand
AGGTTGCCATAACTCGTGCGGTCGGTGGCAAGCAATACCAGCTTGAGTCCGTCCTCGAGCCGAATTTCCGTGCCAACGATGAGCTTGAGTCCGGCTTTCTTCGCGGCGACATGCGCGCGCACGGCGCCCGCGACGGAGCATTCATCAGTAACGGCAAGCGCACTGTAGCCGAGTGCGCGCGCGCGCTCGACCAATTCCTCCGGCTGGGACGCTCCCCGGAGGAAGGTGAAGTTGGAAAGGCAGTGCAGCTCGGCGTAGTCGGGAAGAGCAACCATAAAGGTCAAAAACCTTAACCGCAGAGATCGCCAGACAAACCACTGAACCGCCGAGACGCCGAGAGAAACAGGAACAGAACCATTTGAACCACGGAGGTTCAGTCTGGTGTTCGATCTTGTACGTCTTGGTGTTCTTGGCGCCTTGACGGTTTAAGCTCTGTTTCGTTTCTCTCGGCGCCTCTGCGGTTCAAGTTTTGGGCGCTCAAGCAAAAAAGCCGTGCAGGTACCAGCCGCCGTCGGGGCGGCGCTCGCGATAGACCCACAGCAAGGCGTGCGCTGGATTACGGGCGATGAAATAGTCGCGCGCGACATCGGCCCCGTCCCACCACCCCGACTCGATGCGCTCTGGTCCTGCCAGGAGGGCGAGCGTTCCCTGGTAATGGGGCACGGCCCCGATCTCCCTCAGCGGCTGCGGCGAGGCGAGCAGCCACAGAGGACGGACGAAAGGCTGCGTGTCCTGGGCGCCATGCCCGTTCCCAGGCTCGCAGATCTGCCACGCGCGCTCCGGGCGGTAATCGGCGGCGGTGTCGAGCCCCTTGACCGCGTCGGCGCTCAGGCGCGCCTGCAGGCGCTCGATCAGGCGGCAGACGGCCTCGGCATGCTCGCGGCCGTCGGGAAGGAACGAGAGATTGCGCGAAGAGACGGGCAGCAGCAGCTCGCTTTCGAGGGTAACTGCCGTCGCAGGCCGGGGGAGAGACGCGCGCTCCAGTCGCTCGCGCAGCACGCTTGCCAGGTGTCCGGCATCGCGGGTCGCAGCAGTGAGATCCAGCGTGAAGCGCGTATCAGCGCAGTCCTCGTGCTTCAGCACGAGGGCGAGGCGCTGCACGCCGTTGCCGGTGGCGGAAAGGAAGCCGCATAACTCGGCCAGCAGCCGGCGGGCGGCGAACAGCAGTTGTCCCGCCTCGTGCACCGGCGCTGGCAACGTCAGCGGGGCAACAAAATTCGCGGGCGGAGTGAAATTCGGCCGCGGGTCCGGAGTGCGCCCCAGCGCGCGATCAAGGATGTCGAGCAATTCCCGGCCGAAGCGGCGCCTCACGCCATCGCGCGGCAGCCGCAGGCAATCATCCAGGGTGGAAGCACCGATGGCGCGCAGCAAGGCGCCAGACTCCGGGGACAGGCCGAGCGTATCCACCGGCAGCGGGCCGAGGCTCGTTCGCAATGCATCGTGATGCCGGATTCTTGCCGGCAGACCGGCACGTGCGAAAAGCTGTGCGGCGAGCGGCGTCGGGGAGCAGGCGAGCATGACGCCATAGCCGAGTTCGGCGAGTCCCGCTTCGATCCGGGCACAGAGCCGGCCGAATCCCCCGAACAGCTTGAACGAGCCCGCGATCTCCAGCAGGACTTCGGCGGGCAGGGCGAGGCTTACAGCCGGCGTGAACTGGAGCGCCCAGGCGGCGACGCGCTCCAGCGCACTACGTTCGGCCTCGACGTCACGTTCCGTTACTGCCAGCTCCGAGGCCAATGCACAGGCCGCGGCGAGCGGCATGCCGGGGCGCACACCGCGACGGTGCGCGGGGCCATTGCAGGCAAGAATGACGGCGTTGGTGCCGGGAGATGAAGCAATGGCGAGCGGCCGAGGCACACGTGCGCCGCGCACGTGAACATCGAGCGCGAGAGCGGGGAAGTGCAAGGCAAGCCACAGCATGTATGGAACGCATGAAGCGGGTGAATGGTGAATCGTGAATGGTGAATAGGAAGAGCAGTGGTGTTAGGTTGTTAACGTTTCGACTCACGAATCACGACTCGTAAATCACGGATTTTATCGGCGTGCATCGGCGTGCATCGGCGGTTAGGTCTTTCTTGATCCTGTTTCGCCGCACGAGGGTGCCGTGGAGATCGAGCACGACCGGCGGCGGCATGCCGCCGCCACGGCGCTTGAGGATGCGCACCACCGTCCTGCTTTCCGATCTGCTGACGTGCAATCTCAACGCGGCGGGCGAGGCGGGAATGCTGCGAGCGGAACGGAACAGCAGCACCAGTGCGCCGCTTGTCTCCGCAGTGAGCTGCAGGCGCTTCACCGCGCGCTCATGGATCCGGTTGAGCCAGGCCATCACCGCGCCGCAGCCCGCCGCGCGCAAGGCCTGCTCGCAGGCCCACAGGTTTTCGTCCGTGGTTGGCCCCTGCAGCAGCAGGAGGCGGGACAGTCTTACGCCATGGGCGGCAAGCGCAGGAGCATAGGGAAGATAGGGCGGGGCAACCAGCGTGATCCAGCGCTCGGATTGCGTCAGGCGTGCGGCCGCCGGCATGACAAGCTGCAATTCGCCGATACCGGGACGCTCGACATAGATCTCGGTCAGCGCGCCTGCCGGCCAGCCTCCGCCCGGGAGCCAGGCATCGAGCTCGGCGAAACCGCTCGGCACGCTCGGCACCGCCACCCGCGCGCAGTCGTTGCCGCGCCAGACGGCGGGGTTTTGCAGGACAAGATCGAGCGCGGAGGTCATGGAGCCGCCGATGTTCATCTGCGGTTTCGTTATAACGATTTCCCGTTGCGGATGACTCCCACGCCGATGCCCTCGATAACGAGGCTGTCACGCTGCGGGTTGACGTGGATCGGCTTAAACTCGGGGTTCTCGGGCAGGAGCCGCACGAGGCTGCCCTGGCGCCGCAGGCGCTTGACCGTGACATCGTCGTTGATGCGTGCGACCACGATCTGCCCCGAGCGCGCCTCGCGCGTTCGATGCACGGCGAGAAGATCGCCATCCAGGATGCCGGCATCACGCATGCTCATTCCCCGCACCCTGAGCAGGTAATCGGCGCGCGGATTGAAGAGAACCGGATCAAGCCGGTAGCGGGCCTCGATGTGCTGCTCGGCGAGAATGGGGCTGCCGGCGGCAACGCGCCCTATCAGCGGGAGGCCAGGCGCTTGCCTCAACCGGATGCCGCGCGAGGCGCCGGGCGCCATCTCGATCGCGCCCTTGCGGGCAAGCGCCCGCAGGTGTTCCTCCGCAGCGTTGGGAGAGCGAAAGCCCATGGCGTGACAGATCTCGGCGCGTGTCGGCGGGAAGCCGGAGCTCGCGACATGCTCGCGGATGAGACGCAGGATCTGCGCCTGGCGGGGGGTGAGCTCGTTCATTTTTTCTTCACCGGCAATGGATAGCTGTAAGTATATACAGTATTTGAAACCGGGCAAGCGCGTGGCGCAAAGCGGCGGCAGCGCATGGATGGACGCGACTTTCTGTAAAGGGTGCTTAGAGACAAACACAATGAATGCAAAGGATTTTCGGCTGAACTTCGAGGGCGCCTTTGCGCTCCAACGTATTGGATTCGAGCGTGATTTTTGTTACACTTTGCACCCCCGATTCTGGGGGAAGCAGAAAGATGGGCGGTTCGCCCATTTTTTGTTTGTAGTGCGGATTTTTGATGAATTTGAACGAGTTACTGGAAACCACCGTGAGCGGCATGGGCTACGAGCTGGTGGGTGTCGATCGACCCGCCAAGGGAGGGCTTTTGCGCCTCTACATCGACCGGCCCGGCGGCGTGAATGTGGACGACTGCGCGAGCGTCAGCCACCAGGTGAGCCGCGTGCTGACGGTGGAGAACGTGAACTACGAGCGGCTGGAAGTCTCGTCGCCGGGGCTTGACCGCCTGCTCAGGAAGGAAGGAGATTTCGCGCGCTTTGCGGGACAGCGGGCGCGCGTGAAAATGCGCGTGCCGGTGGACGGGCAGCGCAATTTCGTTGGCGTGCTGCGCGAGGCGGCTGCAGGACGGGTGGAGCTGGAAGTGGAAGGCAAGGTGGTATCGCTCGCACTGGGCGACATGGAGACGGCACGCCTGGTGCCGAACATCTGAACGAGGCGGGAGTAAAGCGATGAGCCGGGAACTTTTGCTGCTGGTGGACGCCCTGGCGCGGGAGAAGAACGTCGAGAAGACGACGGTCTTCGGCGCCCTGGAGCTGGCGCTGGCATCGGCGACCAAGAAGCGGTTTCGCGAGGAGGCCGATGTGCGCGTGGCGATCGACCCCCTGACCGGTAATTACCAGTCGTTCCGGCGCTGGCAGGTGGTGCCGGACGAAACCATTGAGAACCGCGCCCACCAGATTCCGCTCTCCGAGGCGGTGAAGGTGAAGCCCGACATCAACCTCGAGGAATACATAGAAGAGCCGCTCGAGCCGGTCGAGTTCGGGCGCATCGGCGCACAGACGGCGAAGCAGGTGATCCTGCAGAAAATACGCGATGCGGAGCGCGAGCAGATCCTCAACGACTTTCTGGGACGCAAGGAGCACCTGGTAACCGGCGTGATCAAGCGCATGGAACGAGGCAATGCGATCGTGGAGTCCGGGCGGCTCGAGGCCCTGCTGCCACGCGACCAGATGATTCCGAAGGAGAATTTGCGCGTGGGCGACCGGGTGCGTGCGTTCGTCTGGAAGATCGACCGCGCGAATCGAGGCCCGCAGTTGATCCTGTCGCGCACCGCGCCCCAGTTCGTGACGGCGCTCTTCGAGCTCGAGGTGCCGGAGCTGGAGGACGGGCTGCTGGAAATCCGCGCCGCGGCGCGTGATCCCGGCTCGCGCGCCAAGATCGCCGTGCTCTCGAAGGATCGGCGCATCGATCCGATCGGAACGTGCGTCGGCATGCGCGGCTCGCGCGTGCAGGCGGTGACGTCCGAGCTTGCTGGCGAACGCATCGATATCATTCTCTGGGCGGAAGACCCGGCGCAGTTCGTCGTCAACGCACTGGCGCCCGCCGAAGTGAGCAAGATCAAGGTCGACGAGGAAGCGCACAGCATGGATATCGTCGTCGACGAGGAAAACCTCGCCCAGGCGATCGGCCGCGGCGGCCAGAACGTGCGTCTCGCGAGCGAGTTGACCGGCTGGGAGCTCAACATCATGACGCTCGAGGAATCCGAGAAGAAGGGCGAGGAAGAGGCCGGGCGTCTGCGGGGGCTCTTCATGGAGAAGCTCGACGTCGACGAGGAAGTTGCCGACATCCTGGTGGCGGAGGGATTCAATACGCTCGAGGAGGTGGCCTACGTGCCGCTTTCCGAGATGCTGGAGATCGAGTCGTTCGACGAGGCGACGGTCAACGAACTCCGAAGCCGCGCGCGCAACGCGCTGCTCACGCAGGCCATTGCAAGTGAGGAGCAGGTGGAGCACGACATCGAGGACCTGATGAAGGTCGAGGGGATGGACAACGACACCGCGCGCATGCTCGCGGCGAAGGGCGTCGGCACCCAGGAAGCCTTGGCGGACTTTGCTACGGACGATCTGATCGAGCTGACCGCGCTCGACGCCGAGCGCGCCAAGGAGCTGATCATGGCCGCCCGCGCGCCGTGGTTCGCTGAATCCAATTCACAGGCATAGGCGAGAAAGTCGATGGCGCAGATCAATGTCACGGAGTTTGCAACGCAGCTCGGGCTGCCGCCGGCACTGCTCATCGAGCAGTTGCATGCGGCTGGCGTGAAGAAGGCGCTCACTGAGGAGACGCCGCTTACCGAGAAGGACAAGACGCAGCTCCTGGACTATCTTCGCCAGTCCCACGGCGCCAAGGACGCCAAACAGAAGATCACGCTGACCCGCAGGCAGACCACCGAGATTCGCAAATCTGACAGCACGGGCAAATCGCGCACCATTCAAATCGAGGTGCGCAAGAAACGCGTGTTGGTCAAGCGAGAAGCCCCGGATGCCGAAGCGCCTTCGCTGGAGGCGCCCAAGCCGGTACTCGATGCCGAGCAGATCGCCCTGCGCGAGGAGGAGGCGAGAAAACAGGCTGAGCTGGCGTCGCGGCAGGCAGAGGACGCCGAAAAGAAACGGCGCAAGAAGGACGCTGAGACCGCTGCCGAAGCCAAGGCACCGGAGGAAGCAAAAACAGCCGTGGAGGCCGTTGGTGCGCTCCCCGTTGAGGGCACCCTGCACAAGCCCACGGTGAAGCCGGAGGAGAAAGCCGAAAAAGCCGAGAAAAAGGCGAAAAAGCAGCCCAAGCCGGTCGTTTGGCGGGATGAAGCGGTCAAGCGGCGCACGATCAAGACCCGCGGGGATGCATCGGGTGGCCTCGGGTGGCGCGAGCGCAAGGCGCGGCACGCGGCCCATCGGGAAGAAGCCGAGGCGCAGCACGCATTTAGCGCGCCGACGGAACCGATCGTGCGCGAGGTCACGATCCCTGAGACGATTACGGTCGGTGACCTTGCGCACAAGATGTCGGTCAAGGCGGCCGAGGTCATCAAGGCCCTGATGAAGATGGGCACCATGGTGACCATCAACCAGGTGCTCGACCAGGAAACGGCCATGATCATCGTCGAGGAGTTGGGACACGTTGCCAAGCGCGCCAAGCTCGACGAACCGGACGCTTTCCTCGCCGAGGAGCCGCGCGGGACGGAGGAAATCCGGCTCGAGCCGCGCGCACCCGTCGTAACGGTCATGGGCCATGTCGACCACGGCAAAACATCGCTCCTCGACCACATCCGGCGCACGCGGGTCGCCATCGGCGAGGCGGGCGGCATCACGCAGCATATCGGCGCCTATCACGTGAATACGCCCAGGGGGATGGTCACGTTCCTCGATACGCCGGGTCACGAGGCGTTTACGGCGATGCGCGCGCGCGGTGCGAAGGTGACCGACATCGTGATTCTGGTGGTAGCGGCCGACGATGGTGTGATGCCCCAGACGATAGAGGCGATTCACCATGCCAAAGCGGCGAAGGTTCCCATCGTGGTGGCGCTCAACAAGATCGACAAGCCGGAAGCCAACCCCGATCGCATCAAGCAGGAACTGGCCGGGCAGGAAGTCGTGCCGGAAGAATGGGGCGGCGAGACCATGTTTGTCGAGGTCTCCGCCAAGACCGGCCAGGGCATCGACTCGTTGCTCGAGCGATTGCTCCTGCAGGCCGAAGTGCTTGAATTGAAGGCAGCGCGTGAAGCACCGGCGAAGGGTATCGTGATCGAGTCGCGGCTCGATAAAGGGCGCGGGCCGGTCGCGACGATGCTGGTCCAGTCAGGCACCCTCAAGCGCGGGGACATCATCCTGGCCGGTGCAGTTTTCGGGCGTGTTCGGGCGATGCAGGATGAAAACGGACACGCGATCGAGCAGGCTGGCCCGTCGCTTCCGGTTGAAATCCTGGGGCTGTCCGACGTGCCGGTGGCGGGCTCCGAGGTGATCGTTCTTGGCGACGAGCGTAAGGCGCGCGAGATCGCGCTCTTCCGCCAGGGCAAGTTCCGCGACGTAAAACTTGCCAAGCAACAGGCAACGAACCTCGCGAACATGTTCGAGCAGATGGGTGAAGGGCAGGCCAAGACGCTTACGCTCATCATCAAGGCCGACGTCCAGGGCTCCTACGAGGGGCTCTCGCATGCGCTCACGAAACTGTCCACCGATGAAGTCAAGGTCAATATCGTTCATGCCGCGGTAGGCGGGATTACCGAGTCCGACATCAATCTCGCTCTCGCGTCGAAGGCGGTCGTCGTCGGTTTCAACACTCGCGCTGATGTGGCGGCGCGCAAGCTTGCAGAGACCAGCGGCGTGGACATCCGCTACTACAACATCATCTATGAAGCGGTTGACGAGGTAAAAGCTGCGCTGTCCGGCATGCTCTCGCCCGAGAAGAAGGAGAACGTGCTTGGGCTCGTCGAGATACGGCAGATCTTCAAGATCTCGAGCGTTGGCACGGTTGCGGGCTGCTATGTGACCGAAGGATTGATTCGCCGCAATGCCCGGGTGCGTCTGCTGCGCGACAACGTTGTCATTCACGATGGTGAGCTCGATTCGCTCAAGCGCTTCAAGGATGACGCGCGCGAGGTGAAAGCCGGGTTCGAGTGCGGCCTTTCGCTCAAGAACTATGATGATCTGAAAGTGGGCGATCAGCTCGAGGTCTACGAGGTCGTCGAGGTCGCCCGCACCCTGTAACGGAGGAAGGCGGAAGGCGAAAGGCGGAAGGGTAAAACAGTCGACGCTCAAGGCGTTCACGACTTTCGCCTTTCGACTTTCGTCAATCGCCTTGAGGCAGTGCCGAAGGACTACCCCCGCAGCCGGCGCATCGCCGAGCAGGTGCAGCGCGAGCTCTCGGACATCATCCGCCTCGAGATGAAGGACCCGCGCGTGGGCATGATCACGCTCACGGACGTCGAGGTGACCGCGGATACCGCCCATGCCAGGGTGTATTTCACGTTGATGGGGGACGCCGCCCGGATCGAGGAGACGACAGCCGCCCTCACGCATGCGGCCGGTTTCCTCCGGAGCGAGCTCGCGCATCGCATGAAACTGCGGATCGTGCCTCAGCTCTCGTTCAAATATGACGCTTCCGTCGAGCGCGGTGCCCGATTGTCCCAACTGATCGATGCCGCGGTGGCCGAGGACGCAAAGCGCGGCCGGAGGCGGAAGTGATGCGGGAGAGGCGGCCTCCGCGGGTACCCGCCCCCTCGCGTGCCATCGACGGTGTGTTTCTTCTCGACAAGCCGGCGGGCATTACGTCGCATACCGCGGTACAACGCGTGCGACGGCTCCTCAGCGCGCAAAAGGCGGGCCACACCGGCACGCTCGACCCGCTGGCTACGGGGCTGTTGCCTGTCTGCCTGGGCGAAGCGACGAAGTTTTCTCACGCGCTGCTTGACGCTGACAAGACGTATCGCGCGACAATACGTCTCGGCGTTGATACGGCCACGGGCGACCTCGAGGGCGAGGTGAGAGCGCAATCCCATGTCGGCGTCAGCGAACAGCAGGCAAGGGCGGCGCTCAACCCGTTTCTCGGCGAAATCCTGCAGGTGCCGCCCATGCACAGCGCCATCAAGCGCGGCGGGCAACCGCTCTACAAGCTGGCGCGGGCGGGGTGCGAAGTTCCACGCGCGCCGCGCCGCGTGCTGATCCGCGAGCTCACGCTGATGCGCTTCGCGCCACCCGACCTCGAGGTGACCGTCACCTGCAGCAAAGGCACCTACGTGCGGGTGCTTGCGCAGGATATCGGGCGCCAGCTCGGGTGCGGGGCCTGCCTTGCGACGCTCAGGCGCACGGCCGTCGGCGAGTTCTCCGACACGGCGGGTTTCGCGAGCCTTGAGCGTCTCGAGGCCATGTCGGAGGAGGAGCGCATCGCACAGCTCCTGCCCGTGGATGCCTTGCTCTCGAACCTTCCCCGCGTCGACCTCGGGGCAGAGGAAGCGCTCCGATTGGGTCGAGGCCAGGGCATCGAGCGGAACGAGATTGGCCGGCCCGGCCTGGTCCGGATTTACGGGCCGGCGCGGGAGTTTCTGGGGATGGCAGAGGTTCTCGAAGCGGGGCGTATCGTTCCGCGGCGCCTGCGGCGCTCAACCGAGCCCGCAACAACGCGAGCGTCTGCGAGTATTGCTTGAGAAACCGTGGGTTAGAGAGTAAAATAGCGCCGCATTAAATCGGAGAGCATGATGGCGGTCACCAATAACCAGAAGACCCAGCTGGTTCAGGAGTACCAACGCAAGAAAGGCGACACTGGGTCGCCCGAGGTGCAGATTGCGCTGCTCACGGCACGCATTACCGACCTTACCGAGCACTTCAAGACGCACGTCAAGGATCATCATTCGCGGCGCGGGCTGCTGCGCATGGTGAGCCGCCGGCGCAAGCTTCTCGATTACCTGAAGAGAGCGGACGCCGACAAGTACCGGCAGTTGATAGATCGGCTGGGCCTGCGCAAGTAGGCCGGAACGTCTTTACCCCATGGGTCATGTCGCGAGCGAGCTGTCGGGCCGGGTCACAGGCCCGATGGAAGCCGAAGCGGCAGGCCGGACTAGACCCGATTAACCCGAGACCGCATGGCGCGGTCTTTTTTGTTGCTATCAGGGGATACCATTTTGAAACATATCAAGAAGGAACTGATGTGGGGCCGCCAGCGGCTGACGCTGGAGACCGGCGAGATTGCACGCCAGGCGACGGGCGCCGTGCTGGTCACGATGGAGGACACGGTGGTTCTGGTGACCGTGGTCGGGAGAAAGCAGGCCGATCCCGGCAAGGATTTTCTCCCGCTCACCGTTGACTACCAGGAGCGGACCTACGCCGCCGGCAAGATTCCCGGGGGCTTCTTCAAGCGCGAGGGCCGACCCTCCGAGAAGGAGATACTGACCTGTCGCCTGATCGACCGGCCGGTTCGGCCACTGTTCCCGGAAGGTTTCTATCACGAGGTTCAGATCATCGCGACCGTCCTCTCATCGAACAACGAGGTCGACTCGGACATTCCCGCGATGGTCGGCGCCTCAGCGGCGCTGGCGGTCTCGGGGATCCCGTTCAACGGGCCCATCGGCGCGGCGCGTGTCGGTTACCTCAACGGTGACTACGTGCTCAATCCCTTGGCCTCGGAGCTCAAGACCTCCCAGCTCGACCTCGTCGTGGCGGGAACGGAGCAAGCGGTGCTGATGGTCGAGTCGGAGGCGAAAGAGCTCCCGGAAGACGTCATGCTCGGTGCCGTCATGTTCGGGCACCAGCAGATGCAGGCGGTGATTCAGGCGATTCATGAGCTCGTCGAGGAATCCGGCAAGCCGATGTGGGACTGGGCCCCGCCCGCGGAAAACCAGGCGCTCGTGGAACGTATAAGCCAGTCGGTGGAAGCCGATCTGCGCCAGGCTTATCAGATCCGCCAGAAGCAGGCCCGCAGCACCCGGGTGGAAGAGATTCGCTCGCGGATCATGGAGGAGCTTGCAGGCGCGGGAATGCTGGAGGGCAACGAGAACCTCGCCAAGAGTGAATTCGGCGAGTTGGAGGCCCGGATTGTCCGCAGCCAGATTCTGAGCGGCGACCCGCGCATCGACGGGCGTGATACCCGCACCGTGCGCCCGATCTCGATCCGCACCGGGCTCCTGCCGCGCGCCCACGGTTCGGCGCTCTTCACCCGTGGTGAGACGCAGGCGCTCGTCGCCGCGACGCTTGGCACCTCGCGCGATGAGCAGATCATCGATGCGTTGCAGGGCGAATATCGCGAGCGCTTCATGATGCATTACAACATGCCGCCCTACGCGACCGGTGAGACCGGGCGCGTGGGTTCTCCGAAACGGCGCGAAATCGGGCACGGCCGGCTTGCCAAGCGCGCGCTGCTGGCGATGTTGCCTAGCCCCGAGGAGTTCGCCTATTCGCTGCGGGTGGTGTCGGAAATCACCGAGTCGAACGGCTCGAGCTCGATGGCGAGCGTTTGCGGCGGGTGCCTCGCGCTGATGGATGCGGGCGTTCCGCTCAAGGCGCACGTCGCCGGAATCGCGATGGGTCTCATCAAGGAGGGCAACCGCTTCGCCGTGCTCTCCGACATTCTCGGCGACGAGGATCACCTGGGAGACATGGACTTCAAGGTCGCCGGTACCGAGAAGGGCGTGACCGCGCTGCAGATGGACATCAAGATCGGCGGTATCACGAAGGAAATCATGCATGCGGCGCTGTTGCAGGCGCGCGACGGACGCATGCTCATTCTCGACAAGATGAAACAGGTCCTCGAGGCGCCGCGCGCCGAGCTCTCGAACTGGGCGCCGCGCATGATCACGCTGAAGATCAAGCCCGACAAGATCCGCGACGTCATCGGCAAGGGCGGCGCAGTCATCCGCTCGATCACGGAAGAAACCGGCACGACGATCGACATCCAGGATGACGGCACCGTGACGATCGCATGCGTGTCTCCGGAAGCGGGTGAAGCGGCTCGCAAGCGGATCGAGGACATCACGGCGGAGGTCGAGGTGGGCCGCATCTACGAAGGCACCGTGCTGAAGCTCCTCGATTTTGGCGCCATCGTGAGCGTGCTTCCCGGCAAGGACGGGCTGCTGCACATCTCCCAGATCGCCAACGAGCGCGTGAACAGCGTCGCCGATTATCTGAAAGAAGGCCAGGTCGTGCGGGTCAAGGTCCTCGAAGCCGACGACAAGGGCCGGCTGCGGCTTTCAATGAAGGCGGTTGCCAGCGAGAAACAGGCGGCCACCACCGCGCAGTGAGCGCGCAGGCGTACTAACAAAAGGGGCGGTCGATCCGCCCCTTTGTTTTTCCTGCCGGCTACCGGTCGCAGCTCGCGTTTACTTGGCGACCTGGCGCTCCCGCATCTCGTCGAGTGTCTTGCAGTCGATGCACAACGTCGCGGTCGGACGCGCCTCGAGGCGCTTCAGCCCGATCTCGATGCCGCAGCTGTCGCAATAACCGTACTCTCCGGAATCGATGCGCGCAATCGTCTCGTCGATCTTCTTGATGAGCTTGCGCTCACGATCGCGATTGCGCAGCTCGAGCGACATGTCAGATTCCTGGCTCGCGCGATCGTTGGGATCGGCGAAGATCGTGGCCTCGTCCTGCATCGTGTGGACGGTGCGCTCGATATCCTGGGACAGATCACGCTTCATGTCTTCCAGCATCTTGCGGAAGTGCGCGAGCTGCCGCGGATTCATGTACTCCTCCTTGCCCTTGGGCTTGTAAGGAGCGACGGGCTTGTGGAGGTCTGAAGCCATGCGCTTCGTCCACTCGAAAAAAGACGCTTTATAGCCGAAAACCCAGCGCTCCGCAAGTTGACTTTTTGGCACGCGCGGCGGCCGATTTTTTATTGACCGACAGTGGGTTACCGAGTATATTACGCGCCTTCAAAAGGTGCGGCCCGGCCTGGTTTGCGCGCACGGTTTGGGGACCCACGACCAGGCGCAACAACTCCGGTTCTCGAGGCGCCCGTAGCTCAATCGGACAGAGCACCGGCCTTCTAAGCCGGGGGTTGTGGGTTCGAGTCCCGCCGGGCGTACCATTCCGAATGCCCACGACGGTGGCTGTAGCTCAAGGGTAGAGTACCGGATTGTGATTCCGGGTGTTGTGGGTTCGAATCCCATCAGCCACCCCAACAATTTGCCCTCGCGCGGTGGATTTTCTCCTGCGAGAGGTCCTGTGCGGGTTGACTGCCCGCGACAGGGGGCGCCCGCAGGTCCGCACGCCTAGTTCTTCACCCGCATGAGCCGTTGTTGTTGCCGGCGCCAGTCCTTCTCCTTTTCTGTGGCGCGTTTGTCATACTGCTTCTTGCCCTTGGCGAGCCCGATCGCGAGCTTGACGCGGCCGTCCTTGTAATGGAGATCGAGCGGAACCAGCGCATAACCGGCCCGTTCGACGCTTCCAATCAGGCGCTGGATCTCCTCGGCGCGCAGCAGGAGCTTGCGGGTTCGCGTCGGATCCGGCAGTAGATGGGTCGAAGCGGCGGGTAGCGGGCTGATATGCGCGCCGATCAAGAAGATCTCCCCGCCCTGGACAATGACGTACCCCTCCTTGATCTGGGCCCGCCCCGCGCGGATGGCCTTGACTTCCCAGCCCTGGAGCGCGATCCCGGCCTCGAAGCGCTCCTCGATGAAATAGTCATGAAACGCTTTCTTGTTTTGTACGATGCTCATGGCAGAAAATGCTGCGTGCGCAATCATTCTAACAGCAGCAACCGGTCGGCCCGCGGAGTATCTCCTGCTTCCGGGGCAGGGGCGTGCGACACATGCCGGAAGTAACCCGCTCGGTGCTGGTAAGTCACACTCCCGAGGAGATGTTCGCGCTGGTCGACGCGGTGGAACGCTATCCGGAGTTTCTGCCGTGGTGCGGCGGCGCGAGCGTGAGCTTCCGCGATGCGGCGCGCACGTGGGCCACCATCAGCATAAGTTATCGCGGGATCAGGCAGAGCTTCACCACCGAGAACACGAAGAGGGCGCCTGCGGAAATGAACATGCACCTCGTCGAGGGCCCGTTTCGCGAGCTAGACGGGCAGTGGCGGTTCACCGCATTGGGGGAGCGCGGCTGCAAGGTCGAGTTCCGTCTGCACTACGAGTTCTCGAGCCGGCTGCTTGCGAAGCTTCTGGGCCCCGTCTTCGATCACATCGCGAACAGCCTTGTCGAGGCGTTTGTAAAGCGGGGGGATCAGCTCTATGGCTGAATCCGGGATCGATGCCGAGCGGCCCCGGCTAATCCATGTCGAGGTCGTCTACGCTCGCCCCGAGGAGCAGGTGCTGCTTGCGCTCGAGGTCGGGCATGGGGCGACCGTCGGGCAGGTCATCAAGCGTTCCGGAATATTGGATCGAATTCCCGAGATCGGCGGGGCGCCTGCCCGAGTCGGGATATTCGGTAGATCAGCGGAGCTTACGGCGCTAGTACAGGAAGGTGACCGGATCGAGATCTACCGGCCGCTCATCGCTGACCCGAAGCAGCAGCGGCAGGCTAGGGAAACCGGCAACAGGGGCCGGAAGTCGCGCCGCGGCTAGACCGTAGTCTACGAGCAATAATCCTGCACCGCTTTTCGAGCCCTGGCTTCCTCCGCGGCGCGCCCGGCATCGTCGATATAGCCGATTTCCCCGGTTTTCGGGTCCCGTGTCCGGAGCCGCTCTCCCGACTCGATCATCTTCAGGTAGTTGCGTGCGCCCTCGCACGCCTGCTTCTTCTGCGCTGTTTCCGTTGCGACCTTTTGCGCTTTCTGCGCTTCCTCGTTTTGCTCTGTCTGGCGCTTCTTGAACGCGGCCTCCCGCTCAGCCAGCGACTTCTGGGCCGCGGGTGTCGGCGCAGGGGTCGTGCTGCCACTTGTCTTGGTCGAGATCGTCGTTCGGTGCTCGGAGGTGCCGGCAGGGCAGCGATTGGCGTATTCGACGCTTCCGTCCGCACGCACGCATTTCATGACCTGCCCGTGGGCGGTGGCCGCTACGGCCAGGATGGCAGCTGCAATGATGAGTCTCACTGTTGTCCGTCCTTTGCAGATTGCAAGGGCCCGCGGAGGCGCGGCGGGCCACTTGACCATAACGAGATTATGCCATGGAGTCAAACAACTACCGCACAGTTTCCTTGGCGGCCCGGAGCCATTTCCGTATAATGCGCTCTTTGCGAAGGGTCAAAAACATGCGTGTGGTGCAGAAAGCCCTCACCTTCGACGATGTCTCGCTGATCCCCGCCCACTCGACCGTCCTGCCTCGCGAAGTCAGCCTTCGCACCAAGCTCACAAGCGGAATCACCCTCAACGTCCCGATCGTCTCGGCGGCCATGGACACCGTCACCGAGGCGCGGCTCGCGATCGCAATCGCGCAGGAGGGCGGGATCGGCATCATCCACAAGAACATGTCGCCCAAGGCGCAGGCGGCCGAGGTGACAAAGGTCAAGCGCTTCGAGAGCGGAATCGTGAAGGATCCGATCACGGTCGCCCCGACGATGAAGGTGAGGGACGTCATCAAGCTGCAACAGCAACACAAGATCTCGGGCCTGCCCGTCATCAGTTCGGGCGGCCGCGTGGTGGGTATCGTGACCAACCGGGATCTGCGCTTCGAGACCAAGCTCGACCAGCCGGTCAGGAACATCATGACCCCGCGGGAGCGCCTGGTGACGGTGGGAGAAGGCGCCAAGCGGGAAGACGCCATGGCGCTCATGCACAAGCATCGCCTCGAGCGCGTGCTCGTGGTCAACAAGCGCTCCGAGCTGCGCGGCCTCGTCACTGTGAAAGATATCCTGAAGTCAACTGAGCACCCGAATGCGTGCAAGGATGCGCAGGGGAGCCTTCGGGTCGGAGGCGCGATCGGCGTCGGCGAGGGAACTGAAGCCCGCGCGGAAGCGCTGATCGAGGCGGGCGTTGACGTGATCGTGGTGGATACCGCGCATGGACACTCGCGCAATGTGCTCGATTGCGTGCGGTGGGTGAAGCGCAATTTCCCCAAGACCCAGGTGATCGGCGGCAACATTGCCACGGCGAACGCCGCGAAGGCGCTCGTCGATCATGGAGCCGATGGTGTAAAGGTGGGAATCGGACCGGGTTCTATCTGCACCACCCGGATCGTTGCCGGGGTCGGTGTGCCGCAGATCACCGCTGTGGCTGATGTGGCCAGGGGTCTTGCAAAGGCCGGGGTGCCGCTTATTGCTGACGGCGGAATCCGCTACTCGGGCGACATGGCAAAGGCGATAGCGGCCGGCGCCCACGCGGTGATGATCGGGAGCCTCTTTGCCGGGACCGAGGAATCACCCGGTGACATCGAGCTCTTTCAGGGCCGCTCCTACAAGACCTATCGCGGCATGGGTTCGCTCGGCGCCATGCAGCAGGGCTCGGCC
The DNA here is from genome assembly GCA_035620515.1 of Burkholderiales bacterium. Lineage (GTDB taxonomy): Bacteria > Pseudomonadota > Gammaproteobacteria > Burkholderiales > SG8-41 > SG8-41. The sequence goes on along the minus strand of DASPGR010000098.1, from coordinate 977 downwards.
GACCGCTACTTCCAGGACGCGGAACCGGACACCGAGAAACTGGTACCGGAGGGTGTCGAAGGACGGGTTCCCTACAAGGGCCAGCTCTCTCCGCTCGTGCAGCAACTGATCGGTGGGCTGCGCGCGAGCATGGGCTATCTCGGCTGCTCGAGCATCGAGCAGGTCCGGACCCGGGCCGAGTTTGTCGAGATCACGATGGCGGGCGTGCGGGAGTCGCACGTTCACGACGTGCAGATCGTCAAGGAGGCGCCCAACTACCGGGTCGAGTGACCGGTGGCCAGTGACCAGTGAGCAGTCAGTTTGAAACCCGCGTAACGACCCCCGCCGCGATCGATGCGGAACGATCGCCTCTCCCGCGCCACGAGAAAATCCTCATCCTCGATTTCGGCGCGCAGTACACGCAGCTGATCGCGCGTCGGGTGCGCGAAGCCCATGTCTATTGCGAGATCCATCCTTTCGATGTGGACGATGCTTTCGTGCGCGCATTCAGGCCCCGCGGCATCATCCTTTCGGGCGGGCCGGCCTCGGTATGGGAAGGCGGTACGCCACGTGCGCCACAGTCCGTGTTTGAGGCCGGCGTGCCGGTGCTGGGGATCTGCTACGGGATGCAGACTATGGCAGCCCAGCTGGGCGGCAAGGTGGAGATCGGCCAAGTTCGCGAATTCGGCTACGCCGAAGTGAGAGCACGCGGGCACACGGCGCTCCTGAAAGGCATACAGGACCGCGTCAACCAGGAGGGGCACGGGCTGCTCGATGTGTGGATGAGCCACGGCGACAAGGTCACGGAGCTTCCGCCCGGATTCGCGGTGATGGCATCAAACGCGGCGACGCCAATCGCGGCCATGGCCGACGAGAAGCGCAAGCTCTACGGAGTTCAGTTCCATCCCGAGGTCACGCACACGCTCCAGGGCAAGGCCATCATTGAGCGCTTCGTGCTCCAGATCTGCGGCCTCGCCGGCGACTGGAATATGCCGGAT
>DASPGR010000097.1:0-2099 GCA_035620515.1 Burkholderiales bacterium | reverse complement strand
TGCCCGAGCAGCGCCGACGCCCACGGCGTCTCGCGCAGGCGCTGGTACTCGGTCGCGTCCTGCGCGATGATCGCACGGCCCGCCGAGCCCATGCGGTCCGGCATGCGCGCGCCCGATGATTCGCCGAGGAAGACGAGCGGCAGGCCGCGCTTGCTGGAGACCTGCTTGATATGTCTGATCTTCTTCATGTTGACCACGCTCGAGGAGGCACCGAGCACGGTGAAATCATTCGACACCAGCGCGATCTCGCGCCCATCGATCCGCGCGAACCCCACGATCTTTCCGTCGGCCGGAGTTTTCTGCCTCACCTCAGGGCGGATTGCGCGCGCGAGGCGGCCGGACTCGTGAAACGTCCCCGGGTCGACCAGGTAGTCGATGCGCTCACGCGCGTTTAGCACGCCCTGGGCCTTGCGCTGGGCGAGCTTCTCCGGCCCGCCCATCGCGAGCGCCTCGGCATTTTTCTCCTCCAGCTGCTTGATCAGATCTTCACGGCCCATGCTGCTCACCCATCACTCATCACCCATCACCCATCACCCATCACTCGTCACTGTGCCTTGATGCCGGCTGCCTTGATGACCTTGGCCCACTTGTCGATTTCGCCCTGGATGAAGGCCGCGTACTGCTCCGGGCTGTTGCCAACGCCCGAGGCGCCCAGACCCGTCAGCCGGTCCCGGATTTCCGGTGCGGCAAGCGCCTTTACGACTGCGCCGTTCAGCCGGTCGATGACCGCGCGCGGGGTCTTCGCCGGCGCGGAGAGCCCGTACCACGTGGTCACCACGTAGCCAGGCACGCCGCTCTCCTGGACAGTCGGGTACTCGGGCGCCGCCGTGGAACGCGCCGGACCCGTGACTGCGATCCCGCGCAGCTTCCCGGCGCGTACCTGCCGGATCATCGTGGGCACGTTGCCGAAATAGAGCGACACTTCGCCCGACATCAGCGCGACGAGCCCCGGCCCGCCCCCCTTGTAGGCAACGTGCACCCACTGGATGCCGGTCATGTACTGAAAGAGCTCCGCCGAGAGGTGGACCGTGGTGCCGATGCCCGAGGAGCCGTAGTTGATCTCACCGCGGTGCTTTTTGGAGAACGCGATCAGCTCCTTTACCGTGCGCGGCGGAAACGAGGGGTGGACCGAGAGCAGGTTCTGCGACTCCGCGATCAGCGTGATGAACGCGAAATCCCGGACGGGGTCGAACTTGAGCTTGATCAGCGCGGGATTGGTCGCGTGGCCCGGCGCGTTCATGAGAATCGTGTAGCCGTCCGCAGGCGCGCGCACCATGAGCTCCGATGCGATCGCCGTGTTGGCGCCGCCGCGGTTATCGACCACCACCTGCTGGCCGAGGATCTCCCCCATCTTCGGCGCGACGAGGCGCGCGACGATGTCGTTGGTGCCGCCCGGCGGGAAGCCCACGATGAAACGGATCGGTTTCGTGGGGTAGCCTTGTGCAAGGACAGCCTGGGCAAGGCCGGCCAAAAGCAGGCCGAACAGCGGGGTCGCGAAACGCTTCATTTTTTCTCCTCCCTTGAATACCGGTCACCGGATTCTGGACCCTAACGCGGGCCGGATCATGATGAAAAGCACGAAGAACGTCCCGATCATAAACGCAAGGCTGATCGGGCGCGTGAAGAACACGGTGGGATCGCCCCGGGAAAGGAGCAGCGCGCGGCGGAGGTACTCCTCCATCAACGGTCCGAGCACGTAGCCCAGTATGAGCGGCGCGGGCTCGCACTTGAGCTTCGCCAGGACGTAGCCCAGCACGCCGACCAATGCCACGAGATAGATGTCGATCGTATTGTTGTTGACGCCGTAGTTGCCGATGCACGAGAACATGATGATCGAGGGAAAAAGCCAGCGGTAGGGCACGCGCAAGAGCCTCACCCACATGCCGACGAGCGGCAGATTCAGCACGACCAGCAGGAGGTTGCCGATCCACATGCTCGCGATCATGCCCCAGAACAGTTCGGGGTTCGACGTCATCACGTGCGGGCCCGGCTCGATCCCGTGCAGCGTCATGGCCGCGAGCATGATCGCCATGGTCGCGCTCGCCGGTATGCCCAGCGTCAGCATCGGTATGAAAGCCGTCTGCGCGGCGGCGTTGTTC
>DASPGR010000096.1:0-4352 GCA_035620515.1 Burkholderiales bacterium | reverse complement strand
TCGAGAACCGGGTGTAGAGCTTCCGCTCGATCCAGTCATCGGGGGTGCCGCGCCCGTAGCGCTCCAGGGTTTCCTGATTGACTGATTCCTTGCGGTAGAGCTCGGTGCCTTCCAGCAGCACCTTGCGGATGCCCAGGATCTGCGGGCTGTGCGGATCCTCGGCAGTTTCGCATTTCGCGTGATGCTTGCGGTGGATCGCGGCCCACTCCTTCGTCACCATTCCGGTGGTGAGCCAGAGCCAGAAGCGGAAAAAGTGGCCAGCGACCGGATGCAGATCGAGCGCGCGGTGCGCCTGGCACCTGTGGAGAAAGACCGTAACGGCAATGATCGTGATGTGGGTGAGCGCCAGCGCGCAGGCGACGACGCCCCACCACGGTAGATCCAGAACCCCTGTTAGCATTAATGAGTCTCCTCGGCCGCAAGCACCCGGCGACGAAGCAGTTTACAGAAAACGCCCCGGCCGGCATAGTGATTTTGCCCTCCAGGGGTGCCCCGACACGCGGAGTACGTAAGAACTTATCCTGCTGATAACGCTGACAATATCACCTTCATTCGATCGACGAAGATCCCCGCAAACCTGATCGCATTCTGGACACACCTATGTGTGTTGAGGCGCCTTTTCGTCACCCACACCATTAGCCTCGCCGGAGCCGCGCTCGAGCACTGCGGCGAAGAACCCGTCAGTTTGGTGTAGATGGGGGCGGAGCGTGAGATAGCAACCGGTGTCGAGCGGGATCCCCTGGCGGCTGAGGAGATCGCCGCAGTGCAGTTCATGAAAATCGCCGTGTTCAGCCAGGAACCTGGAGACGATGTCCTCGTTCTCTTCGCGCAGAATGCTGCAGGTCGCGTAAATCAGGCGCCCACCGGGCTTGACCAGGCGTGCGGCTGACCCAAGGATCGAGGTCTGCTTGACGACCAGCTCCGCGACCGATTGCGGCGTCTGGCGCCATTTCAAATCCGGATTCCGCCGCAACGTGCCGAGACCGCTGCAAGGCGCATCCACGAGGGCGCGGTCGATCTTGCCCGCGAGCCGCTTGACGCGGGAATCGTTCTCGTTGCGTATGACCTGAGGGTGGACGTTCGAGAGCCGCGAGCGGCTCAGGCGCGGCCGCAATCGGGCGAGCCGCGATGCGGAAACATCGAGGGCGTAGACTCTGCCGTGCGAATGCATCAGGGCGCCGAGATGGAGGGTCTTGCCGCCGGCCCCGGCGCAGAAATCGACGATGACCTCGTGCCGGCGCGGTGCAACCAGATAACCGAGCAGCTGGCTGCTTTCGTCCTGCACCTCGATCGCGCCACGGGTGAAAAGCGGGTGGCGGTTGATGGCAGGCCTGCCGCGAACGCGCACGCCTACCGGCGAGTAGGGCGTGGGCACCGCGGGGATTCCGTCCGCGACGAGCTCGCGCAGCACCTCTTCCCGCTCTGCCAGGAGCGTGTTGACGCGCAGGTCAAGCGGCGCCGCGTCGTTGAGTCCCCGGGCGGTTGCGACCAGGTCGGAATCGGAAAGTTGTGTGCTCAGCTTTTCCACGACCCAGTCAGGCAGCTCGAGCCTGACGGCAAGGGGCAGCCCGTCCAATGCGGCCGCCTTGAGCCCTGCAAGCCACTTCGCTTCGTCCGCGCTCAGCACGGGCGCAAGGTCGCGCACGCTGGTGCTCCCGTACCGCGCAAGCCAGGCAAGCACCATGGACCGCGGACCGCGGCCGGAAACCACGTGCTCGAGAGTGCGCTTGCGACGCAGCACACCGTATACGGTATCGCCGATGAACGCCCGGTCGCGGCTTCCGAGGGCCCGATGTGCGCGAAGGAAATCGTGCAGCACGGCATCGGCCGGACGGTCGAATGCGAGAACGAGCTCGAGCGCCTTCGTCGACGCCTCAAGCTGCGAGCGCGTGGGGGCCATCAGCGGGGTCGGGGAACCCGTTACTGGCGCGCCAGCTCCACATCGTCGCCCACGCGAATCTCGACGGCGACCTGCTCGCCCGAGTACTCACCCTTGCGGTCGTAGTGGCGGAGCCGCACCGGCAGGTAGTTGTACTGGACGGCGAGCCAGAGGTCGAAATGCTCCTTGCCGGGCCGCGCAATCTGCTTGAGAGGCAGCGTGCGCAGCTGCCCGATGGGCGTCTCGATGATTTCCTCGGGAAATACCTCGATTTCGTGGACCTCGAAGTCCTTTCCGCTCGTCACCGCGATCCGGTAGCGTCCCGGCTGCGGCGGCGCGAGCGCGAAGTGATAGGCGAGGCTCATCAGATCCTGCGCGCCTTCCACGAGCCCGGCAACCTTGCGGTCATGCGGATAGCCGTAGTGAATCTGTCGCTGCTCCCAGTCGAATTTCGCGCGGGCGGCCTCCGTTTTGCCGCGGCGCGTGCGCGTGATGAAAAACGCCTCCGGCTTGAGGCCCTTGGCCGTGACCCGGCCCTGGCTGATGTAGCGCAGTTGCTGGGGACGGAAGAAATCCACAAGCCCCGTGGTTTCGGCATCACTCGTCAGCAGGTACTGGTCATTTTCGATTTTCCACGATTGCACGACCCTGCCGACCGGCAAGCCATCGCCGCTGCCATAGAGCACGTTGTATTCGATCTGCCCATTGCGTGGAAGGGGATTCACCGGGACCTCGGGCGCCGACTGCGGCGCTAGCGCAAGACGTTCAGCGCTCGGCGGCTCGGCGGCGGCGACAGGCGCCTCGTCCGGCTCGGGCACAAGGTCGAGGTCCCACTCGGGCGGCACAAATAACGGTGTGGACGAGGGAGCGACCGGAGCCGGCAGGGTAAGGGGCTTTGCCGCGGCCTGACGCGTCTCGGGCCTGCGCTTTGGGGCCGCCTTGGGAGCGGCAGGTGCCGCTGGCGCAGGAGCGAGCCGCGCTTCAAGCGGGGGCCGGGGCTGCGGCGGCGCTGCCAGCTCGATGCGAGCGCTCGACATCACCAGCGCATGAATGGCCAGCGAACCGGCCATGGCCAGCAAAAGGCGTGTGGTGTCGAAGCGCGATCTCATCGTGTAACAGATTGTTTCAGAATCCAGTCCCGCTCACCATCATTCGACAGCGGGCGACCGCAAAGCGTTCTCATCTGCCCGCGCGCCCTGGATCGCGACCTTCCCGTCAGGCGAAAGGCGCAACCGGCCGTCGCAGAACCAGCGGATGGCCTGCGGGTAGATGCGATGCTCCTCGCGCAGCACGCGAGCGCTCAACGTCTCCTCCGAATCGCCCTGCAGCACCGGCACGGCAGCCTGCACGACGATCGGCCCGCGGTCGACGGCGGATGTCACGAAATGAACCGTGCAGCCATGAATGCGCACACCGGCCGCCAGCGCGTGCCGGTGGGTGTGCAGGCCCGGGAACGCGGGAAGGAGCGACGGGTGTATGTTCATGAGCCTGCCTTCGTAGCGGGCGATGAATCCGTCCGTGAGGATGCGCATGAATCCGGCCAGCACGATCAGATCAGGCTGGTGGGAATCGATCGAGGCGGCGAGGGCCGCATCGAATGCGGCCCGATCCCGAAAATCGCGATGCGGCACGACAGCGGTCGCAACATTCTGTGCGCGCGCCGTGGCGAGCCCCCCGGCGTCGGGCTCGTTGCTGATCACGCACGCGACGCGGATCGGCAGCTGCGCCCGGAGGATCGCCTCCATGTTGCTGCCGCGGCCGGAGATGAGGATGACAACGGTCTTCTCAGCCATCGCTTCGGTGGTGCGTGACACCTCTAGACAAGAATGACTTGCGGCCCGTCGGGCGCACGCCGCTCGATGCGCCCGATGGGCCAGACGGTTTCCCCCGCCCCGCGCAGGATCTGCATGGCGCGGTCTGCATCGCGGGAGCCGACCACGATCGCCATTCCGATGCCGCAATTGAACACCCGGAAGAGCTCCTCATCGGCGATGGTGCCCTGGTCCTGAAGCCAGCGGAACAATGCCGGCATCGCCCACGCCCGGCGCTCGATGCGCGCGGCGAGCGCTTCGGGCAACACGCGCGGCACGTTCTCGACCAGGCCTCCGCCCGTGATATGAGCAAGTCCCTTTACCCGGACCGCCGCCGTGAGCTTCAGGACCGGTTTAACGTAGATGCGGGTGGGCTCCAGTATCAGCTCGCTCAGTTTCCGGCCCGCAATCTGCGTTGCGAGATCGAAGCGCTTGACGGCGATGATCTTGCGGATGAGCGAATAGCCGTTCGAGTGCGCACCGCTCGAGGCAAGGCCCAGCACGACATCGTCTGCCGCGATGCTCGACCCATCAATGATGTCGCCTTTCTCGACGATTCCGACGGCGAAGCCCGCCAGATCGTACTCGCCCGTCGGATACATTCCCGGCATCTCCGCCGTTTCCCCCCCAATCAGTGCGCAGCCGGCTCGCGCGCACCCTTC
>DASPGR010000095.1:0-2844 GCA_035620515.1 Burkholderiales bacterium | reverse complement strand
ACGATCAGCACGGCCGTGCCGGACAGCACGCTCTTCGACGCCGCCCACACGGCCTCTCCCAGCACCACGTCATCCAGCGTGACGGGAGCATTGATGATGGCATCCCAGGTCTTCTGGACGTGCATCCGCGAGAATCCGGAGTACATCGCCTCGAACGACGCGCTCATCATGGTGCTCGAGCACACGATGCCGGAGGCCAGAAACGCGATATAGGGCATGCCTCCCACGTCGGAGAGCATGGCGCCCAGGCCGTAGCCGAGACCCAGCATATAGAGCAGCGGATCGGCCAGGTTTCCCAGCATGGAAGGCACGGCGAGCTTGCGCCAGACGAGCGAGTTGCGGCGCCACACGTGAAGATGGCGCAGGCTGAAATCCGGCAGCGCCAGCTGTTTCGCAATCATGTTTGCCTGTCTCCTTCCATATCGGTTGCCTCGGTGATGGGCGACGGGTGACGAGGATCAGTCGCGCATTTCGCGGCCTGTCAACTTGAGAAAGACGTCCTCGAGATTGGCATGGCGGTGAAGGTAGCGAAGATCTTCCTGCGTTTCGAGGCTCTGCACCAGCCGGCCCGCATCTCGGGTATAGCAGAAAACCGTTTCCCCCGCGCGCTCGCAGCGCTCGCTCTCCCCGCGTCCGAATTCCTGCACCCAGCGCGCGGCGCCGTCTCCGTAGACCTCGACCACCTGCGGTTCGATATGCGCCCGGACCAGAGCGCGCGGCGCCCCCTGCGCGATGATGCGGCCATGGTCCATGATCGCGACCCGGTGGCACAAGCGCTCGGCTTCCTCCATGAAGTGGGTCGTGAGAAAGATGGTCTTGCGCTGATGGAGCAGGCGCCGCAATCGCTCCCAGATGAGATGCCGTGCCTGCGGGTCGAGGCCGGTCGTCGGCTCATCGAGAAAAATCAGGTCCGGGTCGTTGACGAGCGCTCGTGCGAGCGTGAGCCGCCGCTTCATGCCTCCGGAAAGCGTGTGGATTCGCGAGCCTGCGCGACCGTTCAAGCCGGCGAACTCGAGCAGCCCCGGAATGCGGGCGCGTATCTCGGCCTCCTTGAGGCCGAAGTAGCGGCCGTAGACGAGCAGATTCTCCTCCACGGTGAAGTCAGGATCGATGTTGTCGCTCTGGGGCACGACCCCGACCCTCTGCCGCGCATCGCGGGCGCGATCCGGCACCGGCAGGGAGAACATCTCGATCGACCCGCCGTCCGGCTCGATCAGCCCGAGGCACAGCCGGAGCGTCGTGGTCTTGCCCGCGCCGTTCGGGCCGAGCAGGCCGAAACACTCACCGCGCTCCAGCGCGAGGTCCACGCCGGCCACCACTTCGAGCGAACCATATGACTTGCGCAAGCCCCTCGCTTGCAGCTGGCTCATGGCGAGGCCCGCCTAACCCTGGAAATGCCGAACCACGATATCCGCGAGCAATTTAAGCCGGCCGTGGAAGAAATGCTCCCCGCCCGGCACTACCACGATCGGAAGCTCTTGCGGCCGGGCCCACTCGAGCACGGCGGCGAGCGGCACGACATCATCGCTCTCACCGTGAATGACGAGGGTGTCCGGCGGGACGGTTTCGGCCTTGAACCGGTTCACGGCAGGCGCAACGAGCACCAGGCGCTGCGGCCGAATGCGCCGGGCAGCGAGCGTCTGAACGTACCCTCCGAAGGAGAATCCGGCGAGCACCACCGGCAGCTCGCCGTAGCGCTGTTTCAGATGCGCAGCCACCGCGGCGAGGTCCTCGGCCTCTCCGGGCCCCTCATCGAAGGCGCCGGCCGACGCACCCACGCCGCGGAAATTCGGGCGGACGGCAACATGGCCGAGCGCGAAGAACGTCTTGGCGAGAGTGGTCACCACCTTGTTGTCCTTGGTGCCGCCCTGGAGGGGATTGGGGTGCGCGATAAGAGCGATGCCGCGGGGCGCGCTGCCCGGGTCGTTGATATCGGTCTCGATGACGCCGGCCGGCCCATCAATCAAGATGCGCGTAAGCGACGCGGGCGGCAGGGGGCGAACATGCACGGAAGACATGGAGCGGGAAACGGGAATGGAAACTGAAAACGGGGCCGCGAAGGGCCGCCGCAACCACTCACTCTTCGCTATTCACCAAGCAGGCCCTAGATACGCAGTCGCGCGACGATCCGGCCGTGGACCAGGTGCTCATTGATGATCTCGTCGATGTCGTGGCGATCGACGTAGGTGTACCACACGGCCTCGGGATAGATCACCACCACCGGACCCTCGTCGCAGCGGTCGAGGCACCCGGCCTGGTTGATCCGGACCTTGTCGCGCCCGGCGAGCTTCAACGCCTTGACGCGATCCTTGGCGTAATCGCGCATCTCGCGCGATCCGCAGTCGTTGCAGCAGCGCTCGCCGTTCTCGCGCTGGTTGCAGCAGAAAAAGACGTGATGCCTGTAGTAAGTCATGGAGATCCCGGGCGCCTCGCGAATTGAGCGGCGCCGTTCCGGTGGCGTCCGCTCGAATTCGCAGTAATGTGGCTCACCAGCGCGATGACACCCCCAGTAATTATAGAGGATGCCGCCCGCGCCCCCGGCGGGAGTACTTCACGGCCGATCCCCGGGTGCGGGCGACCGGGTACTTTCGCGCGTTGACGGAGAGCTTTGCAAAGGCGGCCGGCAACGGGGCGATTCCCAGCACGTCCGAAAGGCGCACCAGATAGATCAGGACGTCGGCAATCTCCTGCGCGACCTCGCGTTTCCTGGAGGCCGGCAGCGCAGCGCTCTCGCCGGGTGTCAGCCACTGAAAATGCTCCATCAGCTCGGCGGCCTCCACGGCGAGCGCCATGGCAAGGTTCTTCGGAGTATGAAACTCACCCCAGGCCCGGGCGTTCGCGAAC
>DASPGR010000094.1:0-9609 GCA_035620515.1 Burkholderiales bacterium | reverse complement strand
TTGCGCCGGGGTTGCGGCCAAAATCGTCGCTGACTTTGTCGGCCGGCTTGGCCGTATTCCGGATACTGTCCTGCGCCGTCCTTCGCGTCATCGACGATTTTGGCGCGCAACGCACGCGTGTTTCATTATGTTAGGGACTCTCAACATTGGAGATATGACATGAGACTCATCATGACAGCCGCGCTGACGCTGGCCTTGCTGGCCGCGCCTGTGCTGACCCGTGCAACAGAAGGTCTTTCTGGAGCGACCGTAGGGGCGACTAGTAGTGGCAACGAGAGCGGGCGACATGCTCGCTTCGATGAACTGTGCCGCTCCGACCCCGCAAAGTGCGAGGAGCTGCGCGCCCGGCGTGCCGAGCAGCGCGAGAAGTGCAAGGCAGACCCCGAGGCATGCCGGGCAGAGCGCCGTGCCCGCTTCGAGAAGTGGTGCGAGGAAAATCAGGAGAAATGCCTGGCCGTACGGGCGCGGCGTGAGCAGTGCCGGGAGAACCCCGAGCAGTGCCGGGCCGAGCGCCAGGCGCGATTCTCCGAGCGCTTCAAGCAGGCCGATTCCGACGGCGACGGATCGCTCTCGCGCGCTGAGGCCGAGAAGGGGATGCCCCGTCTCGCACGGCGCTTCGACGTGATCGACGCCGACAAGGACGGCCGTGTGACACGCGACGAGATCGAAGCCGCCCGCAAGGCCCGCGCGGCGAAGCGGCAAAAGGACCGGCAGTCCTGAACGGGGGCCGCTAGAGGCGAACCGTCCGTCAGGGGTTAGAGTCGTGATTCTTGATCTATGAACCTCTTGGCGCTCTTGGCGGCTTGGCGGTTCAGGTGTTGAAGTCGATTCTCTCGGCGTCTCGGCGGTTCAGGTTTATCCTCGCCTTCCTTGCCGTCCTCAGCGCTTCGCTTCCGGCGCCCGCGCAGGCGGGCGCGCCCATCGGCTTTGACGCCGCGCGCCACCTGCTCAATCGCACCAGCTTCGCAGCAAGCCCCGCCGAGATCGACGCCTTCGCCCTCCTTGATCGCGAGCAGGCGGCCGACCGCTTGCTCGCATCGACGGAGAGGCAGGCCGCGACGCCGCCTCCGGACTGGGCAACCGCGCCATTCGAATCGCTGCGCCGCTTCCGTAACATGAGCCCGGAAGAGCGCAAGCTCGCGCGGCAGGAGATCTTCCGGCAGTCCTTCGAGCTGCAATCTTGGTGGCTCGCCGAGATGCTCACCACGCCCTCGCCCCTGACGGAGAGGATGACACTCTTCTGGCACAACCATTTCGTCTCGAGCCTGCAGAAGGTGCGATCTCCGCAGTTGATGTACCGCCAGAACGTGCTCCTGCGGCGCCATGCACTGGGCAATTTCGGCGAGCTGCTTCGTGCCGTCTCGCGCGATCCGGCGATGGTGGTTTACCTCGACAGCGCCTCCAACCGCAAGGGCAAGCCCAATGAGAACTTCGCGCGCGAGCTGATGGAGCTCTTCACGCTTGGCGAGGGGCAGTACGGCGAGGAGGACGTGAAGGAGGCCGCCCGGGCGTTCACGGGGTGGAGCGTCGACCCCGACAGCGGGGAGTTCCGCTACCGGCGGGGCGCGCACGACGAAGGGGTGAAGACGGTGCTGGGAAGGAGCGGGAAGCTCGACGGCGATGCAGTGACCGGCATTCTGCTCGCTCAACACCAGACCGCGGATTTCATCGTGGCAAAGCTCTGGCGCGAATTCGTCTCGCCCGCTCCCGATGCGGCAGAGGTGGCGCGGATGGGCCGGGTATTCCGCGACTCGGGCTATGACATCCGCGCGGCGATGAGGGCGGTGCTGACCTCGGACGCCTTTTATGACCCACGTAACCGCGCCGTGCTGATCAAGTCCCCGGTCGAGCTCGTCGTCGGAACCCTGAGACAGTTCCATTTCAGAACCGGAGAGGTCATCCCCTTCGTCTTTGCGACCAACCAGCTCGGCCAGCGCCTTTTTGCGCCGCCCAACGTGAAGGGGTGGCCAGGGGGCGAGGCGTGGATCAATTCGACCACCCTGCTGGCGCGCAAGGCGTTTCTGGAGCGATTGTTTCGGGCGGATGAGCTGCGGCCCATGCTGGCGGCGTCGATGGACGGAGCCGCGGGCGACATGAGCGCGCCCAAAGGGGCAGGCCGGCTGCCCGAGGGGCGCGAGCGCTTCATTCGGGCCATGATGGCGGTTGAGTTCGACAGCCGCAGCTGGCTCGGGCAGTTCGCCCGCGAGGATGCCGCGCATCTGCAGCCGGTTCTGCTCGCAATGGCGCCAGTGAACGCGCCCGGCGCGGACGCCCGAGGCATGACCCTCATCCGGGAGCTGGTGCAGGACCCGGTCTACCAGTTGAAGTAGGGACGCGGAGACGGCCATGGACAGGCGTGAATTTCTGAATAGCGTCGGCGCTGCGACCGTCAGCGCGCTTCTGCCCGGCATCGCATTCGGGCAGCGTGCCGCGGGCAGCTACTCGAACCTCCTCATCCTGGTCGAGCTCAAGGGCGGAAATGACGGCCTCAACACCGTCATCCCCTATACCGACCAGGCGTATTACGAGCTCCGGCCGAGGCTCGCCATACCCCGCGAGCAGGTGCTGCAGCTCGATCAGCGCAGCGGGTTCAATCCGGCGCTCGAGCCGCTGATGGGGTTATGGAAGCAGGGGGAGCTCGCCGTGGTGCAGAGCGTGGGCTACCCCGGAGGGAATCTCTCCCATTTCCGCTCGATCGAGATCTGGGATACGGCATCGCGCAGCAACGAGTACCTTTCAGACGGGTGGCTCGCCCGGGCATTTTCCACCGCCCCGCCGCCCAGCCGCTTTGCGGCCGATGGCGTGGTGGTGGGCAGCGCAGAAATGGGCCCGTTCGCGGGCGGCAGCACACGGGCCATCGCCCTGGTCAATACAGAGCAGTTCCTGCGGCAGGCCCGGCGTGCTGCTCCCGCCACGGATGGACGCAACCCGGCGCTTGGCCACATCCTGAGAGTCGAGCGGGACATCGTGCAGGCGGCGGCGAACCTCGATGGGAAGCACGAATTTGCCACCGCGTTTCCGCGCTCGGCCCTCGGCAATGCCATCCGCACGGCGGCACAAGTCGCCTCCTCGAGCGGGGGGGTTGCCGCCATGAAGGTGTCGCTTGGGGGCTTCGACACGCACAGCAACCAGCCCGCCACTCACACCCGGCTGCTGAAGGACCTGGCCGAGGGGCTCGTCGCCCTGCGCTCCGCGCTGAAAGAGATCAATCGCTGGGACAACACGCTCGTCGTGACCTACGCCGAGTTCGGGCGCCGGCCGCGCGAGAATCTTTCGCGCGGCACCGACCACGGCACGGCCAACGCCCATTTCGTCCTGGGCGGGCGTGTTCGCGGCGGGCTCTACGGGCTCTCACCGGGGCTCTCGCGTCTGGACGGCAACGGCAATCCGCCCTTCGCCGTGGATTTTCGCGAGCTCTATGCGACCGTGCTCGAGCGCTGGTGGGGCCTCGACGCAGCACGGGCGCTCGGCGGCCGATTTGCTCCGGTTGATGTGGTGAAGGCCTGAGCGGGCGCCGGTCACGCGGCTTTGCCGGGCCCGCCATGACGCCGTATTAGAGCCCCCGGGCCCATTCCTCGCTTAGGGCCTCCCAAGACGCTAAAATAGCTCCGTCCCGCCCGGGCCCGGACGCCCGGGGCGGGGAGCCTGTTACGGGCTCAAGATCGATAACTCCGGGACGACCTAGCCATGCTTGCCACGCGCATCCGACAGAAGGACGGCACCTTTTACTTTGCCAGCTGCCCGGCGAAGGACATCCTGGGCAAGGTGAGGTTCATCAGCCGCTATTACGGGGAGGGTGAGCAGATCGCGCCGCAGGTCATATCCCAGAGCGACGAGATTGCCCAGTTCATCGCCCGGATCGAGCACAACGACGCGGCCTTCCAGCGCCAGCTCTCCCGTGCCAAGGTGAGGGCGCTCAAGAATTTCTACGAGATGGCCGTAAGCCAGCCGCCGATCCCGGGGACGGTGCTGCTCTTCACCCACGAAAGGCTCCAGTTCCAGGCGCTGAACGGCGAGCAGATGGTGGGGCGCCTGCAGGAGCCGCAGTCGAAATACCTCATCATCGACGGCCAGCACCGGCTTGCGGCGCTGCACTTCTATCTGCGCGAGCGGCCGGGCGAAGGCAACAACATCCACGTGCCATGCATCATCTTCGACGGGCGGAGCGAGGACTTTGCCGCGGAGATGTTTGTCATCATCAATTCGACCCCGACGCGCATCAACAAGAGCCACTTGGTGGACCTCTATGAGCGCATCTCGTGGGCCGATCCGGACCGGCGCTTTGCTGCGCGCTTGGTCGAGAAGCTCTACAGCGAGGGCGACAGCCCGCTTCGCTACCGCATCAACCGGCTCGGGGGGAGGAGCCAGCAGGACAAGTGGATCCTGCAGGCGGAGCTCTTCAACGAGCTGCATCGCTGGGTAAGCGGGGAGTGGCGCAAGATCCAGCGCACATCCAACGTGGGCCGCGAAGCGGACCGCTACTACGCGATCGTGCGGGATTTCCTGAAAGCCGCCCAGAAGGTTTGGGGGAACGGCTGGGGCCACCCCAACTACATGGTCACGAAGCCGGTCACGCTGAAGGCCATGATCCGCGTGTGCGCCGATCTCGCGCGCGACGACGCCGACCCCGCCGACGGGCGGCAGCAGCGCTGGGAGGCGCGGCTTGCGCCCTGGACGGAGCAGGCGAGAAGCTTCCGCATCGAGGGTTTCTACGAACGTTTCCCCGCGAAGGGGCAGATCGAGCGCGTCGCCCGCATCCACCGCGATCTCGCGCGCCTCGCGCACATCGAGCCGAAGGCCAAGGGCAAGAACACCTGAGCTGAGGCGAAAGCAACTTCCCTCCCGCTCAGGGGGAGGGCGAGACGAAAACAATTTCCCTCCCCCTCAGGGGGAGGGCGAGGGTGGGGGTGGGTCCTTATTTGGCGGCGGTGACCATGATCTCCACGAGGGTATCCGGCGTGCCGAGCCTCGATTCGACGCACGCCCGGGCGGGCTTGTTGTCGGGATCGACCCAGACCTTCCACGCGGCGTCCATCTGATCCTTCTGGCGGATGTCCGTCAGCCAGACGGTTGCGCTCAACAGGCGCGACTTGTTCGTCCCGGTAAGCGCCAGAAATGAATCGATCTTCTTGAGAATCTCCTCGGTCTGCTCCTTGCAGGACGCCGCGCGGTTGTCGGCCGTCGTTCCCGCAAGGTAGACGACGTCGCCGTGCTCGACGATGCGCGAGTGAACGGGTCCTGACTGTTGCCGCTTGATCGGGGTGCTCATCGAATCTCCTCCTGGACGGTAGTAGGCTGTCGTGGGTTACCCGCACGATTCTCCTATCGGGCGGGGCAATTGACAATTCGTATAGTATCGATGCCCTCGGGAGGGCGATATGCCGCAGGCGTTGCCGTTGACGGGAATAAGGGTCGTTGAATTCGTGCACATGGTGATGGGGCCGACCTGCGGCCTCATCCTGGCTGATCTCGGCGCCGAGGTGGTCAAGGTCGAGCCCCTCGACGGCGACCATACGCGCCAGCTCACCGCGTCGGGCGCAGGCTTTTTCCCCGCGTACAACCGCAACAAGAAGAGCTTCGCGGTCGATCTCAAGTCGGAGCCGGGGCGCGAAGCGGTGCTGCGCCTCGCGAAAAGCGCCGATGTCCTTTCCGAGAACTTCCGCCCGGGCGCGATGGAGAAGCTCGGCCTGGGCTACGAGGCGCTGAAAAAGCTCAATCCCGGAATAATCTATTGCTCGCACAAGGGCTTTCTCGCCGGGCCCTACGAGCACCGCACGGCGCTGGACGAAGTCGTGCAGATGATGGGCGGGCTTGCATACATGACGGGAGGCCGCTACGGGCCGCTGCGGGCCGGCGCTTCGATCAACGACGTCATGGGCGGCATGTTCGGTGCGATCGGAATCCTGGCGGCGCTTCACCAGCGCCAGAGCACCGGTCTCGGCCAGACCGTCACCAGCGCGCTCTTCGAGAACAACGTCTTTCTCATGGCCCAGCACATGCTGGAGAGCGTGATGACCGGACGCACGGCGGTGCCGATGCCCGACCGGATCCGTGCCTGGGCGGTATACGACACATTCGATACCGCCGACGGCGAGAAGCTCTTCGTCGGCGTCGTGACCGACTCGCAATGGAAGGTTTTCTGCGAAGCGTTCGCGCTGAACGAGTTTCTCTCGGACCCGCTGCTGAAGACCAATCCACAGCGCGTGGAGGCGCGCGCCCGAATCATTCCCGTGGTGGCCGGGCTGTTCCGCCGCCTGACCAAGAGCGAAGCGATGCAGCGCTGCGAGGAACTCGGCTTGCCGTTTGCCCCCATCACGCGGCCCGAGGACCTGCTCGACGATCCTCACCTCAACGCATCGGGCGGGCTCGTGCCCCTCGAGCTTCCCAACGGGATGAAGAGCAAATCGCCGATCCTGCCGCTGGAGATGGACGGGCGCCGGCTCGGCGCAGGCCACGCCCTGCCGCGCGTCGGCGAGCACACGCGCGAGGTGTTACTGGGGCTGGGTTATAAAGGCGCCGAGATCGAGCGCCTCGCCGCCGACGGAATCTTCCGGATCTGACCTCCCACCACCCCGCCCGCTTGCGCGGGCACCCCTCCTCAGGCAGGAGGGGTTCCGATTGGCACGCTAGAGGGTGCCGTGTATCCAGAAGTAGCCGATGAAGTACACGCCGAGGGCCATCAGCGTGTAGATGAAGATATTGGGCAGCTCCTGCAGCCGGCCGCGCGCCAGGCGGTTCTCGCGCCACATCCGCAGCATGATGATCGCCGCGAGCGTGCCCGGGATGGCGATCAGCGGGTACTGGAGGTGCAGCTCGAAAATGTTGCCGAACGCCATTTCCAGCCACCCGTCATCGCGGAACAGGTGCCAGGAGAGTCCGCTGATCCCCGCGAGCACGAGGACGACGGTGGCAAACGACTCGAGGTACTCGAGAATGGTCTTCAGAATCGCCTCCCCGTGCCGGGCATATTCACGGTGCCGATGCGGTAACGCGCGGTTATTGTAGCAGCGGCGGTGCACCCGCGCGATGCGGTTCGCGCCCCGGCGCCCGCGCCGCGATCGGCGAGGCGGGCAGATTGTAGGCTAGAATCAAAGTGTCCCCGTATGGCGATGGCTGGCATGAAGATCCTCGCTCTGGACACTTCGACCGAGCACTGCAGCGCTGCGTTATTACTCGATGGAGCTGTGGACTCGCGTGAAGCTGCGGCAGGGCAGACCCATTCGCAGCTGCTGCTTCCCATGGTGGACGAGCTGCTGCGGAAGCACGCGCTTACCCTGAAGGATCTCGATGGCATCGCGTTCGGGCGCGGTCCCGGAACGTTCACGGGGCTGCGCATTGCCTGCGGCGTTACGCAGGGGCTCGCATTCGGCAGCGGCCTGCCGGTCGTCGGCGTGAGCACGCTGCTCGCGCTCGCCGAAGCCGTGCAATCGGAGCGCGTGGTGTGCTGCCTCGATGCGCGCATGGGCGAGGTCTATCATGCCGCCTACGCGCGGTCAGGCGCCGGCTGGCGCGCTGTGCATGAGGCGGCGCTCTCCACGCCGGAAGCCGCACCGATGCTTCCGGCCGGAACGTGGGTAGGGTGCGGAGGCGGTTTCTCGGCGTATGGAGCAGCATTGAGCAAGCGGTATGCCGGGCTCCTGTCAGAGATCCGGGCGGAGGTCTACCCGCACGCCCGCGAGATCGCGGTACTCGGTGCGCGCGAGCTTGAGCGGGGCAACGGGGTGCCCGCGGAGCAGGCACTGCCGGTGTACATACGGGACAAGGTGGCCTTGCGCACCGATGAGCGCCCAAATTGATACGCTGCCGCGCTACCGGCGCATGACGGCACCCGATCTCGACGTGATCGCGGCAATCGAGCAGGCAGCCTATCCGCATCCCTGGACGCGCGGCAACTTCAGCGATTCCCTCGAGGCGGGCTATCACGGGTGGGTTCTCGAGTGCGGCGGCAAGATCGCCGGCTACACGATGGTGATGATCGCGGCCGGTGAGGCGCACCTCCTCAATCTCACCGTCGGCGCGCCATGGCAGCGCCGGGGCCTGGGGCGAAACCTGCTCGCTTTCGTGGTGAAGCTCGCCCGCGACTACGGCGCGAGAACAATACTCCTGGAAGTGCGGCCTTCGAACAGCGCCGCGCGCGCGCTCTATGCGTCCGCGGGCTTCTCGGAAATTGCCCTGCGGCGCGGCTACTATCCGGACGGCGCGGTGCGCGAGGATGCGATCCTGCTCGAGCTTTCGCTCGCCTGAAGCATGGGAAAAACGCGGCGTGAGCTGATGCTGGAAGAGATGGGGCTGACGCCCATCTGGCGGCTGCGCTCCGATCCAGCGGCTGCGCCCGAAGCGGGTACCGACGTCGAAACCGGGGCGGCCGAACCCGTTGCCGCATCAGCGTCGCTCAGCCGCGGGTCACCCGTTAGCGAAGGGGGGGATCGGCGCGCGCAGATCATGAGCCTCGAGTGGCCGGCACTGAAGGCAAGGGTCGCCCAATGCGCCGATTGCGTGCTGCACCAGAAGCGCAACAAGACGGTATTCGGCGTGGGCGACGAGAACGCCGACTGGCTCTTCGTGGGCGAAGGGCCGGGCGCCGAGGAAGATGCGCAGGGCGAGCCCTTCGTCGGGCAGGCGGGACGCCTGCTCGACAACATGCTTGCTGCGATCCAGCTCAAGCGCGGGCAGAACGTCTATATTGCGAACTGCGTCAAGTGCCGTCCCCCCGGAAACCGCAACCCTGAGCCGGGCGAGCTGCACGCTTGCGAACCGTACCTGCACCGCCAGATCGAGCTCATCCGGCCGAAGCTGATCGTCGCGTTAGGGAGAGTCGCGGTGTCCAATCTCCTTGCCACCGACGCGAGCATTGCCAGCCTGCGCGGAAAGCTTCATGAGTACCGCGGCACCGCGCTGATTGTGACGTATCATCCGGCCTACCTGCTGCGCAATCTTCCGGACAAGGCCAAGGCATGGGCCGACCTTTGCTTTGCCGTGCGCGCCATGAACGACCTGCAGAGTGCGAACGGCGTAAGTAGTGAGAACGGAGAAAGACATGGATAGCTACCTGAAGGCGATGGCGCTGGCTATCGCGGTGCTGATTCTGCCGGGTTGTGGCTACAACACCCTGCAGTCGACTGATGAGAGAATCAAGGCGAGTTGGGCAGAGGTGGTGAACCAGTATCAGCGTCGGGCGGATCTCGTGCCGAATCTCGTCAACACCGTGAAAGGCTTCGCCGCGCAGGAGCGCGACGTCCTGCTGGGTGTAACCAACGCGCGCGCGCGGGTTGGCGCGATACAGGCAACGCCGGAGCTCATCAACGATCCGCAGGCCTTTGCGAAGTTTCAGGCGGCGCAGGGCGAGCTCACCTCGGCGCTCTCGCGCCTTCTCGTCGTCGTCGAGCGCTACCCGCAGCTCAAGTCGGATGCCAACTTCAGGGACCTGCAGGCGCAGCTCGAGGGCACCGAGAACCGCATTGCGGTCGCCCGCAACCGCTATATCAAGGCGGTCCAGGAATACAACGTCGTCGTGCGGCAGTTTCCGAGCAACCTCACCGCGATGCTGTTCGGCTACAAGCAGAAGCCGCAGTTCACGGTCGAGGACGAGAAGGGCATCAGCACCGCCCC
>DASPGR010000093.1:0-4045 GCA_035620515.1 Burkholderiales bacterium | reverse complement strand
CCGGTACATGGTCGCAACCCAGTTGAAAACCTTCACCCCCGTGGGAACGGCGATCAGCACCGTCGCGTACATGAAGAAGACCTGTCCCACGACCGGCATCCCGACCGTATACATGTGATGGGCCCAGACGATGAACGAGAGTACGGCAATCGACGCCGTCGCGTACACCATCGAGGTATAGCCGAAGAGCGGCTTGCGGGAGAAGGCCGGGATGACCTGGGAGATGACGCCGAACGCGGGAATCGCGATGATGTAGACCTCGGGGTGGCCGAAGAACCAGAAGATGTGCTGGTAGAGCACCGGGTCCCCGCCGCCCGCGGCGTTGAAGAAGTGCGTCCCGAAGTGGCGGTCGGTCAGGATCATGGTGACCGCGCCCGCCAGCACCGGCATCACCGCAACCAGGAGGTACGCCGTGATGAGCCAAGTCCACACGAAAAGCGGAAGCTTCATCATCGTCATGCCCGGCGCGCGCATGTTGAGGATCGTCGTGATGATGTTGATCGAGCCCAGGATGGAGGACATCCCGAGGATGTGGACCGCGAAGATCGTGAGATCCATACCCATGCCGAGCTGCACCGAGAGCGGCGCATAGAGCGTCCACCCGGCCGAAGCGGCGCCCCCGGGAACGAAGAGCGAAACGATGAGCAGCAGCGCGGCCGGCGGCAGCAGCCAGAAGCTCCAGTTGTTGAGCCGCGGGAAGGCCATGTCGGGCGCGCCGATCATCATCGGTATCTGCCAGTTCGCGAAGCCGACGAAAGCCGGCATGATCGCGCCGAACACCATGATGAGGCCGTGCAGCGTCGTCATCTGGTTGAAGAAATCCGGATCGACCACCTGCAGGCCGGGCTGGAACAGCTCCGCGCGGATGATGAAGGCCATCGCGCCGCCCACCATGAACATGGTGAAGCTGAACCACAGATACATCGTGCCGATGTCCTTGTGATTCGTGGTCGTGACCCAGCGCATGATCCCGTAGGGGTGATGCGCGTGATCGTCGTGCCCGTGGTCGTGACCGTGGGTGTGTGTTGCTTCCATACAGGGCTCTCCCGAAAACTTTCCTTGGCGGATGCCTCTACTTGCGTTGCGCCTTGACCTCGGCAGGCGTGACGGCCTGGCCGGTGCTGTTATCCCAGCTGTTGCGGGTATAGGTGATGACGGCCGCAAGATCCTCGTTCGAGAGATGCTTGAATGACACCATGGCCGTCGGTTTGCCGTCCTTCACGACGCCGTTCAGCAGAATCCCGATCTGTCCTTCCTTCGGGCCGTTGACGATCTTGGAGCCCGAGAGCGGGGGAAAGGCTGGGGGCATGCCCTTTCCGGTCGGCTGGTGGCAGGCCACGCATTGCTGGGCGTAGACTTTCGCGCCCCGGGCCTTGAGCTCATCAAGCGTCCACTGCTTGTTGGGGTCGACTGCGGTCGCCACCATCAGCTTCTGCTGATCGGCAACCCAGGCCGCGTACTTCTCCGGCGCCACCGCGTGGACAACGATCGGCATGAACCCGTGATCCTTGCCGCACAGCTCGGCGCACTGGCCGCGATAGACACCGGGCGTGTCGGCCTTGAACCAGGCGTCCCGGATGAACCCGGGGTTCGCGTCCTGCTTCACGCCCAGCGCAGGCACCCACCAGGAGTGGATCACGTCCTGCGCGGTGGTGAGCACCCGGACTCTCTTGCCGACCGGCACGACGAGCGGATTGTCCACTTCGAGGAGGTAGTGCTGTCCCTTCGGCGCCCGTCCTTCGATCTGGTCGCGCGGCGTCGCCAGTGTGCTGTAAAAATGGATCCCCTGCCCCTCGCCCTGCAGGTACTCGTAGCCCCATTTCCACTGGTAGCCGGTTACCTTGATGGTCATGTCGGGCGCTGAGGTATCGCGCATTGCGAGGAGCACGCTGGTGGACGGAAACATCATCGCGATCAGCACAAAAAACGGGACGATCGTCCAGATCATCTCGACCGTCGTGTTCTCGTGGAAGTGCGCGGCCTTGTGGCCGGCCGACTTGCGGTGCTTGATGATCGAGTAGAGCATCACGCCGAAGACGCCCACGAAGATCACCGCGCAGATCGCGAGGATGATGAGGTGCAGGTCGTAGACCTGCTGCGCGATGGGCGATTGCGGCGTCTGGAAATCGATCCTGGATTCGGCGGCCGCCGCAACGGTCGTGAAACCCGTCATCAGGACGCCCGCCAGAAACGTCATACCCCTGCCGATCATGCGTACCCCACCCTATCGTGAATGCCCGTCTGCAAGTTTTGCGTCCCGCTTCGCTCCGCGCAGCTCCAGCGCGAGCGCCCTTGCAAGCTCGAGGCGCTGCTCGTCGCTCCGGTGGCGCCCGATTGCGAGCTCGCGCCCGTGGGAGCGCAGCGCGAGATACCGGCCGTCACGGCTCGCCACGACCCGCGCCCAGTAGCGGCTCAACTCGTCGTGGCTCAGCTGCCCGGTCTCGCAGGATTCCACGCGGACCCTGTCGCGCCCGATCGCGATCCGTTCGTAATCACCGGCATGGCGGCCGATCGCGCGGAAAGCGAGGTAGAGCACCAGCATCTCGAGCCCGGCAAACGGCAGGATCAGCCACGCACCGAATATCGCGAACGCGGAGGCAATGCCGATCGAGACGGCGAAGACAAAGACGAAAACCCGGAGACGGCCGGATGGGGAGAGCGAGTTATTGCGCCGCGCGACGAGCGAAAACTCGGCCGCTTGCGACACATCGCTGCATCCTGTTCCTGCTGTCATCGCCTGCAAGCGCCAGCATCCGCGTCGAGCGTGCGGAATTTAACATATGGGACCCTCGTAGGCAACCGAGGCGGGCGGCGTTTTTCGGAGATTTCAGAGCAAGTTACGACCGGCATGCCGGCGCGGCACGATGTGCGCGAGAAGCCGCCCGACCGCGTCGCTTCCGGGGGTTCCCGCGTGCGGCACTCGGGCCAGCAGTCGCGCGGGGAGGCGCGCCTCGAGCGCCGCAACATTCTCATCGGCTGCGCCCATGTCCGGGTCCACGTGGTTTGCCACCCAACCGGCGAGCGCGAGACCGTGGGCCGCAATGGATTCCGCAGTAAGGAGCGCGTGATTCAAGCAGCCGAGCCGCATCCCCACCACCAGAATGACCGGCAGGCCGAGCCGACACGCGAGGTCGCCAGTGTCCGCCGCGGGACCGAGCGGCACGCGAAATCCGCCCACGCCTTCAACCACGATCGCATCGGAGCGCTCGGCGAGGGTGCGGAAGCTGCGCTCGATATGGGCGAGGTCGATCACTACGCCCTCCTCGGCCGCGGCGATATGCGGCGCGATCGGCCGCCGGAACGCGTACGGATTCACCACCTCACGCGGCGCCACGACATTGCCCGCGGCGCAGAGCGCCTCGACATCGCCGTACACGACATGCTCACCGTGCGGTTCGGCGCCCGCGGCGACGGGCTTCATGCCGACCGCGCGGTAGCCGGCTGCCACGAACGCGCGCAGGAGCGCGCACGCGATCAAGGTCTTGCCGACGCCGGTGTCCGTTCCGGTAACGAAATAGCCGTGGGTCATGGGGTCAGGTTCGAATTTCTGCGCGTGGTAAAAATGGGGTCAGGTTCGAATTCCTGTTCCTGTTTGCCGCTTCGCGCGCAGAAATTCGAATCTGGCCCCATTTTTTATTTTTTTTACGTCTGCCGTGGCTTGATGTCGATGACGGGACGCCCTGTGGGGCTCAGTCGCGCCTGCGGTTTCCAGGCGTGGCCGTAGACCACCTCAAATGTTGCCGGCAGGTTGCCCTCCTTGCGGAACGCCTCGTAGGCCTGCGCGACCTTCGCCATGAGGGACTTGCCGCTCAGGGTCGCGGGCCGTCCGCGCGTCAGGTTGCGGGCGCCGATACATTTCAGATCGCGCATCAAATCGCGGACCGTCGCATAGGTAAGCGTCACGTGCTCCATGTCCATGACCGGATCGGCGAAACCCTGAGCGATCAGCGCATCGCCCACGTCGTGCATGTCGATGAACCGCCCCACGTGGGTGTGGCCGTCGGCGCCCTGGAACGCGGTGCGCAGCTCCTTCAGCGTATCGGGC
>DASPGR010000092.1:0-6047 GCA_035620515.1 Burkholderiales bacterium | reverse complement strand
CACGACGACCAGCCGGCGATTGGTCGGCTGCGGCCCGAGCAGGAATGACTCCTCGGACTCGGGACGTGCGGTCTTGAGCAGCTTGACGATGATCGCGGCCAGTGTCGACGCATCCGAGGACTGCCGCCTGGCGGACTCGATGACCGCCTGCGCCGCCGCGAGACGCGGTCCCTGCAGCTCGGGCGGCGCGAGCTTCGGGGTGCTGTCGCGCGCCTCCTGCTCGGCCACCCGCGAGGGTTGAATCACGGCGCGGTAGTAGACCGCCTGCAGTCCCGTCGCATCCCGGATCGAGTAGGCAGCCTTGATCCCTTGGCCGGGCTGCGGCTCGGTCGTGATACCGTAGCCGGGCGAGACGAAGCTCTGGTCCACGATGATGAGCCGCCCGGTACGCGAGGGAATGAACATCGCCGCCTTGACCGGGCCCTTCTCGGCCTCGAATTGCAGCCGGACCTCCACCCGCCATATCTCGGTGCGTTCCTCGGGCGCGAGGGGAAAGCCGAAGACGACGTACTTGTAGAGAAAGATGGCGAGGGCGATCGCCGTCAGCGCGGCTGCGAGAACATAGAGATGGGCCCGCTTCATTGCTTTTTCGTCGCGGGGCAGTTCGGCGCGACGAGGTTCTCCCGTGCGGAGTCAACGATGAAACGATCCGCCAGGAAGCGGCGGCCCACCAGAAATTCGTACTTGAAGCCGGTGCGATCGGTGAGATTGACTTGCGTCACGGCGTAGACTCCGCCGAGGCAGACTTCCATCATCACGGTTGGGCGCTTATCCGAATCCTGGCCCTGACGCTTGATGCGGCTTATCCGCACGACTTTGCGCTCGAAGCGAACGGTGCGACCGCCTTCGTCCGTCACGTCGAACGCCACCCAATCCTCGCCGTCCCGGCTGAACCAGCGCACGTCGGCAGCGTGCAAGGACGACGTCAGCGCGCCTGTATCGAGCTTCGCGTTGACAACGACGCCTTCTTCTCCCAGGCGGATGCGCTCGATCCAGCCCGCAACCCGCGGCTCGGCCATGGCGCTTGGGATGCTGCCGAGCGCCGCACCGCAGGCAAGCCCCGCAAACAAACGGTGCAGTGCGGATCGTTTGGGCATAGGAAGCACGAATGATACCGACTACGCCCAGCCACGGCCAAACGCGGTGCAGGCTCTCGCGCTTCCCGCTCACGAGAGGCGACAGTTAGAATCCCGCGATGCGCCTGCCGCGCCTCATCAGGATCGCGCACATCAGTCTGCGCTACCGCCTGGACGAGCTCGTCCTGGGGCACGAAAGGGTGCGGGGCTTGCGCGCCTTGACCGGTGTGCTGCCATTCCGGCGAAGGCTTAAGGAGCCCCGCGCGGTGCGGCTGCGGCAGGCGCTGGAGGCGCTCGGGCCGATATTCGTCAAATTCGGCCAGATCCTCTCGACACGGCGCGATCTGCTCCCGCCCGACATGGCCGACGAGCTCGCGAAGCTGCAGGATCAAGTTCCCCCCTTTCCCGCTGCGCAAGTCCTGGCGATCCTTCATCGCGTCTACGGCAGGCCCGTCGAGGAGGTATTCGCGGAGTTCGAACGCGAGCCGGCGGCGAGCGCCTCCGTCGCCCAGGTGCACATCGGCCGCTTGCACGATGGGGCCGAGATTGCGGTGAAGGTGCTGCGCCCCGGAATTGCGGCCGTCATCGCGGAAGACCTGGCGCTCCTCCATGCCGGCGCCTCTCTCGTCGAGTGGTTCTGGGCCGATGGCAAGCGCCTGCGGCCGCATGACGTGGTCGACGAGTTCGCCAAGCACCTGGAGGTCGAGCTCGACCTGCTGCGCGAGGCATCCAACGCGAGCCAGTTGAGACGCAATTTCGCCGACTCGCCGCTTCTGCTCGTGCCGGAGGTCTACTGGGACTATTGCACGAGCGAGGTCATGGTGATGGAGCGCATGCACGGGACTCCGATCTCGCAGATCGCCGAGCTGCGCGCGAAAGACATCGATATTCCGCGGCTTTCGCGCGCCGGAGTGGAAATTTTCTTCACCCAGGTCTTTCGCGACGGCTTCTTCCATGCCGACATGCATCCGGGCAACATCCTCGTCGCGGACGACGGGCGCTACGTCGCCCTCGACTTCGGCATCATGGGCACGTTGACCGAGGTCGACAAGAATTATCTTGCCCAGAATTTCCTCGGTTTCTTCCGGCGCGACTACCGGCGCGTGGCGGAGGCCCACATCGAGTCGGGCTGGGCGCCGAAGGACACCCGTGTCGATGACTTCGAGGCAGCCATCCGCGCCGTGTGCGAGCCGATCTTCGCCAAGCCGTTGAAGGAGATCTCGTTCGGACGGCTGCTCCTGCGGCTCTTCCAGACCTCGCGCCGCTTCAACATCCAGATCCAGCCCCAGCTCGCGCTGCTGCAGAAGACGCTGCTCAACATCGAGGGCCTCGGCCGCGATCTCGATCCGGACCTCGATCTCTGGGAGACGGCAAAGCCCTTCCTCGAGCGATGGATGGCCGAGCAGGTGGGCTGGCGCGGGTTCGTGGAGCGCGTCAGGCAGGAGGCTCCTTATTGGAGCGTCGTCCTGCCCCAGCTGCCGCGGCTCCTGCACCAGGCATTGGAGCGCCAATCGCAGGCCTCGGACCCCCGCGATCTCGAGGAGCGCCTGCGGCAGGAGCGCATCCGAAACCGGCTGCTCGCCGCGATCGCGATTGCGCTTGCCGCGATCGTTATACTCCAGCTTTTTGACTGACATGCTGCTCGCTTTCGTCATTCTCTATCTCGCCGCCTCCATCGCGATCGGCCTCCTCGCCGCGACGCGCGTTCACAATAGCCGGGACTTCGTCGTGGCCGGACGCTCGCTCCCGCTCTACGTCGTCACTGCGACGGTGTTCGCCACCTGGTTCGGATCCGAGACCGTGCTCGGAATCTCATCCACGTTCCTCAAGGAGGGCCTGCGCGGAATCGTTTCCGACCCGTTCGGCTCGAGCATGTGCCTCGTGCTGGTCGGCCTTTTCTTCGCCGCGAAGCTCTACCGCATGGACCTCCTCACGATCGGCGACTACTACCGCGTACGTTACGACTCCGCCGCCGAGATACTCACCAGCCTTTGCATCGTCGTCTCCTATCTCGGCTGGCTCTCGGCCCAGATCGTCGTGATCGGGCTCGTTTTCTCCGTCGTCACCGGGAACGCAGTCAGCGTGGAGCAGGGAATCGTGATCGGCGCCGCGGTGGTCCTCGTCTACACGCTCTGGGGCGGCATGTATTCTGTCGCCTGGACGAACTTCGTGCAGATGGTGGTGATCCTGCTCGGCCTTTTCTATATCGCCTGGCTCATCGCCGGGAAGGCAGGCGGAGTCGCGACCGTCGTCGCGCATGCGGATGCCGCGGGCAAGTTCGAGTTCTGGCCGAAGCTCGAAGCACGCGACGTGCTGGCGTTCATCGGCGCATGGGTGACGCTGATGTTCGGGTCGATCCCGCAGCAGGACGTCTTCCAGCGCGTCACGTCCTCGCGCACCGAGCGCATCGCGGTCGCGGGCTCCGTGCTGGGCGGCGTGTTCTACTTTCTGTTCGCCTTCGTTCCGATCTTTCTCGCCTATTCGGCGAGCCTGATCGACCCGAAGATGGTTGATGAGCTGATGCAGAAGGATCACCAGCAGATCCTGCCCACGCTGATTCTGAATCACACGCCGCTCGCCGCGCAGATCGTCTTCTTCGGGGCGCTGCTCTCCGCCGTCATGAGCACGGCGAGCGGGACGCTGCTCGCGCCGTCGGTGACCTTCACCGAGAACATACTGAAGAAGTTCATCCGCACGGAAATGACCGACCGCCAGTTTCTCTGGACCATGCGGGGAACGGTGGCGGTATTTGCCACGGGCGTCACGCTGTTCGCGCTCAATTCCGAGTCGACTATTTACGAAATGGTGGTTGGAGCCTACAAGGTGACGCTCGTGGCGGCCTTCGTGCCGCTCGTGGCAGGGCTTTACTGGAAGCGCGCGACGCGCCAGGGGGCGCTTGCCGCGATCGTGCTGGGCCTCGCGACCTGGGTGCCGCTCGAGATCGCCGCGCCGGAAGGCCTTTTCCCTCCACAGCTCGCGGGTCTTCTCGCGAGCATCGCCGGGATGGCCGCCGGCTCGCTTTTGCCGCAGTGGTATGGCTCAGAACGATGATGCGTGATGGGTGATGGGTGCGCGGGGATTCTTCTGGTTCAAGGCGGTGGTCTTCGCGCTTCTTGCCTGGAATAGCGCTGTCTTTGTCTATTCGGGGACGTTGAGCGAAGGCGTCGATTCCCTCGCCTGGCTCATCTTGCTCGCCCTGTTCGAGCTCGAGACCGGAGGCGGGGCGGGGCTGCAGCGAGGCGCCCCGATCATACGCGGCGTGCGTCTCGCTGCCGCAACCGCAATTCCCGTGGCCGCCGCCGGCTATATCGTCGACAGGGAGTGGCTCGATGCGATCAACAGCGTTCTCTGGATCGCGGTGGTGGCGCTGCTCGAGACACAACTTCGCTTCCCCGACGCCGCAACGAGGTACCGCCCGTGGATGACCGCGGCTGCGGCCGGGCTCTACAGCGGCCTCGCCTCGGTCGCACTGGCGTGGCTGTGGCAGGCGGACTGGTTCAGCGCCTACGATGCAGCGCTCTGGCTGCTGGCGTTCGCCACGATCGAGATCAACGTGATTCAGGTCGTGCGGCGCTGGCCGGCGGCGGCCCGGGCCGCCGCCTCGAGGATATAGCGGCATAGCCAAATGCGGCTCGATACGATCGTCGTATCGCTCGCGGTCGTGGCAGGCATCGTGGCCTTGCTCGGCGTGCCCGTACGGTCCTGGCAGTACCTGACCGGACGGCTTCGCACGCGTATTCCCGAGCACGCCATCGCGCAGGCCACGTTCGGCGCCTTCTCAGCGCTCTTCTATGCGCTCGCCATGCTGGCCTGGACCTATGCTCTCTACGCCGCGTACGTCGATTACTCGTGTGCCGTCAACTGCGGCCAGAGAGGGGCGGGAACCGCGCTCGCCCTGGGCTTCCTGGGCTGCGCTTACGCGTTGCTCGAGGGGTTCTTGCTGACGGCCCGACGCAGGCGAAGCGCCTGACTCCGTCGCGGACTGCACGACATCAGGCAAAGGCCTTCTCGAATTCCGCCACGAAACGTGGGTAATCCGATTCCGGAAGAAAGTTGATGCCGGCAGCCGCTTCGCGCCCTCCGCCGGACTCGAACTTCCGGCACAGCGCATCAGCGCCCAGCGGGCGCCGGTGCGGCGCGCGCACGCTGACCGTATAGCCGCCCGCTTTCTTGACGAGCACGGCGTTCGCCCGCTCGGGGTTCGCGCTGGCAGCCCGGTTGCCGAAGTGGCCGTGAACCCGCCGGCTCCAGGCTGCATCCGGCAGCACGTAGAGCGAGCCGCCCGGGGCCTGCCGGGCCGGCGCCAGCGCCCGGGCACGCTCCATGTCCTCGGCGAGCACGTTGCGGAGCGTGTCAAAGACGGGCTCGCCATTGATGAAATCGAGGGGATCGCGGTAGCCGCGCAGAGATTCGAAGAGGTCGACGGGAGGGTAATGCAGGTCGTCGACCGTCTCGCCGTAGGCGTTGTAGTTCATCACCTCTCCGAGGAGCTTCAAGCGCTCCAGGTCACCCGGGTCGATGCGCAGGGTGGCAGCCGCGCGCAGCGCGGCCTCCGCCAGGTTGTCCCCGAAGGCGGCGACGATCGCCCACAGACGGTGCCGGCCGTTGAGATAGCGGTCGACGATGAGACTGGTGCAGGCATCGGGCGCGACGTCGATGAACGTCTTGAGGTTCGGATGGCTGGGAATCTCGCCAGGGGCGTGATGATCGAAATACCGGCAGCGGGCCCCGGCCGCGAGCAGGCGCGCCAGGTCCCTGGCATTGGTGCGCAGCGAGATATCGAGCACCGTCAACTCGTCGCCGGCGCGGGCGTTTACGCGCGCAAGCAGGTGTATGTCGCGCTTGACGCCGGTCACCAGAACGCTGTCGCGCGGTTCCTCGAGCCGCAGCTGTTGCAGCGCGCAGATCCCGTCGGCGTCGCCGTTGAAGATATCGTAGAATTGCACAGGGTGTCAGTCCTCACCGGCTCCA
>DASPGR010000091.1:0-7112 GCA_035620515.1 Burkholderiales bacterium | reverse complement strand
TCAGACGATAGCCGAGTCCGCCCGACAGCCGCCAAAGATGCCGGTGATTGGTCTCTGCATCGTCCGTTCGCTTGAAGCGGGCTTCGGTATAGGCCAGATTCGCGAGCCACGTCCACGGCCCGGTTTCGTACGTGAGGATGCCGTTAACGCCCCAGGAAACCCTGCCGCTGCCCAGGCCTTCGTTCTCGTCTCCGGTTGGCAGCACCAAACCCGGCTTCACCGCGAGGCTCAAGCCATCGCGCTCATAGAAACGCCATTTGACCTCTACCGTCGAGTCGGTAGCGCCTTCGGCATCCTGCACGGTGACCCCGTTCTCGGTAATGCGGTCGCGAAGGTGAGCGACGCCGACCGCAACATCGATGTCGTCGGTGATGCCGTAGGTCAGCACCGGGCCGACGAGCGTCACCTTTCGAACCTGATTGACCGGAACGCCTCCCACCACCGCCGTGCGGTCGTGATGGACGTATTCGCCAGTCAGCTCCAGCTGCCAGTTGCCGCGGCCCTGCGTGCCGGTGTCGTCGGTGATATAAGGCGGCGCAGCCCCGACACTTCCGGGTGCGATTGCGAGCGCCAACAGGAAGACGACAGCGGGAGCGCCGGGGCTTCCCGACGCAACGGCACGTGGAGCGGTCAAGTCGAACGGGTGGGCGCGATGCCCCCTCCTGCGGCGAGCAGGCATGACGCCTATGTTGGAATCAATCTACGCGAGCTCCCGACGCCTTGACGACTTTGCCCCACTTCGCATAGTCCGCGCGGATCGTCGCTCCGAAAGCCTCGGGCGTGCCGCCCGCCGGCTCCGCCGTGCGCGCGTTGAGCATTTTCACCAGCACAGGCTCACGCATCGCCGCATTGAGCACCGCGTTGATGCGCGCGACGGCCGCTTTTGGCGCGCCTGCAGGTGCCAGAATGCCGAACCAGTTGATGACTTCGTAGCCTGCTACCGTCTCTGCAATGGCCGGCAGATCGGGAAACGCCGACGCCCGCTTCGGACTGGTGACGCCAAGGCCGCGGAGCTTGCCGCTCTTCACGTGCGGCGAGAGCGGGACCGCGCTGGCAATCGTGGCGCTCACCCGACCGGCGATAAGATCGACCAGCATCGGGCCGGTGCCCTTGTACGGTACGTGCGTCACGCGCGTGCCCGTCATGCTCGCGAAGAGCTCCATCGCCAGATGGCTCGAGCTGCCGGCTCCGGCGGAGGCGAAATTTATCTCGCCGGGCTTGCCTTTCGCAAAATCGACGAACGCCTGAATTGAGCGCGCCGGAAACGAAGGATGCACCACCATCATCAGCGGTACGGAAACGAACTGGATCGCCGGAGCGAAATCGCGCACGGCGTCGTAGCCCACCCGGCGCAAATGGGGATTGATCACGTGCGGAATGGAAGTGAACAGCAACGTGTAGCCGTCCGGCGAGGCCTTCGCCGCAATTTCGGTTGCGATGAGCCCTCCGGCGCCGCCGCGGTTGTCTACCACCACCTGCTGGCCCAGCCCTTCCGTCAGCTTCTGGGCCGCAATCCGCCCGAGCGTGTCGGCCGCTCCGCCGGGCGGGAAACCCACCAGCAGGCGAATCGGACGCTGCGGATAGCCCTGAGCCGCGGCGATGCCCGCTGCGCACGCGAGCACGAGCGCACGAGCGCAATCCCAGCGACGATCCATCTTCTCGACATCGTGTCCTCCGTATCGGTAACCGCTCCGGTGCATCCGGCTCCGGAGCCTCGCTCGCGGCGAGCGCTCCGGCGCCTACCAGCCCAGTACGTACGCGGGCCTCCTCGGGTCGGCGCCGCCGTGCAGCACGCCGTTCTCGCGGTCGGCGACGATGGTGCAGACGGATCCCGCAAGCCAGGTCGACTCACCCCACCAATAGACTTTGTGTCCGCGGCTCGCCAGGGCATCGCCCGTCGCGCGATCGATGCGGGACTCGAGATAGAGCCGGCCCGGGTAATACGGGTGCGGCTCGAACGATCCGGGGTAGCTGTAGTTCGAGAACCGCGGGGCCTCGACGGCGCTTTGCGGGTCCATGCCAAAGACATTGATGTTGAGAAAGACCTGGAGCATGGCCTGGCATTGAACGTCTCCGCCGGGCGTTCCGAATGGCATATAGGCGCGCCCGTCACGCAATGCCAGCGCCGGATTCGGCGTGAGCCGCGGCCGCTTGCCCGGCGCGACAGACGAGGGATGCTCGGGGTCCGCCCAGGACTGCGTTCCACGCCCCGAGCACAGGATCCCCACTCCCGGAATGATGGGGGTCTTGTCCGATCCGTCGCTCGGCGTGCACGAGAAGGCGTTGCCATGACGGTCGATGACACAGACGTAGGACGTGTCCCCCGGTCCGGGCGCATCTTCCGGCTGGGGCGCCGGCACGCACCGGTGCTTCACCTGGGACAGCGTGAGGGGATCGCCCGCCGGTGGCATGCCGGGCCAGGCCTTTTCGACGCTCACCAGCGATCGGCGATATTCCGCGTAGGTCTCAGAGGTAAGCCCCTTGATGGGAACATCGACGAACCGCGGATCGCCGAAGTGGTGGTGGCGATCGGCAAACGCGAGCTTCAGAGCTTCCGTCACCGCATGAATGTAGTCGGGCGAATTGTGGCCCATCGCCTTCAGGTCGTAGCCCTTGAGTATATTGAGCGCCATTGGCAGCACCGGGCCCTGGGACCATGGCCCGCACGCGTGCAGCTCCAGGCCATCGACGCGGGTGCGCACCGTGGGCTCGAAGCGCACGCGGAAATCCGCGAAGTCCTCGAAACGCATGAGCCCGCCCTGCTTTGTGATGAAGCGCGCGACGTCGCGCGCCACGTCGCCGCGGTAGAAAGCGTCCCGTGCCGCCTTGAGGCCGGCCTTGCGACCCTTGCGCCGCCCAGCCTTCTTCTCCTGATCCGCCAGGTACTGAAGCGTCCGGCCGAGATCGGCCTGAACGAACAGCTCGCCGGGCGCGGGAGGACGACCCTTCGGCAGGAACACCTTCGCGCTGGAAGGCCAGCGCTCGTATTCGGAGCGGTTGTCGTGGATGAATTCGGACATCAGCGGATACATCGGGAAGCCCTCGCGCGCGAAGCGGATGGCGGCGCCCGCCACGTCCCCGAAACCCATGGTGCCGAAATGCTCGAGCGCGGTGATCCAGGCGTCCGGCGCCGCCGGCACGACGCAGCGCTCGACACCCTTCGGAATCTTCCCCCCGTGCTTACGGATGAAGTAGTCGGCGGTAATCGCCTTCGGCCACACGCCGAGCCCGTCGATGCAATGCACTTTCCTGTTGCGCGCGGTGTAGATGATCTGGGGCGCTACGCCGCCGAAGTTGACCTTGTCGGTCTGGAGGACACCGATCGCTATGCCGGCTGCGACCCCGGCATCGATGGCATTGCCGCCGGCCTCGAGGACCTTGAATCCGGCGTGCGCTGCCAGGTAGTGCCCGGCCGATATCATGTGCCGGGTTCCCATGATGGTCATGCGGCTCGCTGCCATGGCTTTTCTCCTGAAAGCGGCGCCGCGGCACAATCGCGCCGCCGCAACTCGGCATTCTACTCGCCCACGCGAGCGGTGCATGTCTTCGAAATCGGCCGCGGATAATGGTGTATCATCGCCTCGACATCGATTATCGAACGCGCCCGGCGCAGCGCGCGAGCGCCTGATCCGGACGCCCCTTCCAGGCAGGGAGACCATGATGAAGACAGGAGCAGCAGGCGTGCTGGGTATTGTCGCAGCGTGCATTGCCCTCGGCGCGGGCGGCGCATGGGCGCAGAGCTTTCCCACCAAGCCGATCCGGATCGTCAACCCGGCGGCGCCCGGAGGAAACAGCGAGGTCTTCTTCCGTCTGCTCGCGCCCAAGATGAGCGAGACGATCGGCCAGAATTTCGTCATGGACTATCGCCCCGGCGCTGGCGGCACGATCGGCGGCGACGTGATCGCCAAGAGCAAGCCCGACGGCTACACGACGGGGCTGGTGGCGGCGAGCTTCGTCATCAATCCGTCGACCTACAAGAAGCTGCCGTTCGATACGGCGCGCGATTTCACGCCGCTCGGCATCATCGTGGATGTTCCCTCAGGACTCGTCGTTCACCCCTCGATGCCCGTAAAGAACGTGAAGGAGTTGATTGCGCTCGCCAAGCAGCGTCCCGAGCAAATCTTCTTCTCGAGCTCGGGGCGCGGGGGAATCGGACACCTCGCGGGCGAAATGCTCAATGCCTCGGTCCATATCAAGCTCGTGCATGTGCCCTACAAGGGCGCCGGCCCCGCGCTTGTCGATCTCATCGCGGGCCACGTGCAGATGCTTTTTGCCAGCATGCCGCTGCTGTTTCCGCACGTGCAGGCGGGAAAGGTGCGCCTGCTCGCGCAGACCGGCGAAAAGCGCTCGCCTTCGCTCAAGGATGTCCCGACGATGCAGGAGGCGGGCGTTCCGGGCTATGTCGTGCGCAGCATGTTCGGATTCGTCGGGCCGGCGGGCATTCCGGGCCCGATCGCGGAAAAGCTTAATCACGCTCTGGTGACGGCGCTCAAGGATCCCAAGAACCACAAGACCCTCGTTGATCGCGGCGCCGATCCGATCGGCAGCTCGATCGAGGAGCACCGGGCCGCCATCCTCTCGGAGCTGGCGAAGTGGAAGAAGGTGGCCCAGGAGGCGGGCGTCAAGCCCCTCTAGCAAGGTTGCGCGACCGGTGACCAGTAACCCCTGTTCCATTTCACCAACAGGTATCGGCGTGGATGGGCGGCTGAAGTAAACTGGGGGTTAGTCCACTCACGACCCACTACCCACGATTTCCAGGAACATGCAGCCATTCAGCTGGGATTTTCCGTATCCGTCGCAGCGCATGCCGATCCTGGCGCGCAACGTGGTTGCGACCTCGCAGCCGCTCGCCGCGCAAGCCGGCCTGCGAATGATGCAAAAGGGCGGCAACGCGATTGACGCCACTCTGGCAACCGCGATCGCGCTGACGGTGCTTGAGCCCACGAGCAACGGCATCGGCAGCGACGCCTTCTGCATCCTGTGGGACGGGAAGCAGCTCCATGGTCTCAACGCGAACGGGCGTTCTCCTGCCGCGTGGAACCTCGAGCGATTCAAGGGACACACCGCGATGCCCGCGCGCGGCTGGGACGCCGTTACCGTTCCGGGAGCAGTGTCGGCGTGGGTTGCGCTCTCGGAGCGCTTCGGAAAACTTCCCTTCGCCGATTTGTTCGAGCCGGCGATCGATTACGCGGCGGGCGGCTTCATGGTGTCGCCCACCATTGCGCGCCTGTGGGCGAAGCAGGTCCCCGAGCTGCGCGACGTGCCCGGGTTCGCGGAGCATTTCATGCCGCGCGGTCGCGCCCCCGAGGCCGGCGAGAAATTCCTCGCCCCCGCCCACGCCCATGCGCTCAAGCGCATCGCCGAGACCCGGGGCAAGGCTTTCTACGAGGGCGATCTCGCGGAAGCGATCGCCGCGCATTCGAAAAAGCACGGCGGGGCCATGACCGTGGCCGACCTCGCGGCACACACGCCGGATTGGGTCGAGCCGATCGCGCACCCCTACCGCGGCTACACGGTGCACGAGATCCCGCCTGCGACGCAGGGCATCGGGGCTCTCATGACGCTGGGAATGCTCGAGGGGTTCGACCTTGGCTCGCTTCCGCCTGATTCCGCGGACAGCCTGCATTTGCAGATCGAGGCGATGAAGCTCGCGTTCGCCGATCTCGACGAGCACGTCTCGGATCCGGCGACGATGCGGGTGTCGAGCGCGGATCTCCTCGACAAGGAGTACCTGCGCACCCGCGCGCGGCTCATCAACCCGAAGAAGGCGCAGGCGCCGCAGCACGGCGTGCCCGGCCGGGGCGGCACCGTCTATCTCACAGCAGCCGATGCCTCCGGAATGATGGTCTCGTACATCCAGTCCAATTACGCGGGATTCGGCTCCGGCGTTGTGGCCTCCGGCGTCAGCATGCAGAACCGCGGCTACGGCTTCGTGCTGCGCCCGGGCCACGTCAACGTCGTCGCGCCCCGCAAGCGGCCCTTCCATACGATCATTCCCGCCTTCGTCACGCGAAACGGCGAGCCCGTGATGAGCTTCGGCGTGATGGGCGGCTCGATGCAGGCGCAGGGCCACTCCCAGGTCATGATCCGCTTCGCGGACTACCGCCAGAACCCGCAGGCGGCCTCCGATGCGCCCCGGTGGCGGGTCACGGGAGGCCTCGGCGTCAATGTCGAGCCCGGGTTCTCCGCAGAGGTGCTGGAGGATCTGCGCCGCCGCGGGCATCACCTTACCGAGGCGGACCGCTGGAGCACCGATTTCGGCCGCGCGCAGCTCATCTACAAGATGGACGATGGCTATCTCGGCGCCTCCGAGCGCCGCACCGACGGGCAAGCGGTCGGCTTCTAGCCGATCGCCTGCCGTGACCGGCAAGCGGTGAGCGGTAGGCGGAGAACTTATGTCAGAGCACAACGCCACCATCGTCTGGAATCGCGAGGGCAAGGACTTCGGCTACAAGAGCTACAGCCGCGACCACGTCTGGCGTTTCGAGAACGGCGTCGAGGTGCCGGCCTCGTCAGCGCCCGCCTATCTCGGCAATCCGCAGCGCGTGGATCCCGAGGGCGCACTGGTTGCCGCGCTCTCGAGCTGTCACATGCTTA
Organism: Burkholderiales bacterium; assembly: GCA_035620515.1. Lineage (GTDB taxonomy): Bacteria > Pseudomonadota > Gammaproteobacteria > Burkholderiales > SG8-41 > SG8-41. Next base: position 515 of record DASPGR010000091.1, on the reverse strand, counting down.
CCTTTCTCGCCGTCGCGTCGTACGGCGGCTTCGTCGTCGACAGCTACGAGGACCGGGCGGTCGGCTTCCTCGAGAAGAACGCGCAGGGCAAGCTCGCGATGACGCGCGTGGAGCTGCACCCCAAGATCGTGTTCTCGGGCGCAAAGATGCCCTCGGCCGCCGATCTCGAGCGGCTGCATGACAAGGCCCACCGCGAGTGCTTCATCGCCAATTCCGTGACGACCGAAGTTCGCGTGATATGAGTGTCGGCTGGCCGTATCTCGTTCATACCGGCGCGCGTGAGGGCTCCTGAAGCATCGATTTTTTGGAGGAGAGTGACTATGAGTACCCGCCGTATCGTGCTGCAAGCAGTTCTTGCTTTCTCCGCCTCGATCGTCCTGGCGGGCCTGCCGGTGCAGGCTCCCGCGGCGGACAACAAGGTGGTCATCGTGACGTCGTTCCCCAAGGATCTGACCGGAAAATTCAAGACCGAGTTCGAGAAGCACCATCCGGGAATAACCGTGGAGATCCTCAAC
>DASPGR010000090.1:0-2239 GCA_035620515.1 Burkholderiales bacterium | reverse complement strand
CCGTAGAGATAGCAGCGCGCCGAATGGGTCGCGCTGAAGGTCGACACGCCGGGATAGCTCCCGCGGCACGGGCTGAATGCTGCCGGGCAGCGCGGGTGAAAATGGCACCCCGACGGGGGATTCACGGGCGAAGGAAGATCGCCCTGCAGGCGGATCACTTCGCGCCGCGCTGCGGGGTCCATCGCAGGCACGGCAGAAAGCAGAGCACGCGTGTAGGGATGTTTCGGGTCCTCCAGGACCTCGCTCACGGTCCCATGCTCGACGATGCGGCCCAGGTACATCACGGCCACCTCATCGGCCAGGAACTCGATGACCGCGATGTTGTGCGTGATGAAGAGGTAGGAAAGCCCTTTCCTCTGCTGAAGCTCCTTCATGAGGTTGAGAATCTGGGCCTGCACCGAGACATCGAGCGCGCTCGTCGGCTCGTCGCACACAATCAACCGCGGCTCCACGGATAGCGCGCGGGCGATCGCAATGCGCTGGCGCTGCCCGCCTGAAAACTCATGCGGATAGCGGGATTTCACATCCGCCGTAAGCCCTACCTCTTCGAGCAGCCCGTCGATCCGCGCCTGGCGCTCGGCCCTGTCCGCCCCAAGGCCGAGCGCGGCCATGCCCTCCTCCAGCGTCTCGGCGATGCGCATGCGCGGGTTGAGCGAGGCGTACGGGTCCTGGAAGATGATCTGAATGTGCTTGCGGTAGGGCAGCATCTCGCCGCGGTTCAGCCGCGTCAGGTCGGTGCCCTCGAAGAGCACCTCGCCGCCCGAGGGCTCGACAAGGCGCAGCAGCCCCTTCCCGACCGTGGTCTTGCCGCAACCCGATTCGCCGACAAGTCCCAGCGTTTTTCCAGCGGGAATCGTGATAGAGACGCCGTCGACCGCCCTGACGTGGCCGACAACGCGCTTGAACAAGCCTTTGTGAATCGGGAAATGCACCTTCAGGTCGCGTGCAGAGAGCAACGGCGCCCCCGACGCATGAGGGCTAAGGGATGAGGGCTGAGGCCGCGCCATGACCTTTTGCTCCGCTTCGTCGTCCGCCGTTCGCCGTCCAATGTCCGGCTTGAAAAGATGACAGCGCGCCTTTTGTCCATCTCCGGCATCGTGCCACCCGGGGACCTCGCGATTGCAGAGGTCCCAGGCGGACGGGCAGCGCTCGGCGAAGCGGCAGCCCGTGAACGCGCGCGTGAGCGGCGGTACGGTGCCGCTGATGACCGACAGGCGCTCGCCGCGCTTGTGACCCGCGGGAAGCGAGTCAAAGAGCTTGCGTGAGTAGGGGTGGCGCGGGCGCTCAAAAAACGCCTGTCGCGTGCCGGTCTCCACCACCTCGCCCGCGTACATCACGGCAACCCGGTGCGCCATCTCGGCCACTACCCCCAGGTCGTGCGTGATGAGGAGGAGAGACATGTGCCGCTCCTTCTGGAGCTCGCGCAGGAGCTCGAGCACCTGGGCCTGGATCGTGACATCGAGCGCGGTGGTCGGCTCGTCCGCGATCAGGAGATCCGGGTTGCACGCAAGCGCCATGGCAATCATGACGCGCTGCTTCATCCCGCCCGATAGCTGGAATGGATAGTCGTCGCTGCGGCGCTCGGCATCCGGCATGTGGACGGATTCCAGAAGCTCCCGCACCCGGGTACGCAGCGCCGTCCCGTTGAGGCTCGTGTGCCGCCTGAGCGCTTCGGCAATCTGCTCGCCTGCGGTCATGACGGGGTTCAGGGATAGCGCCGGCTCCTGGAAAATCATCCCGATGCGCTGGCCGCGCACGTTTCGCATTTCCGTCTCGGGAAGCCGCAAGAGATCGCGTCCGTCGAGCTCGACGCTCCCGGCCACGATGCTGCCCGCGTCCGGAAGAAGGCGCATGATCGACAGCGCGGTCATCGACTTGCCGCAGCCCGATTCCCCGACGATCGCGAATGTCTCGCCGCGATTGACGCTGAACGAGACCCCGTCCACGGCGCGCACGACATCCGCGCCCGTGTCGATCCACGTCCTCAGGTCGCGGACGCTCAGCAATGGGCCCTGTTGGGCCATTTCAAGATTTCTCGGCGGCGAGCTGGCGCAGCCGCTCGGCCGATCCTGTCCCGCTGCGAATCCGCGGATCAAATGCGTCGCGCACAGCGTCTGCAAACAGGTTGGCCGACAGCACGATGCCCAGCATGAAGAAGAAGGCCGCCGCGAGGAGCCACCACACCATGGGGTCCCGGGCCATCTCGAGGCGCGCGCTGTTGATCATGCCCCCGAAGCTC
>DASPGR010000089.1:0-14114 GCA_035620515.1 Burkholderiales bacterium | reverse complement strand
GGGTGTCGGCAGCGTCAATCATCTCGCCGGTGAGCTGTTCAAGGCGAAGGCGGGCAACCTCAAGATCCTGTACGTGCCGTACAAGGGCGCCGGCCCGGCCGTGGTCGACCTGATGGGCGGCCAGATTCCCATGGCCAGCACTTCGTTGAGCAGCGTGCTCCCGCACCACCGGTCGGGGCGCCTGCGCACGCTGGCGGTCATGAAGGAGGGGCGCTCGGTCGGTGCACCCGAAATTCCGACCGCCATCGAGGGCGGTGTACCAGGAGCCGTCGCTTACACTTTCAATATCATTTTTGCCCCGGCGGGAACCCCGCGCGTTGCCATCGATACGCTGGCGAACGCTTTGCAGAAGGTGATGACTGATCAGGCCTTCCTCGACACCCTCGTCAAGATCGGCGTCGATCCGGTGACGGACTCGAGCCCGGACAAGGCGGCGACCATGCTTCGGGCCGAGATCGCCAAGTGGCGGCCCATAATCCTTTCGCTCGGGCTGAAGAACTGACTTAAAGGGGGCCGGGTCCACATTCACGGGAAATGTGGACCTGGCCCAAGCCGGCTCCGCGATATCATTCGCGGAGATGAAGCCATCCCGTCCCCCCGGCATTGCCCGCGGCGGCAAGGCCATTTACGGCGTGCCGCTCGGGATCCTGATGCTCGAAGCGCGTTTCCCGCGCATTCCGGGCGACATGGGCAACGCCGAGACCTGGCCCTTTCCGGTGCTCTATCGCGTCGTGCGCGGCGCAAGTCCCGAGAAAGTCGTGCTCCAGGGCGCGCGCGGGCTGTTGCCGGATTTCATAGAGGCGGCGCACGACCTGGTCCGTCTCGGGGCGGAGGCCATCACGACCAACTGCGGCTTCCTGTCGCTCTTCCAGAACGAGCTCGCGCGCGCGGTGAACGTCCCGGTCGCAACCTCCTCGCTCATGCAGGTGCGCTGGGTGCAGTCGATGCTTCCGCCCGGCAAGCAGGTCGGCGTCATCACAGTGAGCGGCTCCACGCTGACCGCTGCCCACCTCGAGTCGGCCGGCGTGCCGCTCGACACGCCGGTCGTCGGCACGGAGAACGGCCGCGAATTCTTCCGCGTGCTGATCAAGGCGGAGAAGGAGGACATGGACGTCGCCGCCGCGCAGCAGGACATCCTCGACGCGGGAAAGGAGCTCGTGACGCGCCACCCGGACGTCGGCGCCATCGTGCTCGAATGCACCAACATGCCGCCATACTCCGCCGCGCTCCAGCAGGAGTTCGGATTGCCGGTCTACGACATCTACACTATGATCAGCTGGTTCCACGCCGGCCTGCGTCCGCGCGTTTTCTGACCGTCATACGGGGTACTGCCATGCGTGTCATCGATTGCGCCGTAGCCGTTCTGATCCTCGCTTTATCGGGCATCGCGCCGCCGCTGCACGCCGCCTGGCCCGAAAAGCCGGTCCGGATCATCGTTCCGTTCGCGCCGGGGGGCACCGCCGACATCCTCGCGCGCACGATATCGAGCAAGCTCTACCCCGCGCTGGGCCAGCCCGTGGTCGTCGAGAACCGGCCGGGCGCCGCGGGCAATATCGGCTCCGAGATCGTCGCCAAGGCGAAGCCCGATGGCTACACGCTCCTCGTGGGGCTGATGAACACTCACGTGGTGAACCCGGCGATCTACAAGAACATGCCCTTCGACGGCGTCGCGGATTTCACGCCGGTCGCGATGCTCGCGGCGGTCATCTCCACGATGGCGATCCATCCCTCGGTGCCGGCGAAGAACGTCAAGGAGTTCATCGCGGTCGCCAAGGCGCGCCCCGGTGACATCGCATACGCATCGGCCGGAACCGGCTCCTCGACGCACCTCAATGCCGAGGTGTTCGGGAAGATGGCGGGCATCCGGATGCTGCACGTGCCCTACAAGGGGGGCGCGCCCGCGGTGCTCAACACCATGACGGGACAGACGCAGATGATCATCACCGCCGCCACCCAGACGCTGCCGCACGCAAAAACCGGAAGGCTGAGGCTCCTAGGCGTCACCCGTGCGAAGCGCGTGGCGATGCTCCCCGACGTGCCCGCCATTGCCGAGACCCTGCCGGGCTACGAGGCCGTGGTGTGGTTCGGCGCCTTCGGTCCGCGTGACATGCCGAAGGACATCACGGCGCGGCTCAACACCGAGATCAACAAGCTGATGAGCGCCCCGGACACCAGGAGCGTGATGGAGAACATGGGCGTCGAGGTCATCAACATCTCCTCGGAGGATTTCGGCAAGAAGCTGCGCGAGGAATCCGCGTACTGGACGGGCATCGTCCGCAAGTACGGCATCAAGGCCGAATAGGACGCGGGATGCCGGCCTATCGCCCGACCCTGACGGGCACCCGCCACATGATCGCGGCGGGGCACCACGCCGCCGCGCACGCGGGCTTTGCCGTTCTCGAAGCGGGCGGCAACGCGGTGGACGCCGGTGTCGCGGCGGGCATCGCGCTCGGCGTGCTGCAGACCGACCTTGTGAACTTCGCGGGCGTCGCGCCCATGATGATCTACGTCGCCGACCGCCGCGAGGTGGTGACGATAGACGGCCTCGGGACCTGGCCGCGGGCGGCGGACATAAACGTTTTCGTGAAGCGCCACGGCGGCAAGATGCCGCCCGGCATCCTGCGCACCGTGATCCCGGCGGCGCCGTACGCGTGGCTCACCGCACTCGAGAAATTCGGCACGATGAGCTTCGGCGACGTGGCGCAGGCGGCGATCCGGCTCGCGCGCGAAGGCTTCGCGATGCACTGGCTGATGGCCGGATTCATCGCGGAACACGAGGAGGATTATCGCCGCTGGCCGTCATCGGCGGAGGTCTTCCTGCCGAATGGCAGGCCGCCCAAGGTGGGCGAGCTCTTCGTGCAGCGCGACCTCGCGCGTACCCTGCAATACCTGGCGGACGAGGAGGCGGCGCACGCGAAAGGCGGGCGCGTCGCCGGGCTGCATGCCGCGCGCGACGCGTTCTATCGCGGGGATATCGCGGCCGCGATCGCCCGCTATCACCGAGAGCACGAGGGATGGGTGACCCTGGAAGACATGGCCGCCTACACCGTCACGCTCGAGCCGCCCGTGCGCACGCGTTTCGGCGACATCGATCTGTATGCCTGCGGGCCGTGGTGCCAGGGACCGGCGCTGCCGCAGGCGCTCAACATCGTTTCCGGGTTCGACCTGCGCAAGCTCGGGCACAACTCGCCGCAGTACATCCACGTGCTGGCCGAAGCGTTGAAGCTCGCCTTCGCCGACCGCCAGCGCTATTACGCCGATCCCCGGTTCGTCCAGGTGCCGATCGATGTGCTGCTGTCCGAATCGTACGCCGCGGAGCGCCGCAAATGCATCGACCCGCGCAAGGCCGCGCCCGGCTTGCCGGCAGCGGGGGAGGCGGGCCGTGCCGCGGCATCGAAGCCGAAGCTTCCCCAGCCGGCGCGGGGAGAGTCCGTGCAGGAGCCGGATACTTCGTACGTGGCCGTGATCGACCGCCACGGCAACGCCTTCTCCGCCACGCCCAGCGATGCCTCGTCCGCGACGCCGATCATTCCGGGAACGGGCCTGTGCCCGTCCTCGCGCGGCTCGCAATCCTGGTGCGATCCCGAGCATCCCGCGGCCGTCGCGCCCGGCAAGCGCCCGCGGCTCACCTGCAACCCGGCCATGGCGCTGCGCAACGGACGCGCGTTCATGCCGTTCGGCTCGCCGGGCAACGACGTCCAGCCCCAGGCGATGCTGCAGGTCTTCCTGAATCTCAATGTTTTCGGGATGGAACTGCAGGCCGCGATCGAAGCGCCGCGGTTCGCGACCTTCAGCTTCCCCGCGTCCTCCGAGCCGCACGCCTACTATCCGGCACGGCTCAATCTCGAGCAGCGCTTTCCCCGCAACACGGGCGATGCGCTGGCCGCGCTCGGTCACGACGTGAATTGGTGGCCCGAGCTGGAGCGGCGCGCGGGGGCCGTCTGCGCGGTCCGCGTCAATCCGGACTCGGGAATACTGGAAGGCGGTGCGGACCCGAGACGCCTTGCGTACGCGCTGGGGTGGTAACAACGAGGGAGAAGAGAAGATGCCAACGATCGAGCGCCACGGCGCGACCATCTACTACGAGGAGCACGGCAAGGGCTTTCCGCTCGTCGCGTTCGCGCCGGCGGGCGTGAAATCCACCATCGCCGTGTGGAGCGGGCCGTCCGCGCCGATCAACCCCATTACCGGGTTTTCCCCGAGCTACCGCGTGATCGTGATGGACCAGCGCAATGCCGGCGGCAAGTCCCGCGCGCCGATCACGGCGAGGGACGGCTGGCACTCCTTCGCCGCCGACCACATTGCGCTGCTCGACCACCTGAAGATCGAGCGCTGCCACCTCTACGGCCAGTGCATCGGGGGCTCGTTCATCATGAGCCTGCTGAAGGCGCAGCCGCAGCGCGTCGCAGCCGCCATACTCGCGCAGCCCATCGGGCGGGTAGGGCCCCTCAAGCCCGGCCGCGCCCCCCGTTTCGACGAGTGGGCGAAGGGCCTGACGGATCACCCGGAGGCCACGGACGCCGTGCTCGATGCGCTTTACCAGAATCTCTACGCGCCCGGCTTCCTGTACAGCGTGGACCGCGAGTTCGTCAAAAGCGTCAAGACGCCCTGCCTGGTGCTGGCGGGCAACGACGATGCGCATCCGTACCCGATCTCCGAGGAGACGGCGCAGCTGCTGCCGAACGCGGAGTTCATCCCGCAGTGGAAGGAAGGCGCGGCGCTGGAAGCGGCGAAGCAGCGGGTGATGGCGTTCCTCGCGAAACACACCCCCGCGCGCTGACGCCGTCATTCCCGCGCGCATCGTCATTCCCGCGGAGGCGGGAATCTAGCGCATCCACCAGTGCAGGGCGTCCTGCCCTTCGCCCTGCACCCCGTTCGGGCCCCCGCCGCCGGTGCGCAGGTACATCTTGCGCGCATGGCCCGCCTTGAACTTGCCGGCGAGCGCGTCGGCGATCCAGTCCATTCCCATCGAGTGGCAGTCCATCCGCTGACCCTGCGCGGGGAAGAGCGTCGTCTGGTGATAGGTGTCCTCGTAGACCCAGAGCTCTTTCGGCGCCTTGATCCGGTCGTAGAAGCGGTAGACCAGCTCGACGGGACTGCGCGCGTCGTATTCGCCGGTGGTGAGCAGGACCGGCGCCGTGATGCCGGCTTCCTTGCCCTCGACAGTCATCCGGCCCACGATGCCGTCGAGCTCCTCCTCGGTCCTCGCCCCGGTTAGATAGCCGAAGAGCTGCTTGTAGCGGGGCGAGAACGTGTCGAGGATGAAGTACTTGTCGAGGTAGGATGCCCAGACGCCGACCGTCGCCTTGATGACCGGGTGGCCCAGCGCAGCGGCGGCAAGGCCCCAGTGCGATCCCATGGACTGCGCGAAGACGGTGATTCTCTCGGGATCGACCTCCTTGCGGCCCTGGAGCCACTTCGCCACGGCGATCACCGCGCGCTCGTAGTTGTCGGCCGTCAGCCGGTTGCCGCGCAGGTTGCTCGTGCCCTGGCCCGGCCCGTCCATCGCCAGCAGGTGAATGCCGCGGTCGAGAGCGTGGTTGACCTGGGGGTCCGGGTACATCTCCTTGGTCATGTCGCAGCCGGGGATGAAGATCACGGCCGGCGCCTTCGGGCGGCCCTTGAGCAGGTGGAAGTTGCACTGGAGCTGCGCGCCTTCGAAGGGGATCTCGACGCGCTCGATGGGGTAGGGGGCGAGCTCGATCACCTTCTCGTAGTTGGCGAGGCAGCGCCCGTGCAGGTAGCGCTTCTCGTCATTGGTCTCGAGGACCGGGTGCTGCGCGGCGGCGAACTGGGCGGAGGCGCGGTAGTAGAGCTCGAACGCCGTCATCCGGTGGCCGGCGGCGTCCTCCTCCTCCGCGACGCGCTCCATGCGCTGGGCGATACGGCCGAGGTGCTTCGATATCTGGGCATGGCTCTTGACGCTCGCCGGGAAATTCCGGCCCTCGCCGTCCCAGTGAAAGACGCGGCCGGTCTCCTTGACGAGGTAGTCGAAGATCCACTGCTGGCGATCGCGGTCGAGACGGGGTGTGCGCATGGTTTCGATTCCTCCCTGATGGGCAGATGATAGAGTAAGGGCCGCATGCGCGACATCAGCGAGTTCTCCGTCTTCGTCCTCGCCGGGCTGCACGGCGCGGGCGAGGACCACTGGATGACGTTCTGGGAGAAGGCGTTTCCCGCCTTCCGGCGCGTATCGCAGGACGACTGGGAGAATCCCGACTACGCCGCGTGGGGCCCGCGCCTGTCGGAAGCGGTGACGCAGGCCGAGCGCCCGGTGATTCTGCTCGCGCACAGCCTCGGCACCTCGCTCACCATGCGCTGGTCCTTCGACCAGCCGGCGCTAGTGCGCAAGGTCGCAGGGGCATTCCTGGTCGCGCCCACCGACCGCGACATGTTCGACGCGAGGCCCGGCGGCTCGCCCGTGCGCGGCTTCGGCGGCATGATATTGAAGCGCCTGCCGTTTCCGTCGGCCGTCGTGGCGAGCCGCAACGACGACCGCGTGTCCTTCGAGCGCGCGCGGACATTCGCGGGCGCATGGGGCTCGACCTTCATCGATGCCGGCGAGCTGGGACACATCGGGTCCGCCGCGAAGCTGGAATACTGGCCCTTCGGCCTGCTCCGGTTCGGGCAGTTCGTCGCGTCCCTGCCGGGCGGCTGAGCGCCGTCATTCCCGCGCGCTTCGTCATTTCCGCGAAGGCGGGAATCCAGGGGTCAGTGCAGCTTCGGCTTCCTCAGGAAGTCGTTGCGGTCCGCCGACTTGACCGTGATGTGGATGACATCGCCGCCCCGGGAGAGCGTGAGCGGCACCTCGACCCCGGCGTTGCCCAGCCGCCACACCGCCCGGAAGAACTCCGCGAGGCCCCGCACGCTCGAGGCGCCCACGCCCAGCACCATGTCGCCGACCTTGACGCCGGCGCGGCTCGCCGGGCTGTGCGGTGAAAGCCGCGCGACCACGAGCTTTCCCCCCGGGTCCTGCGTGGACATGCCGAGCCACGGACGCGGCGGATGCGGGCTGCGGCCGGTCTTCAGCATCGAATCGAATATCGGGTTCAAGAGATCGATCGGCACGGACATGTTGACGTGGATCAACTCGCCGCCGATCTCCTGCTGCACCAGCAGCGAGCCCGTGCCGATGAGGTTGCCCAGCGCATCGAGGACCGCCGCGCCGCCCCACTGCGGATGCGCCGGCGCGGTGAAAAGCGCCTCGTCGAGCACGTATTCCCAGTAGCCGGCGAACTCCTGCTTCGCGATCACCCGGGTCCGGAGCGAGTGGGCGCGCCCGCCGTGGCCGATCACGAACGCCGCATCGCCGACCTTGACCTCGGCCGCGCTGCCGCGCGGAAGGTGGGGAGCGTCGAGCTTGCCCAAGGGCTGGATCAGGCCGAAGCCGGTCGCCTGGTCGTAGGCTAGGGGATAGCCGGGCACGGAGGCGCCGCGATGGGTGGTGAGCCAGATCTGCGAGGCCTCGTTGATGAGGTAGCCGATGGTGAGCACGAGCCCGTCATCGCGGATCACCGCGCCGTAGCCGCCGCGTTCGGTGCCGAGCGTCCGGGCCGAGTAGGCATCCTCCGGGACTTCGGCGCGCACCAGCACGACCGCGTCGAATGCACGCTCGAGGTCGAACTGGATCTCGCCGGACTTCGGCTGTACGGATTCGGGGAACGCCCAAGTCTGCTCTTCGGCCATGCCGCAATTTTGACACGAAGTGCGGCATCGGAGCTCCGGCGACGACGGTGGAGCGGGGATCCCGCGGATGGACGGTGTATCCTCCGCAAAACGAAAGGAGATTTATGGCCAGACTGCCTTCCATCACCGGCAAGAACCAGGTCCCCGCCGAGCACCACCCGATCGTGGACCGCATCGTGCAGAGCCGCGGCGCGATCCAGGGGCCGTTCACGATGCTGCTCAATTGCCCGCCGCTCGCCGAGCACGTCATGACCCTGGGCCACTACGTGCGCTTCGGGGGCGAGCTCGACAAGCGCGTGCGCGTCCTCGCGGCGATGACGGTCGCGCGGGAATTCGACGCGATCTACATCTGGGGCGCCCAGACCGGCCAGGCCAGAAAGCTCGGCGTGCCGGAAGCGACCATCACCGCGATCCGCGAGAAGCACTCGCGCGGGCTCCCGCCGGAGGATGCGCAGATCGTGGATTTCACGCGCGAGCTCATCCGCAAGCATCGCGTCGGCGCGGCGGCCATGAAGGCGCTGCAGGAGCGCTTCGGCAACTTCCAGCTGGTCGAGCTGACCGGAACCGTCGGCTACTACAGCCTGCTCGCGATGACCGCGAATGCCTGCGAGCTCGAGCCCGCCCCGGGGGCGGAGGTCCTGAAGGTGTAGCCATGTTCGACATCCGTCTATCGCCGGAGCAACGCGAATTCCGGGACCTCGCGCGCAAGTTTGCGCAGGAGGAGGTAAAGCCCAAGGCCATGGCGCTCGATCGCGAGCCCGAGTGGGAAAAGCGCGTTCCCTGGGATCTCCTGAAGAAAGGCTCGCAGCTCGGTTTCCGCACCTTTGTCCTCCAGGAGGAGAACGGCGGCTCGGGCATGTCCGATCACCTTACCTCCTGCCTCGTCGCCGAGGAGCTGGCCGCGGGCGAGCTTGGCACGGCCTACTACTTCATGCTGACGGCGCGGCGGGCGCGCGACTGGTTCGAGCTGCGCATGACGCCCGAGCAGCGGGCCTATTTCATCCCGAAGTTCGTCAAGGACGACCTGTATTTCACGACGGTGGCGATCCACGAGCCCGAGACCGACTTCGGCTTCGACTACTTCACCGAAACGCCGGACAACGTGCGCTGGAACACGCGCGCCGTCGAGCAACCGGACGGCTCGTGGATCATCAACGGAACGAAGGCGTTCCAGACGGTCGGATACCTCGCGAAGCTGATCGTCACGAGGGCGCTGACGCCGGCCGGCGTGCAGTCCTTTCTCGTCGAGGGCGATGCGCCGGGACTCACGCGGCGCCCCCTGTCGAAGCTCGGACGGCGGGTCGGCGACAACGCGGCGGAGATCCATTTTGAAAACGTGCGCGTTGCCAAGGGGCGGATCATGCCGCCGCCGCCCAAGGGGCGCACCGACATGGGCACGCATCCGACGATCGCGGCGCTCACGCTCGGGCTCGGCCGCGCGGCGTTCGAGGAAACGCTGAAGTACACGCAGGAGCGCGTTTCCGGCGGCAAGCCCATCATCAAGCACCAGGCGGTGGGACTTGCGATCGCGGAGATGGCGATGAACCTGCAAGCGGCGCGGCGTCTCCTCTGGACGGCGGCGTGGGTGAAGGATCATCCGGAAGCGATTGCAGACGGCAGCGTGGAGAACCTGCCCTATGAGCATATGGCGCTGGCCTTTACGGGAACCGCCGTTCAGCGGTTGACCGAGCAGGCCATCGAGCTCTTCGGCGGGGCGGGCGTGGTCCAGGGCATGCCGATCGAGAAGTACGTTCGCGACGCGCACGTGCAGAAGCACGTTTCGTTTCCGTTTCCGTCGCGATTCAAGATCGCCGAAGCGCTGGCGGGCTTCAAGCGGAAGGTGCCGCCGTCTCACGGCGGCGACTAGGGCGCCAGCACGATCTTGCCCATCGTTCGCCCCGTCTCCATCAGCTCGTGGGCGCGCGCGGCCTGCGCGAGCGGCAGCAGGGTCGGCGGGGGCGGGCGCAGCCGCCCGGCCGCCATCAGCCCGATCGCGCGCTCCATCAGCGCGCGCCGCAGCTCGCGCTCGTGGTCGAGGATGTGAATCGAGTAGACGCGCACGCCCAGGCACTTGCCCTGGCGTTTCTTCAGCTCCCCGAAAAGGTCCGCGTCCGGCAGGGGTCCGCCCAGGGTTGCGAATGATATGACCGTCCCATGGGGAGCGAGCAGGTCGAGATTGCCGATGAATTGCGCGCTCGGCCCGGCCATCGCGTAGACCACGTCCACGCCGCGGCCGCCCGTCAGCGCCGTGACTCGCGCGACAAGATCGTCCTTGCCGCGGATCAGCACGTGCTCGATTCCCGCGCGCCGGGCGAAGTCGCGCTTCTCCTCGGTGCTGACGATCCCGATCGCGGAGATGCCGTCGCACTGCGCCAGCTGGAGGAGCGTCGTCCCGACGCCTCCGCTCGCGCCGTAGGCGACGATGCTGCGCGGCCTGCGCACGCCCGATTCGTAGAGGAGCGCGCCGGCGAGCTGGTAGTTCGGAAGACTTACGGCATCGTTCGACGCGATCGCATCGGGAAGCGGGAAGAGGGCGTCCGCAGGTACGCAGATCGCCTGCGCGTAGCACCCGCCCCGGAACGGGAGCTCGCGCGAGCTCACGAGCACGCGCTGCCCGATGCGCACAACGCTCTCCCCTCCTGCCTGAGGAGGGGTGGCGCGAAGCGCCGGGGTGGTGGGAGATGGCCCGAGTGCATCGACCGTCCCCACCATCTCGTTGCCGGGCGTCGCGGGAAGCGGCGGCATCCAGCTGTAGGTGCCCTTGCGCACGAGCATGTCGGCGCTGCTGATGCCGATGGCCTGCGCGCGCACGCGTGCTTCGCCCGCGGCGGGCTCCGGCACCGGCTTCTCCACGACCTCCAGCACCTCCGGTCCGCCGGCCTTTAGCATCTGGATCACTTTCATATGGCGTATTATGGCGCGCGGGAGAAGACCGACATGAAAAAACGCGTCCGGATCGTGGCCACGTTCGCAGCGCTGCTGTCCGCTATCCCTGGACTCGTCGCGGCACCGGCGTATCCCTCGAAGCCGCTGCGGATCATCATCCCGTTCGCGCCTGGCGCCGCGACCAGCACGCCCGGGGATTTCGCCGCCTATATCAGGACCGAGCAGGCGAAGTGGGGGCAGGCGATCAAGGACAGCGGCGCGCGCGTAGATTGAAAGTAGAGCCCGGCCACAACTGGACCGCTGCGATCGCGGCGCGCCTCGCGCAGGAGACCTACGACAGCCTGAATGCCGAGACGGTCGCGAGCGTGAAGCGCCTGATCGCGGACGGCATCGCGGTCGCTGTCGCCGGCAGCCGCGAGCCTGCGCCTGCGATCGTCGCGGAGCACGTGCGCGCGCTCGAGGCGAAGCCGGAAGCGACCGTCTGGGGCTACGGCTACAAGACGACAGCCCAGCACGCGGCGTACTGCAACGCCGTGTCGATGCACGTGCTCGATTACGAGCCGATGTCGAGCCCGCCGACGCATGCCGTGTCCCCCACCGTGCCCGCCGCGCTCGCACTGGCCGAAGCGCTCGGTGCAAGCGGCCGCGAAGTGGTCGCGGCGTGCGCGAAAGGCTTCGAGCTGCAGGGACGCGTGCTGCTCGCTTCGAGTCACGAGCGCGGGTCATTGCCCTTTCACACGCCGGGAGTGGTAGGCGTCATGGGCTCGACGGCCGCCGCGGCGCATCTGCTCGGGCTGGAACCGCCACAGATCGTGTACGCGCTGGGCGCCGCGGCATCACGATGCGGCGGCCTGCCGGCGAACACCGGCTCGATGGTGAAGTGCACGCATTGCGGGAATGCCGCCGCCGCGGGCGTCGAGGCCGCTCTTCTCGCCCGGCGCGGGTTCACGGCGAATCCGAACATCTTCGAGGCGGGCGACGGATACGTGGAAACGTTCTTCCCGCGGCATTTCGACTACGACGCCCTGCTTCAGTTCGGCCGGCCCTACCGCTGCGTGGACCCGGGGATGGCGATCAAGTTCTATCCCACCAAGTATCCGACGCACTTCGCCATCGCCGCCGCGCTTGGCGTGCGCGGCAAAGTCGGGGACATCTCGCGCATCCGCGAAGTGCGTATTCTCACGCCGGATATCGACGATGCCGACCGGGCACGGCCGCGTTCGGGCCTCGAGGGCAGGTTCAGCTTCCAGTACACGGCTGCGGCTGCGCTGATCGATGGCCGGGTCGGGATCGATTCCTTCAGCGACGCGCGACGTTTTCGCCCGGACATGGAGTCGTTGCTGGCGAAGATCAAGGTATTGCGCGACCCGGGCCGCTCCCGGGACACGCGCAACATGCAGGTGGACGTCGAAGTCGTCATGGACGACGGAGCGATCCATCGCGGCACGTGCAGCGCGCCGCCTGGAACGTGGGGACAACCGGTGGATCCCGTTCAGCATCGCGAGAAGGTGCGCGATTGCCTGAGCGTTCGCCTGGACGAAGCGCGCCGGGAGCGCGTGCTCGAATCCCTTGCGAGGCTGGAGGAGCTCTCGCCCGGCGATCTCGCCCGCTTGATCGCGCTGCTCGCTTGAACGGGGCGGACTACAGGCGCTACCTTGCGGTGCGCCCGCCGAAGTTCGCCCGCTTCATCGCCGACCTCGGCCTCGCCGCCAGGAAGCAGTTGCGCACGGGCCGCGAGCTGGCGCGGCCGGTCACTCGGCCTTGATGTTCCGCTCCTTGATCACCCGCGCCCATTTCACCTGCTCGGTCTTGAGGTAGGCGATAGTCTGCTGCGGCGTGGTGTAGAAGGGATCCATGCCGCCCTTCTCGAAGCGCTCCAGGATGCCGCGATCCGAGAGGGTGGCTTTGACCTTTTCGTTCAGCGTCTTGATGATCGCCGCCGGGGTCGCCCTGGGCGCCGCGATGATGTGCCACGCCACCATCTCGAACCCGGGCAGTCCGGCCTCGGCGACGGTCGGGAGGTTCGGAAGCGCCGACGAGCGCTTGAGGCTGCTGACGGCCAGCGGGCGCAGCCGGCCCGCCTCGGCGAGGCGCGCGGTCTGCGTGATGTTGGAGAAGCCGACCTGTACTTCGTTGCTCACCACCGCGGCGAGCGCCGGGCCGCCGCCCTTGTATTGAATCGCGCGGATCCCGGTGTGGGCCATCAGGTTGAACAGCTCGCCGGTGATGTGCGCGTTGGTGCCGATGCCCGAGGAGGCATAGATAAGCTGGCCGGGGCGCGACTTCGCGAGATCGATCAGCTCCTTCACGGAGTGGACCGGGAGCGACGGATTCACCGAGACCGTCGTCGGCACCTGGGAGATCATCGAAACCGGCATGAAATCCTTCAGGGGATCGTAGCCGGCTTTCTTGTAGAGCATGGGGCTGGTGACGAATGCGACGGTGTGCACGAGCAGCGTGTAGCCGTCCGGGGTGCTGTCCTTGACGATCCGCGTCCCGATCTGGCCCGAGGCGCCGCCGCGGTTGTCGATGACGACCTGCTCCCCGAGCAGGTCCGAAATCTTGTCCTGGATGGCGCGGGCGTTGAAATCCGTGCTGCCGCCGGGCGGAAACGGCGCGATCACGCGTATCGGCCTCGACGGGTAGCGTTCCGCCGCGTGCAAGGGCAGGGCGGTGGCCGCCAGAACTACGGCAGTCAACAAACCAAGCCGGGTGGAGCTGAGATAAGTCCTTTCCATGGTCTTCCTCCTATATCGTTATCGAGCGGCATCGAGGCCGTCTCTTCAGCCAGTATATCTAAGTCCCCTCCTGCTCGACGAGTGCCTGCGCAGCGGGCGGGGTAGTGGAAGGTAGTATGGCGGTATGACCGAAAGGGAGCCTTGGCTTGCGCTACTGGCCCCGTTGCCCGCAGAGGGCGGCGAGTGGACTCAGGAAACGCGGACGGACCCCGCTTTGGCCGGCTGGACCCAGGTCCGCCTCGTGCTGGGCAACGGCGTCACCGGCCTGCGGGTACTGACGGCAATGTTCGACCCCGAAGGCCGGCCGGGCAGCGTGAGCGACCTCATTGCACGGGACGGCGGCCGCCACCAGGAAACGGCCGGCGGGCGCATCGAGCGCGACGGCCGGATGCGCGCTACTTACTGGCTCACGGAAGGCGATCAGCACACCCCGCGCGCGCTCACGCCGCAAGAGGAGGAGGGGTTGCGGCGGCTCGCCGCGGAGTTGCAGCGCAGGTGCAAACTTTAATGCGGTAACCAGTTGCGTCGTCCTGTCCGGCTGCGCACTCTATCGGCGCGATCGGCTTTACCTGGTGGTGTCGGCTCACGGCCAGAAGCGGTCGTTCCCGCTAAATTGACAGCGTTTTAGCATTGGGGTAGCTTGCCGGCCCGGAGACCCCCCGCGTTTGGGGTGGAAAGGTAGTTCTACCCGTCTCCGTCTGTGGCCATGGTCGAGCGCTCAATTGCGCAACAAGAGCCACGTTCCGACTCCATACTCAGTAGTGGAGCCAACTTAACCAGAGGAAAAAAGTTATGAACGCGTTC
>DASPGR010000088.1:0-5086 GCA_035620515.1 Burkholderiales bacterium | reverse complement strand
GCCGGTCAGCAATGTCGCCGCCTCGACCCACGTCTTCGTCGCCCACCCGAGCCAGCCGGTGAAATCCATGGCTGATCTGATCGCCCAAATCAGGAAGAACCCCCGCGGCTACAGCATGGCGACGCCGGGTATCGGCACGCTGCCCCATCTGTCAGCGCATCTGCTCGCGCTCGACGCAAGGATCGACATCCTCACCGTGCCCTACGCCGGAGGCGG
This sequence comes from Burkholderiales bacterium, assembly GCA_035620515.1. Lineage (GTDB taxonomy): Bacteria > Pseudomonadota > Gammaproteobacteria > Burkholderiales > SG8-41 > SG8-41. The sequence continues at coordinate 4,870 of DASPGR010000088.1, read as the reverse complement.
GCCCTCGATCGCCGCCGTGCTGGGCAACCAGGTGCCGTTTGCCTGCCAGGCCATTCCGCCGGTGACGCCGCATATCCTGGCGGGCCGGGTGCGCGCGCTCGCGATCACGTCCGACAAGCGCTCCGGGATCGTGCCGGACGTGCCCACAATGGCGGAGCTGGGCTTCAAGGGCCACGAGGCCTACACCATCACCGGGATGCTGGTGCCGGCCGGCACGCCGCCGGCGATCATCCGGAAGCTCAATTCGGAAGTGACGCGCATCATGGCGCTGCCCGATGTCAGGAAGCGCGTGACCGATCTCGGAGCCGACGTCGTTGCGAACTCGCCCGAGGAGTTTTCCGCGTACATCCGGAGCGAGCTCGAAAAATGGGGCAAGGTCATCAAGGCGGCCAACATCACCGTGAACTGACGCCGCGAATGGTGAGGAGCGATCACGCGCTTTTGGCCGGATGAGAATCGTTGACGTCCGCGAGACCTCCGTCGCGCTGAAATCGGACCTGCGCAACGCGGTGTTCGACTTCAGCGAGATGACGACGTCGGTCGTCGCCGTCATCACCGACGTCGTGCGCGAAGGCCGGCCGGTGGCGGGCTTCGCGTTCAACTCGACGGGACGCTACGCCTGCGGCGCGCAGATGCGCGAGCGCTTCATTCCGCGGCTTCTCAAGGCTGAGCCCGAATCCCTTCTCAACGACGCGGGGGACAATCTCGAACCGGAGAAGATCCTCGCGTGCATGATGCAGCGCGAGAAGCCGGGCGGCCACACCGAGCGCTCGGTTGCGATCGGAACGATCGAGGTCGCGGCCTGGGATGCGATCGCCAAGATCGCGGGAAAGCCGCTCCATCGCGTGCTTGCAGAACGTTATAGCGGAGGACGGTCACCGGGGCGGGTGCCGTGCTACGTAGGGGGCGGCTGGTACGAGCCCGGCAAGGGCCTCGCGGAATTGCAGGACGAGATCCGGGCGAGGCTCGACCAGGGCTATACCACGATGAAGATCAAGGTCGGGGGCGCCAGCATTCCCGAGGACGTGAAGCGGGTCGAGGCGGCGCTTGCCGTCGTGGGCTCGGGCGAGCGCCTGGCGGTGGACGCCAATGGCGCGTTCGATCGCACGCGCGCCCTCGCTTATGCAAAGGCGCTGGCGCCTTTCCGCCTGCGCTGGTTCGAGGAGCCGACCGGCCCGCTCGATTACGCGCTGCTCGCCGACGTGGCGGCGAGCTATGACTCGCCGATCGGAACCGGGGAAAACCTCTTTTCCACGCAGGACCTCGATAACCTCGTGCGATTCGGCGGACTGCGCGCCGATCGCGACATCCTGCAGACCGACGTTCCGCAGTCCTACGGCATCGTGCAGTTCTCGCGCACGCTCGCGGTGGTAAAGCGCCACGGCTGGGAGCGCGCGTCGTTCTTCCCGCACGGGGGCAACCAGATGACCCTGCACATCGTCGGCGGATTCGGGCTGGGCGGCTGCGAGGCGTATCCGGGCGTATTCGGGGTATTCGCGGGCTTTGCCGACGATGCGCGCGTCGAGAACGGCTATCTCAAGCTTCCAGACCGGCCCGGAATCGGGTTCGAGGCGCAGAACGCGCTTTACGCCGTCATGCGCAAACTCGTCTGAAAAGGTGTCAGGAACCTTTTTTCAGCAAACCGTTGATCGGTAGCGCTAAACCAAAAAAGGTCCCTGACAAAACCAAAAAAGGTTCCTGACACCTTTAAGCGTCGGGGGCGACGACGACGACGTGGTCGCGCGCGACATTGAGGAAGGGGACGACCATGATCCTGCGCCCCTCGAGGTCCCAGACTTCGGCATTCGTCACGGCGATGAAGGGCTTCGACTCGACCATGTAGTCGGTGATGCGCGCGCCGGCCACGAGCTCGATCTCGCCCTTGATGCGGTACGCGCCCGCCAGCATCACCACGCGCGCGCGATTAACGCCTTCCATCCGTGCCTCCGCTGACCGTAGATCGCGATTGTCCGGTATCGACCCTTACGCGCGTTTGCGTGCCCTGCGTGCCTTGACCTTCCGGGCAACCTTCGGGCGGCGCTTCGCCCGGCGCTTATTGTCGCGCAGATCCTCGAGGAAGCGAAGCATCTCGGTGTGATCGCTTTTCCCGCCAAGCGTGCGCTCCATCTCGTCCCAGATCGCGACGCACGGCGCGGCCAGCGGCGCGGCGGTGCCCGTCGCGCGCGCGATCTCGAGCGTCATGCGCAGGTCCTTCGCCATCAGCGCGGTCGAAAAGCCGGCATTGCAGGTGCCCGACAGCATGAACTGCTTCATCTTGTTGACGGTCGTGTTGTTCATCCCGCTTGAAGCGTTCAGGATGTCCACGAGCACGGCGGGATCGATGCCGAAGCGACGCGCGGCCAGCGCCGCCTCACACGCTGCGACAAGTCCTGCCGCCGAAACGTAGTTGTTGAGCGCCTTGATGGCGTGGCCCGCGCCCAACGGGCCGGCGTGGAAGATCTGCTTGCCCATTTTCTCAAGAATCGGGCGGCAGGCCTCCAGCAGGCCGCCGTCGCCCCCCGCCATGATTGCAAGCTCGGCGGAGACCGCACGCTTGACGCCGCCCGAGACCGGGGCGTCCATGAGCCGCAGGCCGCGGGCTTCCAGCAGCGGCGCAAGCTCGCGCGTGCCGACCGGGGACGACGAGCTCATGTCTATGACGATTGCGCCGCGCTTCATCGCCCCGGCAACGCAGTCCCGAAATGAATCGCGCGCGCCGCAAAGCGCCCGGCGCACGATGTTCCCGTCCGGAAGCATCGTGATCACGATTTCGGAGGCGCGGCCGACCTCTTCCAGGGACGCCGCGACGCGGCAGGAATGGGCCGCGGCGAAGCTTTTCGAGCGCGCTGCATCGAGATCGTAGATGACGAGCGAATAGCCGGCGCGCGCGAGATGCCCCGCCATCGGCGTGCCCATGGCGCCGATGCCCACAAATCCGATGGTCTCCCTGGCGTTACTCATCGCGTTTCATGAACCCGTGATGAGTGATCCGTGACTCCTCACGGATCACAGGTCACGCATTCCTGCGTTTGAGGGCGGCGGTGCGGATCGCCGTCAGCGTCGTGCGCGTTGTAATGGCGTCCGGGTCGATTCGCAGCTCAAGCAGCGCCGAGGTCTTCGCATTCCACGCACGCTCGAATGCCGGCTCGAAATCCGCGGTCTTCTCCACGATCTCGCCGTGCATGCCATAGGCTCTGGCCAGGGCGGCGAAATCGGGATTCCAGAGCTCCGTCCCACTGATCCGCGCCGGATACTCGCGGTCCTGGTGCATGCGGATCGTGCCGTACATGCTGTTGTTGATCACCATGAACACGACGCGCGCTCCGTACTGCGCGGCGGTAGCGAGTTCCTGTCCGGCCATGAGAAAGTCGCCGTCGCCGCAAAAGCAGACAACCGGCCGGTCGGGATGGACGAGCTTGGCTGCGACCGCAGCCGGAACGCCGTAGCCCATCGCGCCGCTCGTGGGGGCGAGCTCGGTGCGGCAGCCGCGGTACTGGTAGAAGCGGTGGACCCATCCCGAGAAGTTGCCTGCTCCGTTGGCGACAATGGTTTCCGCGGGCAGGCGGCCGCGCAGGAACACCATGACTTGCCCGAGATCGACATCGCCCGGCATTTCGCCGGGCCGGATCCATTCTTCGTAGCTTGCGCGAGCCGCGCGCATCCATTCCTTCCAGGGGCGTGGCTCGACCGGCGCAAGCTTGCGCACGGCCCGCGCGAACTCGGGCATGCCCGAGAGTATCGGCAGGTCCGGGTCATAGACCCGGCCCAGAGTCTCGGCACCCGCATGCACGTGCACAAACTTCTGCTTCGGGCGCGGCACGTCGATCAACGTATAGCCTCCGGTCGTCATCTCGCAGAGGCGCGGTCCGATGGCGAGCAGGAGATCAGAACCCTTGATTGCGTCGGACAAGGCGGGGTTGATGCCGATGCCGACGTCGCCCACGAAGTTGGGCAAGCGATTGTCGTAGAGGTCCTGGCGCCGGAAGCCCGTCCCGACCGGCAGGTCGTTCGCTTCCACGAAGGCACGGATGTCGGCGCAGGCCTCGGGTGTCCACGCCGAACCGCCCAGAATCACGAACGGACGCTTCGACTGCGCGAGCATCTCGCGCAATCTCTGCAGATCGGCCTCCCCGGGGTGGGCGGCGACGCGATGGTAGCGGCCGGTATCGGGCACGCTCGCAGTCTCGGTGAGCATGTCTTCGGGAAGCGCGAGCACGACCGGGCCAGGCCGGCCCGAGACGGCCGTGTGAAAAGCGCGGCTCACGTATTCCGGAACCCGGTCGGCACGGTCGATCTGCGCGACCCATTTCGCCATCTGTCCGTACATGCGGCGGTAGTCGATCTCCTGGAAGGCTTCGCGCTCGACGAAGTCGCCTCCGACCTGCCCGATGAAGAGAATCACCGGTGTGGAATCCTGCTGTGCCGTGTGGATGCCGATTGCCGCGTTGGTCGCGCCGGGACCGCGCGTGACGAAACAGATGCCGGGGCGCCCGGTCAGCTTGCCATAGGCTTCCGCCATGTTGGCGGCGCCGCCTTCCTGGCGGCAGATGATGAAGCGGATCGCGTCGCGCGCGTCGTAGAGCGCGTCGAGCACGGCAAGATAGCTCTCCCCGGGGACGCCAAACGCGATGTCCACTCCATGGACCTTGAGCGCGTCCACTAGCAATTGCCCGCCCGTACGGGCGAGGGATTCTCGAGGTTTCATGTACAGGCGGGCGAAGAACCTGCTGCAGGTTGCGCCGGGAGCCGTGAATCTACCATGAACGCGCGCGCTTGATCTAACGCAAAGCAGGGCGGAAGGCAGCCTGCTGCAATAGCAGGGTCCAGATGATAGACGACCCGTTCTTCTACGCGCTCGCGATTCCCGCGG
>DASPGR010000087.1:0-2467 GCA_035620515.1 Burkholderiales bacterium | reverse complement strand
CGCTGCGCGTCATCCAATGTGCGTACGCCCCACTTACAAAGGGATGAATTGTCATGGCGCGCTTCGTAAGACGTACCCACACCGAACCCGCTGCCTTTCTCATCGACGGCAAGGAGCAGTGGCTCCGCCGATGCGGGCTGTCCAACAACCAGCCGTTCTGCGACGGCTCGCACAAGCTCACCCGCGGCGAGGAGCCCGGCAAGTTGCATTGGTACGACGAGGCCGGCGAGCGCCCGAGGTCGCAGGCGAATTTCCAGACATTCGCAGCTTCTAGATGAATGCCCCGGAGAGAGTCGCCCTTGGCGACGTTCAGTCGCGGCGCGACAGGCGCAAGCTGAGGATCGACGCGGTGGGCGTCAAGGACATCCGCTATCCGATCACGATTCAGGCCGGTGCAGCTCCGGTGCCGACGATCGCGACCCTGACCATGACGGTGGCTCTCGCCGCCAGCGACAGAGGCGCGCACATGTCACGCTTCGTCGAGTTGCTGGAGGCGCAGACCGGAACGCTGGACGTGCCTCGATTCAAGGAGCTCGTGGTCGACATGCTGCACCGGCTGGAGGCGCCGGGCGGGGAAATCGAGATGCGATTTCCCTATTTCGTGAGGAAAGCCGCTCCCGTTTCGGGCGCGCAAAGCGCGCTCGATTACGAGGTTCGCTGGCAGGGCAGCGTATCGGAGGAAGGAGTGTATTCCTTCTGGATGCAGGTCACGGTGCCGGCCACAAGCCTCTGCCCCTGCTCGAAGGAGATCTCGGCGTACGGCGCCCACAACCAGCGCTCCTGCATCACCATCAGAGCCGAGGTCGCGAGCGACATGCCCATCGAGGATCTGATCGGCGTCGCCGAGCGCAGCGCCTCCTGCGAGCTTTACGGGCTGCTCAAGCGCCCGGACGAAAAGTACGTCACCGAGCGCGCCTACGACAATCCAAAATTCGTCGAAGATGTGGTGCGCGATGTGGCGCTCGCGCTGAATCAGGATCCGCGCGTGGGCGCGTACTTGGTCGAGGCGGAAAACTTCGAGTCGATTCACAATCATTCCGCGTTCGCACGGATCGCGCGCTGGTAGGCGTTTGACATGCCCAGCTACCAAGTAAAGCTTGCAGGCCGCGAGCAGCTCGCCAAGGGCACCCTCGTGTTTCGCTTCGAGACGCCGGCGGGGTTCACCTTCAAGGCCGGACGGGCCGTCGTGCTCGAGCTGCTCGATCCTCCGGCAGGCGACGGGCAAAAGCGTCGCACTTTCTCTCTCGTCAGCGCTCCATTCGAAAGCACGCTGGCCATCGCCGCCCGGATGCGGGACACGGCATTCAAGCGCGCGCTGAAGGCGCTGCCGGACGGTGCGAGCGTGAAGCTCTCCGGCCCGATCGACCAGTTTACGCTCGCCGACGCGGCGCGGCCCGCGGTATCCATCGCGGGCGGCATCGGCATCACGCCGTTCATGAGCATGCTGCGCGAGGCGAACAGGGAGCGCTCGACGCAATCGTTTCTTCTGCTCTATTCGAATCGCCGAGGCTGCCGCATTCCTCGGCGAGCTGCAGGAGCTCGAGCGGAACAACGACAGCTTCCGGCTGTTCGCCACGATGACAGACATGGCGAACTCCGTGCGCAAGTGGGACGGCGAAAGAGGCTTGCTCAACGCGGACGTGATACGGCGCTGTGTGTAGGCGGGCTCGCCGCACCGGTGTACTACGTCGTCGGGCCGCCAGCTATGGTCGTCGCAATGCAGGAGACGCTGTGTGGTATGGGCATCGCCGAGAGCGACATTCGCAGTGAAGAGTTCTACGGCTACTAAGACCGCGTTCGTCTTGGCGGGCGGCGGGAGCATCGGTGCGGTGCAGGCCGGGATGCTGCGCGCGCTGGTCGCGCATGGCGTCATGCCCGACCTTGTCGTCGGTTCATCGGTGGGCGCGATCAACGGCGCCTACTTTGCCGGCGCGCCGACAGGCCAGGGCGTCGCGCAACTCGAAGCGATCTGGCGCGGCTTGCGCCGTGGCGACATCTTCCCGGTCGCCTGGCGAAGCATCCTGGGGCTGCTCGGCAAGCGCAATTTCTTGGTCGACCCCGGCGGACTGCGGCGCGTCGTCGAAGAATGCTTGCCTTACCGGGAATTCGAGCAAGCGGCGATTCCGTTGCATGTGGTAGCGACCGACTTGATAGCCGGTGGCTCGGTGTGCTTCTCGAGCGGCCCGGCGGTGGATGCGGTGCTCGCGAGTTGCGCGATCCCTGCGGCATTCCCGCCGGTGCGCGTCGGCGAACGCTATTTGATCGATGGCGCGGTCGCGACGAATGCGCCGATCAGCGTTGCGGTCGAGCTTGGTGCGAAGCGAGCCGTGGTGCTGCCGACAGGCTATGCCTGCGCGCTCGAAGGACCCCCGCGCGATGCGATCGGCTGCGCGCTGCACGCGCTCACGCTGCTGATCGCGCATCAACTGGTGACGGAGACCGAGCGCTGCCGCGAACAAATGGAGAT
>DASPGR010000086.1:0-35807 GCA_035620515.1 Burkholderiales bacterium | reverse complement strand
CTCGAGGAACGCCCCGCCGCCGGTTGAAATGTAGGAGATCTTGTCCGAGACGCCGTACTTCGCGATCGCAGCCAGGGTGTCCCCGCCGCCGGCGATCGAGAAAGCGTTCGACCGGGCGATGGCCTGCGCGATCGTCCGCGTGCCGCCTCCAAACTGATCGAACTCGAAGACGCCGATCGGCCCGTTCCACACGATCGTGCCGGCCTTCTCGAGCATGCCCGCCAGCGCTTGCGCCGTGTCCGCGCCGATATCCAGAATGAGATCGTCATCGCCGACGTTCTCGCTTTTCTTCGTCTCGGCGCGCGCGTCCGGGCCGAGCTTCTTCCCGCAGACGACGTCGCTCGGCAGGGGCACCGCGCCACCCTTGGCCTTCAAGATCTGCATGATCCTTTTCGCTTCGCCCACAAGCTCCGGCTCGGCCAGCGACTTCCCGATCCGGTAGCCCGCTGCCAGCATGAACGTATTCGCAATGCCCCCTCCGACGATCAGCTGGTCCACTTTCTCAGAAAGCGCGGCGAGGATGGTGAGCTTGGTCGAGACCTTCGCGCCGCCGACGATCGCCACGAGCGGACGTGCCGGGTTCTGCAGTGCCTTCGAGAGCGCATCGATCTCGGAGCCCATGAGCGGTCCGGCGCAGGCGATCTTCGCGTGCCTGGCGATCCCGTGCGTGGTTGCTTCGGCGCGGTGCGCGGTGCCGAACGCGTCGTTCACATAGACATCGCACAGCGCCGCCATCTTGCGCGCAAGCGCATCGTCATCCTTCTTCTCGCCCTTGTTGAAGCGGCAGTTCTCCAGAAGCACCACCTCGCCCGGCGGAGGTGCAACCTCGCCCGCCCCGATCCAGTCGCGCTTGAGCGGCACCGCCATGCCGAGCAGAGCCGACAGGTGCTTCGCCACCGGAGCGAGGGAATCCGCCTCGGTGAATTCGCCTTCCTTCGGCCGCCCGAGATGCGAGGTCAGCATGAGGCGCGCGCCCTGCGCGAGCGCGTGCTTGATCCCCGGCAGGGCGGCGCGGATCCTCGTGTCGTCAGACACGGCCCCATCCTTCAGCGGGACGTTGAAATCGACCCGGATGAATACGCGCTTGCCGCGCAGATCCACATCCGTCAGCTTGAGCACCTGCATCGCGGGTCCGCAGACGATCGGGAAAACCCCGGACGCGGAACACTCCGGCGCCGGACACTTCCGCCGTGAAGCGCGCCGGGCACCATGTCGTCTAGGCGGCGACTTTCTTCTGGGTTGGCTCGCTCCCAGCTTTTACAAACGCGACGGTGGTGTCCAGCATGCGATTGCTGAACCCCCACTCGTTGTCGTACCACGAGCACACCTTGACCAGCGTGCCTTCGGCAACCTTGGTCAGAGTGGCATCGAAGATCGAGGACGCGGGGTTGTGGTTGAAATCCACCGAAACCAGCTCGCCCGTGCTGTACTCGAGGATGCCTTTCAGCTCCTTCTCCGAGGCGTCCTTCACCGCCTTGTTGACGTCGTCCACGGTGGTCGCCCGCTTCGCGATAAACGCCAGGTCGACGACCGACACGTTGATCGTCGGCACGCGGATCGCAAATCCATCGAGCTTGCCGTTCAAGTGCGGCAGGACGAGCCCGACAGCGGCCGCGGCGCCTGTTTTCGTCGGGATCATCGACATGGTCGCTGCGCGCGCGCGGCGCAGGTCCTTGTGATAGACGTCGGTCAGCACCTGGTCGTTGGTGTAGGAATGGACCGTAGTCATAAGGCCCGAGACGACGCCAATGCGGTCATCGAGCGCCTTCACCAGCGGAGCAAGGCAATTGGTGGTGCAGGATGCGTTCGAGATGACGGTATGCGACGGCTTGAGGGTGTGGTGATTGACGCCGTAGACCACGGTCGCATCGACGTCTTTTTCGCCGGGCGCGGAGATGATGACGCGCTTCGCGCCTGCCGTGATGTGGGCGGAGGCCTTTGCCTTGCTGGTGAAGAGTCCCGTGCACTCGAGCACAACCTCGACGCCCATCTCCTTCCAGGGCAGCTGCGCCGGATCGCGCTGCGCGCAGACGCGGATTCGATCGCCGTTCACGACCAGGTTATTGCCGTCGACTTCGACCGTGCCCGGAAACCGCCCGTGGGCGGTGTCGTACTTGGTGAGATGCGCGTTGATCTTCGCATCGCCCAGATCGTTCACCGCCACGATCTCGATGCCGTGCTTCTTTCCCTCCTCGTAGTGCGCACGCAGGATGTTGCGGCCGATGCGCCCATAGCCGTTGATTGCCACTTTGATGGTCATGACGTTCTCCCGATTCGCGAATTCCGATTCTACCCTGCGACCACGCTCTTCACGGCTTTCACGACGTTTTCAGGTGTGAAGCCGAAGTGCTTGAAAAGTTCCCCGGCGGGGGCCGACTCGCCGAAGCGGTCGATGCCGACCACGGCGCCTTCGAGGCCGACGTACTTGCGCCAGTAGTCGCTCACTCCAGCCTCGACAGCCACGCGCGGCACGCCGCGCGGCAGTACGCTCGCGCGATAGGCTTCATCCTGCGCGTCGAACACGTGGGTCGACGGCATGGAAACCACTCGCGCCGCGGTCCCCTCCGCAGCGAGTTGCTGCTGCGCCTGCATCGCGAGCGCCACCTCGGAGCCCGTCGCGATGATCACGCAGCGCGGCGCCCCGCCAACCGCCTCGGCCAGGATGTAGCCGCCGCGCCGCACAAGCTCGAGCTGCCCGGGCGTGCGCTTCACGAACGGCGTGCTCTGGCGGGTAAGCAGCAGACTCGTCGGACCTTGCCTGCGCTCGATCGCCGCCGCCCACGCTACCACCGTCTCCACGGTATCGCACGGCCTCCACACGTGCATGTTGGGTATCAACCTCAACGCCGCGGCATGCTCAATCGGCTGATGCGTCGGTCCGTCCTCTCCCAGACCGATCGAGTCGTGGGTGAATACGTAGATCACTCGCACGCCCATCAACGCGGCGAGGCGCAGCGCGTTGCGGGCGTAGTCCGAGAACACGAGGAAGGTGCCGCCGTAGGGGATGAGCCCGCCGTGCAGCGTGAGCCCGTTCAGGATGGCGCACATGCCGAACTCGCGCACGCCGTAGTAGATGTAGTTGCCGCCGCCCTCGCGCCCGAGCGCCTTCGAGGTACTGACCATGGTCAGGTTGGAGACTGTCAGATCAGCAGAACCTCCCAAAAGCTCGGGCAGGATCGGCGCAAGGGCCTCGAGCGCGTTCTGCGATGCCTTGCGCGTAGCGATCGTCTCGGCCTTCGCGTCCGTTTCCCTGACAAGCGCCGCAACACGGGCTGAAAAATCAGCGGGCAGCTCACCCGCGGTGCGGCGCCGGAATTCTGAAGCTTCCTGCGGGTACTGCTTTTCATAGGCGGCAAAGAGACGCTTCCAGCGCCGCTCGGCCGACGCCCCGCGCTTGCGCGCGTCCCATCCTTCGTAGGCCGATTGCGGCAGCTCGAACGGGGGATAGCTCCAGCCCAGCGCCTCGCGCGTGGCCGCGACTTCCTTGTCGCCCAGCGGCTCGCCGTGCGCGGCGCCGGTGTTGGCCTTGGTCGGCGCGCCCTTGGCAATAATGGTCTTCGCGCAGATCAGCGTCGGGCGCGAGCGCTCGCGCCGTGCCTTCCTGATCGCGCGATTGACCGCGTCGATGTCGTGGCCGTCCACCTGCGCGATGACCTGCCAGCCATACGACTCGAAGCGCCGCTTCACGTCATCCGTGTACCACTGCCGGATGTTGCCCTTTCCCGAGTCGATCGAGATCCCGTTGTCATCATAGACGGCGATGAGCTTCCCCAGCCCGAGGGTGCCCGCAAGCGAGCACGACTCGTGCGATACGCCTTCCATGAGACAACCGTCGCCCAGGAAGCAGTACGTGTGGTGATCGACGATTTCGAGGCCGGGGCGGTTGAACTCGGCTGCCAGCACCCGCTCGGCAATCGCCATCCCCACCGCGTTGCTGATGCCCTGGCCGAGCGGGCCCGTCGTCGTCTCGACTCCTGGAGCGCAGTTGAATTCCGGGTGGCCCGGGGTCTTCGAATGGAGCTGCCGGAAGCGCTTCAACTCCGAGAGCGGAAGATCATAACCGGTGAGATGCAGGACCGAGTAGAGAAGCATCGAGCCATGCCCGTTTGAAAGCACGAAGCGGTCGCGGTTCGGCCACGCGGGATCGGCAGGGTTGAAGCGCAGGTTCTCGTTCCAGAGCGCTTCCGCGATCTCCGCCATGCCCATCGGCATGCCTGGATGTCCGGATTTCGCCTGCTGTACGGCGTCCATCGCCAGCGCGCGAATCGCGTTGGCCAGTTCGGCACGGGAACTCATCTTGTCCAGTCCTTGCGAGGGGATGCAGCGGAGGTGCGCCAATTATAAACTGCCCCGCGCCCGACTACGGCCGGGTGCCCGGCGAGCGGCAGCAACCTGGAATGCTGGCGCGCGCGGCTACGGCGCTTCGCCGTTTTTCCGCGCGAGGCGTATGCCGAGCTGCTTCAGCTTGCGATAGAGGTGGGTGCGTTCAAGCCCCACGCTGTCGGCGACGCGGCTGATGTTGCCGCCTTCGCGGGCGATGTGGTACTCGAAATAGACGCGCTCGAACGCGTCGCGCGCGTCGCGCAACGGCAGGTCGAACGGCACGTCGTGGGCCATGTTCGTCGCGGCCGGCGCCTGCGGCAGTCCCTGGTTCACTTCCTCGAGCGAAATCTGCTCGCTCGCGGCTGTCATCGCCAGCGTTCTCACGACAGTTTCGAGCTGCGTCAAATTTCCCGGCCACTCGAAATTGCGCAGGACATTCAGCGCTCCGGTCGAAAACTGCCGCGGCGGGATCTCCTTCGCTTCCACCATTCGCGACAGCATGAGGCTCGCGAGCTCGGGCACGTCCTCGCGGTGTTCGCGCAGGCTCGGCAAGCGAATCGAGGTCGCGGCGAGCGCGCCGAAGAGCCGCGTGTCAAACGCCCCGCTTGCGACCAGCTCGGCGAGGTCGCGGGAGGCGCCGCATATGACCCGCACGTTGTAGCGCTCGAGCTTGGTGACGGCGAGGAGCAGCCCCTTCTGCTCCACGCGCGACAGATTCGCGATGTCGTGCAGGAACAGAACACCCTCCCGCGCCTGCGCCAGAAGCTCGAGCGGCGCCTCCGCGAGCGCTCCGTGATTGTCCGGTGCGACCCACGGGGTGTTCCGCTGGTGCAGAAAGCGCGCGGCAAGCTCGATGCCGCAGCCCGGCTCGCCGGTGAGCAGGAGGGGCGTGCGGAGATTCGCCACGCGCTCCAGGCGCTGCTTCAACTCGGCAATCAAAGCGCCCCGGCCGAGGCTCGCGAGCGAGAGGTCGGGCCGCAAAGGCTCCCCGCCGTGCTTCAGCGCGCGCCCGACAGTCGCGAGCAGCTTCTGCAGGGCGATCGGTTTCTCCAAGAAATCATAGGCACCGATGCGCGTTGCCTCGACCGCGGTATCGATGGTCCCGTGGCCCGACATCATGATTACCGGCATCGTGAGGAGACCGGCGCTCGCCCATTCGCGGAGCAACGTGATGCCGTCCGTGTCCGGCATCCAGATGTCGAGCAGCACGAGATCCGGCCTCCCCCGCGTGCGGTGCGAGCGCGCCTCGCTGGCGTTCTCCGCCAACCGCACCTGATATCCCTCGTCGCTGAGGATCTCGGACAGCAGCTCGCGGATGCCGACTTCGTCGTCTATGACCAGAATCTGCTGCATAGCTTTGGCGTGCGTAGTTTACACCCTGGCCTGAGCGCCGGCGCGCCGCGCGGGATCCTGCGTCACCGCGGCGGGCAGGCGGACTTTAACCCGCGCCCCGCGCGGCGTCACGTTCTCGATGCTGACCGCGCCGCCGTGCTCCTCGACGATCTTCTTGACGATCACGAGTCCCAGGCCGGTGCCCTTCGGCTTCGTTGTTACATAGGGCTCGAATGCTCTCTGGATCACACCCTCGGCAAAACCGCATCCATTATCGGTAAAGGTGAGCTGAACGGCGTGATCCACGACACTCGTCGTCACCACCAGCTGAGGGTGCTCGGTGCCGACCAGCGCGTCCTGCGCGTTCTGCAGCAGATTGTGGATCACCTGGCGCAGCTGCACCGCGTCTCCCAGAACGGGCGGAAGCTCGTCCATGAGCTCCAGGCGCACGGCGCGGTCCAGCGATGACTCGTAGAGCACGAGTACTTCCTGCGTGAGCGCGTTGATATCGAGCTCCCGCATGACGGCCTCGGGGCTCCTCGCATACTGGCTGAAGGCATCGACCATGTTTTTCAGGGAAACGACCTGGTTGACGATCGTCTTCGTCGAGCGCGCGAGGACATCGGCATCACGGTCATCGAGCTTGCCTTCCAGCTTGACCTGCAACCGCTCCGCCGAGAGCTGGATGGGCGTCAGGGGATTGCGGATCTCGTGCGCAAGGCGCCGGGCAACTTCGGCCCACGCGGCGGCGCGCTGCGCTTCCGCAAGGTGCGTGATGTCGTCGAACACAACGACGTAGCCGCGCTCGGTGCCCTGCGGAAGCTGGGTGCCGCGCAGGAGCAGGAGCTGGCTCGCCCCGCGCCAGCGGCGCTCGACCTGCTGCTCCCATTCGCGTTCACCCCCGCGCTCGAAACCCGCCGAAATCTCGTGCGCCAGCTCCGACACGCCGGGCGCCATGGCAGGCCAGCGCTCGGGCGTGGCGCCCATGAGCGGTGCAAAATCGAGGCCCAGTATGGTACTGGCGCTGCGGTTCACCGCGCGCAGCTCGCGCGCCTCATCGAACGCGAGCACGCCCGCCGAGAGGTTTGCCACGATGCTCTCCAGGTATGCCTTGGCCTGCGTGAGCTCGGCCTGGTGGCGCTCCGCCATCGCCCGGGCCTCGGCCAGCTGCAGCGTCATGCTGTTGAACGACTGCGTGAGCACGCCAAGCTCGTCACTCGAGGCCACGGCGGCGCGCTGGCTGTAGTCGCCCTGCGCGACGGCGCGCGTGCCTTCGACCAGCACCCCGAGCGGCGCCGAGAGCCGATCGGAGAGCAGGAACCCGAGCGCCACGGCGGAGAGCAACGCGAGCAGCAGCGTGAGTGTGAGCGTGATTCCGTAGAGCCGCTTCAACCCGCGCCGCGACAGCGCGAGCTCCTGATACTCGCGGTAGCCGGACTGCAGCACCTCCGCGTCCTGCGCGAGCTGCCTCGGCACGGGCTGCAGCAGCTGCAGCACACGGAGCTCATCGGCAAGGCTCAAAATCGATATCGGCACCAGCACGCGCAGGTACAAGCCTTTGTCGGGGATTGATTCGACCCCGCTGTAGCTTCGCCGCGAGCGCAGCTCCCGCAGCGCCCCGGCGCGGGGCAGCTGCGGCATCAGCCCCACCCGCTCGTTTCCCGCAAAGGCGAGCACGTTGCCGCGATCATTGAAGAGCGTCACTTCCTGGACGGCGGCCTGCTCGCGCAGGCTGTTCAACATCGCAAGGTGTTCCGCTGGCGGCCGCGACGAAAGCGCAAGAGCCATGCTCTCGGCCTTGGCCTCGAGGTCGCGCAGCATGGTGTCGAACATGCCGCGCCCGAGGTTGATGCCTCCCTCCAGCGCCTTGTCCACGGGAACCTGGAACCACGACTCGATCGAGCGCCCCAGGAACTGCACCGACATGCCGTAGATCAGCGCACCCGGCAGCACCGCCATAAGCGCGAAGAGCAGCACCAGGCGCAGTGTCAGCCGCGAGCCGAACACGCGGGCCTTGAGCTTGTCCCGCAACCGGATGAGCTGATAGACGACCAGTGCCGTGAGGCTGAGCGCCACACCGCCGTTCAGCCACAGCAGCAAAGGATAGAACTCGGCGAACAGCGCCGGGTCGTTGCTGGCCGTGGCGAGGAGAAAGAGCGCGATCGCGCCCAGCCCCACGCAGAGGATCAGCAGATAGCGGACCGCGGCGCTCACCAGCGCGGGGCGAAGCCGTGGCGCCGCCGCCATCATGGCGTCACCCCCCAGCGGAACCAGTCCGAACCGACGCTCCATTCGCGCGAGCCCACAGCGCTCACCTGGAACGACCGGGGCAGCTGCGTGCCGTCGAGCCGCATGCGAACGCCGGCGGTGTAGCGCGTGCCCTTGCTCAGCGCGTCGTGGGGAACGACGTCACCGACGCGCACTTTGCTGAGAAAGGCGAGCGCCTCGCCAAGAGTCGTGAAATTCTCGTAGAGCGTGCCGACGCCGACGCGGTACTGCCGGGTGATCGAGTTGAAGGACAGGCGAAACTGATACTGTCCGTTGGCGAGCTCATCATTGAACCAGTACCAGCGCGGCCGGATCAGCTCGAACTCGAGAAGAAAATAGAGGGGAACACCTTTGCTCAACGCCTCCTCGAGCGTATGGGTGAGGGCAATGCTGAATTCCGCCTCGAGATAATAGCTGTTCTCCGCCGACACGAGGGTGGCCTTGCGCACCTCGATCCCGTCGGCCTGCGCCGGAACCGCCGCCGCCAGCGCAAGCCATAGTGCGGCGAGGAGAGAAAGCCAGCTACGCTTTCTGCACCAGCGCATAGAAAAAACCGTCATGCCGCGGGTTCTGCAGCAACTGGCCTGGGGGTAGCCGGGAATCGTCGTCGAATGCGGGCAAGTTTACGCGCGTCGCGTCCGGATGGCGCTCCACAAATCGTGCAACCTGATCGCCATTTTCCTCACCGAATACCGAGCAGGTTGCGTACAGCAATTTACCACCTCTGCCAAGCACCTGCCACAGCGCGTCCAGCATATGCGTTTGGCGCTCTCCGAACTGCTCGATATCGGACGCGCGGCGCAACCACTTGATGTCGGGATGGCGGCGTGCGACACCCGACGCGCTGCACGGTACATCGAGGAGGATGCGCTCGAACGGTTCCCCGTCCCACCACGAGCCGGGTTCGGCCGCATCTGCGCAGCGCACCTCCGCCGCAAGACCCAGGCGCGCGAGGTTGGTGTGCAGCCGCTCGAGGCGCAGCTCGTCGTTGTCCAGCGCGACAAGCTTGACGTCGGCCAGCTCGAGGATGTGCGTTGCTTTTCCACCGGGCGCGGCGCAGGCATCCAGGACGCGCTGTCCATCGCGAAGGTCAAGCAGCGGCGCGGCGAGCTGCGCCGCGGCATCCTGGACCGAGACGAGGCCCTCGCCAAGGCCGGGAATCTTCTGCGCGGGGAGTGGCGAGGCGAGAATCACCGCGGCCTCGCCCGCAGCCTCCGCGCGGATGCCCTGTTCCTCGAGCATCGCCATGTACTCCCGGGTCGCGATGCGGCGCCGGTTCACGCGCAGGGCAAGGGGCGGATGCAGGTTGTCCGCCTCGAGGGCCGCGGCGAAGTGCGATGGGTATTGCACCCGCAGCTTGTCGATCCACCACTGCGGATGGGAATAACGCGCTGTTTCCGAGCGGCGGGCGTGCGCCCCCAGGGCCGTACGCTCGCGAAGAAAGTTCCGCAGTACCGCGTTGGTGAGCCCCTTGGCGGAGGCGAGGCCCAACGCCTCGCAGGTCCGCACAGCGTGGTCCACCACCGCATGAGGCGCGGCGCGCGTGTGCTCGAGCTGATAGAGACCGACCAGCAGCAGGGCACGCAGCCGTGCGTCGCGAATCGGCTTCTTGAGCAGCGCGTCAAGAACCACTTCGAGCCAGCCGAGAAATCGCAGCGTTCCGTAGGCGAGGTCCTGAATCGCCCCGCGATCGCCCGCGGAGTTCTGCGGGCGATGGCGCCACACGCCTGTCAGCTCCGCATCCAGGCTGCGCCCGGCGAGCACTCCCGCGACAACGCCGGCTGCAAGCCGCTGGATCTCAAGCACTGCCGGCTCCCAGGCGCGTGCCTGGCTCCAGCTTGAATCCGCCCAGAAATGCCTCCGCCGGAAGGCGCTTTCCCCCTGCGCGTTGCAGCTGCGTGACTCGCAGCGCGCCGGCTCCGCAGCCGACCGTGATGCCTTCCGCGCCCGCCGCGCAAACGATGCCCGGCGTGCCGGAGAGGAGCGGCTCGGCCCTTGCCTCCCAGATCTTCAAGCCCACCGTTCCAAGGCGCGTGCTCGCGCCCGGAGACGGATTGAATGCTCGCACCTGGCGCTCGATCTCGGCCGCCGGGCGGTGCCAATCGATCTCCGCCTCACCCTTGCCGATGCGCGGCGCGTAGGTGGCGCGCGATGAGTCCTGTGCGTGCGGGGCAGGGCGCTCGGCCAAAGCACGCACGATGAGTCGCGCGCCCAGTCGGGCCAGCTTGTCGTGCAGCGCGCCCGCCGTGTCCAGCGCGCCGATCGGCAGGCTCTCCTGCAGCAGGATCGGCCCGGTATCAAGCCCTTCGTCCATCTGCATGATCGTGACCCCGGTCGACGCATCGCCCGCAAGCAGCGCCCGCTGGATGGGCGCCGCGCCGCGCCAGCGCGGAAGGAGCGATGCGTGAATGTTGAGGCAGCCGAGCGGCGGCAGCTTGAGCAACGGCTCCGGGAGAATCAACCCGTAGGCCGCGACGACGATTGCTTCCGGCGACGCAGGCTCGATCGAGCGCAGAACCTCTGCTCCCTTAAGGCTCGCCGGCTGCAGCAGCGTAAGGCCGTGCCTGTCGGCAAGCTGCTTCACCGCGGAGGCCTGCGGCCTCAAGCCGCGCCCGGCGGGCCGGTCCGGCTGAGTGAGTACGAGCGGGACTTCGTAACCGCTGTCGAGCAGTGCCTTCAGCGCGGTCGCCGCGAATTCAGGCGTCCCGGCAAAAACAATCTTCATGCGAGCGGCGGCGACAGGCAGATGAGGGTGGAGCGAAAATACTTGGGCGTCGGCAGATCGAGCGACAGGCGGCGCCGAGCCCCCGGAGCCGCGCCTTAAAGGACGGCCTGGCGCGCTGCGTGGGGCACCGGCTTCGCAGGGTCGTGCTTCTTCATCTTCTTCAGGATGCGATGTTGCTTGAGCCGCGAGAGGTACTCCACGAAAACCTTGCCCTCGAGATGGTCCATCTCATGCTGGATGCACACCGCGAGCAATCCGTCCGCTTCGAGCTCGAACGGCTCGCCTGCGGCATCCATTGCGCGAACAGTGATGCGTTCGGCGCGCCGAACCTTGTCGAAGATTCCGGGCACGGAGAGGCACCCCTCCTCGAATTCAGACTCGCCGCTCGCCGCTACGATCTCGGGGTTGATGAATACTTTCAACTGATCCCGCGTCTCCGAAATGTCGATGACGATGACGCGCTTGTGAACGTCGACTTGTGTGGCAGCCAGACCCACACCCGGCGCTGCGTACATCGTCTCAGCCATGTCCTTGATTAGCCGACGAATCTCCTCGTCGACCCGAGCGACTTTCGAGGCGACCGTATGAAGACGTTCATCCGGATAGCGCAAAATGTGCAATAGTGCCATGAAAAAGCTTGCGAATTTAAACAGCTAGATGCAGAATTTAAACCAATATCTCGGGCGCAGCCTCGATCTCTCGAGGCTGCGCCCGTGTCTATCAAATGTGGGGGCGATTCATGAAGAAAGCAATTATATCCCTGATGTTACTGCTGTCCCCGCTCGGGGCAGCGGTCGCCGCCGAAGCCGATGCGATCCGCGCCGATGCGCCGGACCGCTACACGGTGGTGCCTGGGGACACGCTCTGGGGGATCTCGGGGCGTTTCTTGAAGGACGCCTGGCGCTGGCCCGAAGTCTGGCGCTTGAATCAGGATCAGATTCGTAATCCCCACCTGATATTCCCCGGCGAGGTCATCGTGCTCGATCGGGCGGCGGGCCGTCTGTCGATTGAAGGGCGCGATGCCGACGCAGCCGCGGCGGCCGCCGCGGCAGCAGCAGCCGGCGCGCCGGGGCCCGCGGGAGTTCCGCCGCAGCTTGCGACGATATCCGTGGAGCCACGCGTGCGCCTCGAGGCACTGCCCCCGAAACCAATCCCCACGATCAAGCCGTCCGACATTGCGGGCTTCCTCTCCAAGCCGCTCATCGTCGGCCGCGACGAGCTCGATTCCGCCCCATCCATCGTTGCAACGCAGGAAGACCGCATTGCGATCGGCATGGGAGACAAGGCCTACGCCGAAGGAATCACGAAAGAGGCAGGCGCTGTGTGGCAGGTCTTCCGCCGCGGTGATCCGCTCGTCGATCCGGAAAGCAATGAAACACTGGGCTACGAGGTTTTTTATCTCGGCGAGGCCCGCGTCACGCAGTTCGGCGAGTTGAGCACGCTACAGATCACCTCGTCCACGCGCGAAATCAACCGTGGCGATCGCCTGGTGCCGGCGTCGAAAGAGCAGCCCGTCTTCGCATACATGCCGCGCGCGCCCCAGAAACCGGTGAGGGCGTACATCATCTCGGCCTACGGCAACCTGGGCGAGACCGGCCCGCTTGGGATCGTGGCGTTGTCAAAGGGCAGCAATGATGGCCTTGAGGTCGGGCATGTACTGGCGATTTACACGAGTTCGCAGATTGCCAAGCGTACGGGCCGCTATGGCCTGCGCACGTCGGCTCTTTACGGCCGGGAGGGTTTGAGCGGCAGCGATTCGCCGCGAACCTACCACAATCCGGAGCTCACGCCGAGGGACGGTCCCCTCTACGGAAAGAGCGACCCCGTAGACCAGGAGCTGATACGCAAACTGCCCGATGAGCGGTACGGGCTCCTGATGATCTTCAGAACCTTCGATCGCGCCTCCTTCGCTCTCGTCATGGAGGCCTCGCGGCCGGTCGCCATCTACGACGCCGCGATCAATCCCTGAAAACTTGACGACCCTCGAACCGCGTCCGCGCCCGTCCCGGGCTGCGGCGCGAGCCGTCGCCTGCCATGCCGCTCGATGACGAGCTCGCTGCATGGCTCAGGCTGACATTGAGCGCAGGCTTCCATCACGACCATGTTCGTCGGCTCCTCGCCGCGTTCGGCGGCCCTGAGGCGGTTCTTGCAGCAACGACCGGCGCGCTGTCGCAACACGTGCCCAAAGCGTTCGCGTCGGAGATAAAGCGCGGCGTTGCGGACGCGGCCATTGCCGCCGTCGGAAAATGGCTGGAGGATC
The DNA here is from genome assembly GCA_035620515.1 of Burkholderiales bacterium. Classification (GTDB taxonomy): domain Bacteria; phylum Pseudomonadota; class Gammaproteobacteria; order Burkholderiales; family SG8-41; genus SG8-41. The sequence goes on along the minus strand of DASPGR010000086.1, from coordinate 22,899 downwards.
CGGCCAACCACATCGTCACCCTCGCCGATCCGCAGTACCCGCCGCAGCTCCTGCAGACGCCCGACCCGCCGCCGCTGCTCTACGTCAAGGGCAACCCTGATCTCCTGCGCCGCCCCTCTCTCGCCATCGTGGGCAGCCGGAACGCAACGGCACAGGGGCAGGCGAATGCCGAGGCCTTTGCCCGGGCGCTCAGCGAGGCGGGGCTGACGGTGGTCAGCGGGCTCGCCCTCGGTGTTGATGCCGCGGCCCATCGCGGGGCGCTTGCCGCCGCGGCGAGCACCATCGCGGTCCTGGGTACGGGCGCCGATATCGTGTACCCCGCGCGCAACCGCCCACTTGCCCACGAGATCGCTCAGCGCGGTGCGCTGGTGTCCGAGTTCGCACTCGGCACGCGGCCTCTTGCGGCCAACTTTCCTCGCCGCAACCGCGTGCTCAGCGGCCTCTCCCTGGGCTGCCTCGTCGTCGAGGCCGCCGCCGAAAGCGGCTCGCTCATCACGGCTCGGCTGGCCAACGAGCAGGGGCGGGAGGTCTTCGCGATTCCCGGATCGATCCACTCGCCGCTCGCGAAAGGCTGCCACGCCCTCATCAAGCAGGGAGCGAAACTGGTTGAAAGCGCGCAGGACATTCTCGAAGAACTGCGCTGGCCCGCGCCGGCGCCGAAGGCGCGCGCGCGGCGAAAAGCTCCACGCGATCCGCGCGCGCGTCGCCTTCTCGACGCACTAGCCCATGATCCCTGCGATCGCGATACCCTGTCTGAACGCAGCGGCCTTGATGCCGCCGAGCTGTCTGTTTTGTTGACGCAGCTCGAGCTCGACGGCGAAGTTGCCTCACTTCCGGGCGGCCTGATCCAGCGCGTGCATCATTGAGGCAAATCAGTTTGCAAGCCGTGATTTAGGTCCGTTTTTCGCGCGCCAAAGTGCCTGCGCGCTTGCGCCGGGAAATTTTTGTTCTTATCATCTGGCGCTCTTTTGCCGCCGCGATCCGCGGCAGAGCGCATGGGAAAACGTCTCATCATCGCCGAGAAACCGTCTGTCGCCGCGGACATCGCGCGCGCGCTCGGCGGCTTCACGCGCCACGGCGACCACTTTGAGAGCAAGGCGCACGTGCTGTGCTCCGCCGTCGGGCATCTGCTGGAGCTGCGCGCACCCGAGGAGCACGACCCGCGCTCGGGACGCTGGACGTTCAAGCACCTGCCGGTCATTCCGCCCAAGTTCGACCTTGGACCGATCGATGACAAGGCCGGCTCACGCCTGAATCTGCTGCTGCGTCTCATCAAGCGCAAGGACGTCACCGGCATCATCAACGCCTGCGACGCCGGCCGCGAAGGCGAGCTCATCTTCCGTTACATCATCCAGTACTCGAAGACCCCGAAGCCGATTGAGCGCCTTTGGCTGCAGTCCATGACACCCGCCTCCATCCGGGAAGGGTTCGCGGGCTTGAAGGCGGACAAGGAGCTGCTGTCCCTCGCCGATGCGGCGCGCTCGCGCTCGGAGGCTGACTGGCTGGTCGGGATCAACGGCACGCGCGCGATGACCGCCTTCAACAATCGTCTGAGCGAAGGCGGCTTCTACAAGACCACCGTCGGGCGCGTCCAGACCCCGACGCTTGCGATCCTGGTCGAGCGGGAGGAGCGCATTCGCGCCTTCCGTCCGCGTGACTACTGGGAGGTCCACGCGCGCTTCGCGTGCCGGTCCGGCGAGTACGCCGGCCGCTGGTTCGACCCGGAGTTCAAGAAGGACGACGACGCCGAGCGCAGGCCGGAGCGAATCTGGACCCTGGCCCAGGCCGAAGCGATTTCCTCCGCGTGCCGCGGCAAGCGCGGTCGCGTCTCGGAAGAGACGAAACCCGCGACCCAGCTCTCGCCGCTGCTCTTTGACCTCACCAGCCTTCAGCGCGAAGCCAACGGCCGCTTCGGGTTTTCAGCCCGGGCAACACTCGGGCTCGCGCAGGCGCTCTACGAGCGCCACAAGGTGCTCACCTATCCGCGCACCGACTCGCGCGCGCTGCCCGAGGACTACGTCGGGACCGTGCGCCAGGCGGTCGAGCTTTTGAAGGGTGCCAGGGAGTACGCACCGCATGCGACCAGCATATTGAAGAACGGCTGGATCCGCCCCAACAAGCGCGTCTTTGACAACTCCAAAATAAGCGATCACTTTGCCATCATCCCGACGCTGCAGATGCCCAAGCATCTCAGCGAGCCCGAGCAGAAAATCTATGATCTCGTGGTGCGGCGCTTCCTGGCGGTTTTCTTTCCCGCGGCGGAGTACCTGCAAACGACTCGAATCACCAGCGTCGAAGACCATCAGTTCCGCACCGACGGGCGAATTCTCACGAACCCGGGGTGGCTCGCGGTCTACGGGCGCGCCGCTCAAGAGGAAAGCGCGAATCTTCCGCCGGTTGAGGCCGGGGAGTCGGTCGAGACCCTCGAGCTCAGCGTGCAGGCGAACCAGACGAAGCCCCCGCCACGCTACACCGAGGCGACGCTGCTCTCCGCGATGGAAGGCGCGGGCAAGCTGGTCGAGGACGATGAGCTTCGCGCCGCAATGGGAGCGAAGGGGCTTGGCACTCCGGCCACGCGCGCGGCCGTCATCGAGGGATTGATCCACGAGGATTACGTGCACCGGAATGCGAAGGAGCTGGTGCCGACCCCGAAGGCCTCGTCACTGCTCTTCGCGCTGACGCATTTCGGCGCTATCGAGATTACCTCGCCGGAACTCACCGGCGACTGGGAGCACAAGTTGAAGCTGATGGAAGGCGGCAAGCTGCGGCGCGGGGAGTTCATGGATCACATCGAGCAGGTCACCCGCGATCTCGTCGAGCGGATCCGGCATGGCGACATTCCCGACGAAGCCTACGCGACCGTCGAGGCCCCTTGCCCCAGGTGCGGGGGCGTCGTTCAGGAAAATTACCGCAAGTTCCAGTGCCAGTCCTGCGACTTCTCGCTGTGGAAGGTGGTCGCGGGGCGCGAATGGGCCCCCGAGGAGGTCGCCGAGCTGATCATGAAGCGTTTCGTCGGGCCGCTCGCCGGCTTTCGCAGCCGGATGGGCCGTCCGTTTGCGGCCGGCGTTCGCCTCACTGACGATCTCCGAGTCGAGTTCGATTTCGGCCAGCTGCGTGCCGAAGACGAGCAGGCCGCGCCCGATTTCTCGGGCCAGGACCCGCTTGGGGCATGCCCCAAGTGCGGCGCGCACGTGTTCGAGCACGGCGCGGTCTATCTCTGCGAGAAGTCGGTCGGAGCCGATCGCAGCTGCGACTTCCGCTCGGGCAAGATGATTCTGCAGCAGCCGGTCGAGGCCGATCAAATGCGGAAGCTGCTCGCCACGGGCCGCACGGATCTTCTCACGCGCTTCGTCTCGAAGAAGGGCCGCCGCTTCAAGGCGTACCTCGCCAAGACCGCCGAGAACCGAATCGGATTCGAGTTCGAGGCCCGGCCCGCGCGCGCCGCCGCCGCTCCGGCCGCCTCACGCCCCGGCCCGTCCCACGCTACCCCGGCTACCCCGGCGCCTCGCCCGCGGGCACGCGCAGCGAAAGTCACCGCGCGCGTGAAACCCGCGCCGGCAAAGGCCGCGCGGAAGAAGAAAGGGAAAGTGGCCTAGATGTCGAGGTTGCGCGCGCCGAGCGCGTTGGCCTCGATAAAATTGCGCCGCGGTTCGACCTGATCGCCCATCAGCGTGGAGAAGATTTCCTCCGCGATAATGGCGTCCTCGATCTGCGTCTTCAGCAGGCGCCGCGTACCGGGATCCATGGTGGTCTCCCAAAGCTGCTCCGGGTTCATCTCCCCGAGCCCCTTGTAGCGCTGGATCGACACCCCGCGCTGAACTTCTCCGAGGAGCCACTCGATCGCTTCACGGAAGCTCCCGACGGCGCGCTGATTCTCGCCCCGCTTCACGTAAGCGCCTTCGCCCAGCAAGCCGTGCAGCGCCTGCGCGGTGCGCTTTACCTGCTCATAGTCGCCGCTCTGCACGAAATCGCTGTCGATGTACGAATGACGCGCGATCCCGTGCTGCGTCCGGGTGACGGCCAGCATGAAGCGCTCGTTCTTGTCATCGACCTGAGGCTCGACGCGGATACTGCGCCCCTCGAGGAGCGCGTTTAGGCTGCCCGCACTTTGCCGCGCTGTGCTCTCATTGCTCAGATCGAGCACCACGGGTTTGGTGAGAAGCGCGTGGAGGACATCCTCGTCGACCAAGCGGCTTACGCGCTCGATGACCGCCTCCGCGAGCAGATATTGCTTCGCCAGCTGCTCGAGCGCCTCGTCCTTGACGGGCGCGGCCCCGCTCTTCGTGTAGAGCTCCGCGCCCCCGAGCGCCAGGTCGAGCAGCATCCGCTTCAGCTCGTGCTCATCCTTGAGATAGCGCTCCGTCTTCCCGTGCTTCACCTTGTAGAGCGGCGGCTGCGCGATATAGATGTGGCCGCGCTCAATCAGCTCCGGCATCTGACGATAGAAAAACGTGAGAAGCAGTGTCCGGATGTGCGAGCCGTCGACGTCAGCATCGGTCATGATGATGATGCGGTGATAGCGAAGCTTCTCCGGCGCGTACTCCTCCTGCCCGATGCCGGTTCCCAGCACGCTGATGAGCGTGATGATCTCCTGCGAGGAAAGGAGCTTGTCGAGACGGGCCTTCTCCACGTTGAGGATCTTGCCCTTCAGCGGCAAAATCGCCTGGAACTTGCGGTCGCGGCCCTGCTTCGCCGAACCGCCGGCGGAGTCACCCTCGACAATGTAGAGCTCCGACTGGGCCGGATCGCGCTCCTGGCAGTCAGCGAGCTTGCCCGACAGCCCGAACGAGTCGAGGACGCCCTTGCGTCGCGTCAATTCGCGCGCCTTGCGCGCCGCCTCGCGCGCCCTCGCCGCCTCGACGATCTTCCCGCAAATCACCCGCGCATCCGCCGGCTTCTCGAGCAGGAACTCGTGGAGTTTCTGCGCGACAATCTCCTCGACGACCGGCCGCACTTCCGACGATACGAGCTTGTCCTTGGTCTGCGAGGAGAACTTGGGCTCCGGTACCTTCACCGAAAGCACGGCGGTGAGGCCCTCCTTCATGTCATCGCCCGTGGTCTCGACCTTCGCTTTCTCGGCCAGCTTGTTCGCCTCGATATACTGGTTGAGCGTCCGCGTCATCGCGGCGCGCAGCCCCGTGAGGTGAGTGCCCCCGTCGCGCTGCGGAATGTTGTTCGTGAAGCACTGAACGTACTCCTGGTATGAGTCGTTCCACTGCATCGAGATCTCGACGGTGAGACCTTCCTTCTGCCCCAGGGCATAGAAGATGTTCGGATGCAGCACGCGCTTGCTGCGGTTGATGTATTCAACAAAACCTTTCACCCCGCCCGTAAACGCGAATGCTTCCTCCTTGCCGCTGCGCTGGTCGACGAGCGTGATCGTCACACCGCTGTTAAGGAACGCGAGCTCCCTTAATCGCTTGGCAAGGATTTCGTAATGAAACTCGACCTTGCCGAAGATCTGCGCGCTCGGAAGAAAATGGACTTCGGTGCCGCGCCGCTCCGACTTCCCGAACGTTTTCAGCGGCGCCACGGGCTCGCCCAGGCGAAATTCCATCTCGTGAAGGGCACCGTCGCGGCGTATCGACAGGCGCAGCCACTCCGACAGGGCGTTGACGACCGATACCCCCACGCCATGCAGGCCGCCGGCGACCTTGTACGAGTTGTTGTCGAACTTTCCCCCCGCGTGAAGTTCGGTCATGACCACCTCGGCGCTCGAGCGTCCCTGCTCGTCGTCGGGCTGTACCTCGGTCGGGATGCCGCGTCCGTTGTCAATGACGCTCACGGAGTTGTCGGGATGGATGGTAATCGTGATCTCGTCGCAATATCCGGCCAGCGCCTCATCGACCGCGTTATCCACCACCTCGAACACCATGTGATGGAGCCCGGTGCCATCGCTCGTATCGCCGATGTACATGCCGGGGCGCTTGCGCACCGCTTCAAGGCCCTTCAGGACCTTGATGCTGCTGGCATCGTAGTCGTCTGCGCCGTTGTGTTCCTTGACGATAGGCTGCTGCGCGGCCACGAAAACTCCTCTCAAATGCGCATCGGCATCACCACGTACCGGAACTCGCGGTCGTTCGGCACCATGATGAGCATGCTGCTGTTGGCATCGCCGAGTGCACACTCCACTTCTTCCGTGTGGACGTTGTTGAGCACATCCAGCAAATAGGTGATATTGAACCCGATGTCGAGCGCGTCGCCCGTGTACGCAATCTCGAGTTCTTCCTGGGCTTCCTCCTGCTCGTTGTTCGTGCACGATACGCGCAGGCCATTAGTGGTCATCATCCACCGCACACCACGGAACTTCTCGTTCGAGAGAATCGCGGCCCGCTGAAGCGCCTGCAGCAGTTGAACCCGGTTGATGCTGAAGCGCTTCTGGTAGCCGCTCGGAATGACCCGGGTGTAATCGGGGAATTTTCCGTCGATCACTTTGCTGCTCAGCACCACGCTGCCGAATGCGAAACGCACCTGGCTTCCAAAGATCTCGACCGTCACCGGCTCGTCGCCTTCACCCAGGAGCTTTGCCAGCTCGATCACCGCCTTGCGCGGCAGAATGACCTCACGCTTCTCGTGCTGCTGGCCGAGCGGGCGCGCAGCATAGCTCAAGCGGTGACCATCGGTTGCAACGACCTTGATTTCACCTCCCTCGAGCACCAGCAGGAGGCCATTCAGGTAGTAGCGGATATCCTGCTGCGCCATCGAGTATTGAACGAGCATCAGCAGCTCGCGCAATGCTCTTTGCGGCACCGTGATCTTGCCCTGGGCCGCGCCCGGATCAGCGAGCACCGGAAAGTCGGCGGACGGCAGGGTCTGGAGGTTAAAGCGACTTTTCCCCGCCCGCACCTGCAGCCGATTGTTCTGCGCATCCAATGTCGTGTCGCTTCCCTCGGGCAGCGCTCGCAGGATCTCCTGGAGCTTGCGCGCCGACACTGTCAGGCTGACGTCCTCGCCACCCGGGGCGCTCACCTCTGTGCTGGTCTCAACCTGTATTTCCAGGTCGGTTGCAACCATGTGCACCCTGCCCTGCTTCCGCTCGAGCAGCACATTGGACAGGATGGGCAGCGTGTGGCGCTTCTCCACGATTCCGGTCACTGCCTGAAGGGGCCGAAGGAGCGCGTCGCGTTCGAGTTGGACGAGCTTCATGATTTATATGTACATCTTTCTAGTAGTACTAATAAGGGTGCGGTATGGGTGTGGATAGCCAAAAAAACCGTGCGTCGCCAGACGAGAAGCATTGGGCAGGCTGGTGCAAAACCCGGTAGAGGGCGTGTGCGCGTTTTGTGGACAACTCATCGGCAAGGGCGAGTTCGGCTCTTTGTCCACAGCTGTTGTCGCGATGATCAACTCCTGAGGACCTTGAGCAAAGAGTTAAAGTCGCGCGTGAGATCGCTGTTCGTCGACTTGAGCAGAGCGATCTTGCGACAGGCGTGAAGCACGGTCGTATGATCGCGTCCGCCGAAAGCCTCGCCGATGTCGGGCAGGCTCATCTGTGTCAGCTCCTTGGCGAGCGCCATCGCCACCTGGCGCGGTCGCGCGACGTTGCGTGAGCGCCGTTTCGAGTACATTTCCGAAACCTTGATCTTGTAGTAGTCGGCCACGGTCTTCTGGATGTTCTCGATAGAGATCTGGCGATGCTGGATGGCGAGAAGATCGCGCAGCGCATCGCGACAGACCTCGACGGAGAGCGGCTGCCCGGTGAAGCGCGCGTAGGCGAGGACGCGCTTGAGACCGCCCTCGAGCTCGCGCACGTTGGACTGGATGTGGCGGGCGAGAAAAAAGGCGATGCCTTCATCCAGGGTGACGCTGTCCGCCTCGGCTTTCTTGAGAAGGATGGCCACGCGCATTTCGAGCTCCGGCGGTTCAACCGAGACAGTGAGGCCCCAGCCAAAACGGGAGATAAGGCGGTTCTCGATGCCGGACATCTCGCGGGGGTAGGTATCGCAGGTAATGACGACCTGGCGATGCGCCTCGATCAGCGCGTTGAAGGCATAGAAGAACTCTTCCTGCGTGCGGTTCTTGCCGCTGAAGAACTGGATGTCGTCGATGAGAAGCAGGTCGAGCGAGTGGTAGTAGCGCTTGAAATCGTCAAATGCCTTGTGCTGGTACGCCCTCACCACGTCGGAGACGTACTGCTCGGCGTGGATATAGCGGATCTTGGATTCCGGGGCGCGCGCTCGCAGCTGGTTACCGATGGCGTGGATGAGGTGGGTCTTGCCGAGCCCTACGCCGCCGTAGACGAAAAGCGGGTTGTATGCCGCGCCGGGGCGCTCGGCGACCTGCATCGCGGCCGCACGGGCAATCTCGTTGGCTTTTCCCGTGACGAACGTATCGAAGGTGAAGCTCGAATCGAGGCGGGAGATCTCGCGGCTGCTCGGCTTCGAGGGACCCGCGGTAGCAATCGCCAGCTCCGGGGGCGGAGTCGGCGGGGCGTTCTCGCGCTCTCCCAAGATCAGGCGGACCTCGAGCGGCTGCTGGAAGTGCTCGCGCGCAAGCTCTTCAATCCTGCCCAGGAAGCGGTCGCGTATCCATTGCAGGACGAAGCGGTTCGGGGCCACGAGGGTCAGCGCATTGCCCTCGGCCCGGGCCTGCAGGGGTTTGATCCACGTGGTGAACTGCTGGGGCGGAAGTTCCTTCTCGAACTGGGCCAGACAGAAGCGCCAGAAGGGGGTCATTGACGTCGCATTGGAGTTGGATTTCACGCTCGCGCTGGCGCGTTTGCCGCAGCTGGGATTTTATCCGTTTTGGGAGGGGTTATCCACAGCTTCGAACCTTATCGGCGGCGTTTTCGGTGCACGGGCCGCGAGGTTGACACCGTGGTATGTTAGAGGTTGTAATACCGCGCTTTTCCACGGCCGGAGCCAGCAGATGAAACGAACGTATCAACCGTCGGTGACGCGCCGCAAGCGCACGCACGGCTTTCGCGTGCGGATGCGCACGCGTGGAGGCCGGGCGGTGCTGCGGGCGCGCCGGGCAAAGGGACGCGCGCGGCTCGCCGTCTGAACGGCGGGCGCGGGCCGACGCGGATGGATTTTCCGCGATCGGCAAGGCTGCGCCGTCCGGGTGAGTTTGCGGCGGCGCTCGCTGCCGGCCCGATCGGGGCGCGCCGACATTTCTCCGTGTTTGCGCGGCCGAACGGTTTGGCTCACGCGCGGCTTGGAATCGTCACCAGCAAGAAAGTGGCTCCGCGAGCTGTCGATCGCAACCGGGTGAAGCGCATCGTGCGGGAAGCGTTCCGCGCCAGGCGCGATCGCCTCCGAGGACTCGATGTGCTGGTGCGCCTGCGGCGTTGCCCGCCACGCGGTGAGGAAGGTCAGGCTGGCCGCGAGTTGTCGCATTTCCTGACGGAGCTCGCGGCCCGCACAGCAACAAACGGTGCCTGAAAGGCCCGCGGCTTCAGCGAAGCATCGGAATGGATACGCAACGCCTCATACTGTTTTTCGTCTTTACGTTTTCTCTCTTTCTGCTGCTCGACGCGTGGCAGCGCGACCGGCAGGAAGAACTGGGCCCGCCCGCGGCGAGCAGCCCCCCGGCGGCCGAAACGGGGCCGAAGCAGGCGGCGCAATCCGCGGAAGTTCCGGTTCCGGGCAAGCAGCTGGTGGAGACTCAGGGCGCGGTGCCGCAACAGGCGCAACCGCGGAGCGAGCCGAGCGGCATCGTACACGTCGAGACGGATGTGCTGCGCGCGGAGATCAGCACCGTCGGTGGCGATCTGAGGCGGCTTGAATTCAAATCCCATCGCGGCACGCTGGATCGGAAGAAGCCCTTCATCCTGTTCGAGCAGAATGCCGAGCACACCTACGTGGCGCAGTCGGGCCTGATTGGCCAGGAGCTCCCGAATCATCGCACCCGATTCAGCAGCCCGGCGGATCGTTTCGTGCTGGAGCCCGGCCAGAAGTACGTCGAGGTGCCGCTCACCGCTGCGGTCGGTCCCGGCATTGAGGTCACGAAGATCTACCGGTTCGAGCGCGGCAGCCACTTGATCGATGTGAGCTTCGAGATCGCAAACAACGGCGCCGCGCCGATCCAGCCGTATGCGTACTTTCAGCTCGTGCGCGATGAGAAGCCGCCCGAGGGGGACTCGGCGATGGTGCCGACTTTCACCGGCATCGCGGTGTATACGGACAAGGAGAAATTCCAGAAGGTTGGTTTCGAGGACGTGCAGAAGGGCAAGGCGCCGTACCCGAAGAACTCCCTCGATGGATGGATCGGGATGGTGCAGCACTATTTCGTGGGAGCATGGCTTCCGCGCAATGGCGAGCCGCGAGAGTTCTATACACGCCGCCTGGAAGGCGGCCTGTACGCGGCCGGCACGATCGTTCCGGTGGGCGCGATTCCGCCCGGGGGCAGGGCCCGAGTCACCGTGCCGCTCTATGCGGGGCCGCAGGTGCAGGACAAGCTCGCAGCGATCGCGCCGGGTCTCGACCTGACAGTCGATTACGGCTGGCTCACGGTGATCGCCGTGCCGCTGTTCTGGGTGCTCGACTGGCTGCACAAGTGGGTACAGAACTGGGGTGTGGCCATCATCCTGCTGACGATCATCATCAAGCTGATCTTCTATCCCCTTTCGGCCGCGAGCTATCGCTCGATGGCAAGAATGCGCGTCGTGGCGCCGAAGCTTCAAAAGCTGAAGGATCAGTACGGTAGTGATCGCCAGCGCCTGCAGCAGGCGATGATGGAGCTCTACAAATCGGAGAAGATCAATCCGCTTGGCGGCTGCATGCCTATAATAGTGCAAATACCTGTTTTTATTGCTCTTTATTGGGTGCTATTGGGAAGCGTGGAGCTGCGGCATGCCCCCTTCATGCTCTGGATCACCGATCTCTCGAGCCCGGATCCGTATTTCGTGTTGCCGGTGCTCATGGGCCTGACGATGATCATTCAGACTTGGCTTAACCCGACACCGCCGGACCCCGTGCAGGCGAAGGTCATGAAGATCATGCCCATTGCCTTCAGCATTTTCTTCTTCTTCTTTCCTGCCGGGCTCGTGCTGTATTGGCTGGTCAACAACGTCCTCTCGATCGCGCAGCAGTGGCAGATTACACGCATGATCGAGCGTGATAGCCGGGTTGCGGCACGCAAGGGCCAACGCTAGCGCACATCGCGGTACCGGGCTTTAATCATTGCGGCGGTCAATGAGGCGCTCCGACATCATCGCGGCAGTGGCCACAGCACCTGGCCGCGCCGGCATCGGGATCGTGCGAATCTCCGGGCCCCGCCTGGAAGAGTTCGCCCGCGGCCTGATTGCGCGACCGCTTCCTGCGCGGCGGGCGGTGCTGTCAAACTTTCTTGCTTCAGATCAAGAGGTTATAGATTCAGGCTTGACCCTTTACTTCCCGGGGCCACACTCCTATACGGGCGAAGACGTCCTCGAGCTTCAAGGACATGGCGGCCCCGTGGTACTGCAGCTGCTCCTCCATCGGTGCCTTGAGCTGGGTGCCCGCCTGGCAGAGCCTGGCGAGTTCACCCGCCGCGCCTACCTCAATGACAAGCTTGATCTGGCGCAGGCGGAGAGCGTCGCCGACTTGATTGATGCAAGCACGGCGCAGGCCGCTCGATGCGCTGTTCGTTCACTCCAGGGAGCATTTTCGGAGAGGTTGAAGTGCTTTGCCCAATCCCTTACCGAGCTGCGCATGCTCGTTGAGGCGACCCTGGATTTTCCCGAGGAGGACATCGAAGCCCTGGATCGTGCGGAAGTCGAGCGGCGGCTTGTGGGCTTGCTTGGGGAGTTGGCCGGAATCGAGGAGGCGTCCCAGCAAGGCAGTCTTCTTCGTGAGGGTCTGCATATTGTACTGGCGGGTCAGCCAAATGTCGGGAAGTCCAGCTTGTTGAATCAACTTGCTGGCCAGGATCTCGCAATCGTCACAGAGGTGCCCGGCACCACCCGCGATGCGATCCGCCAGAGCATCAATCTCGGTGGGGTTCCGGCCCACATGATCGACACGGCCGGGTTGCGGGAATCGACAGATACTGTTGAGCGGCTGGGGATTGCGCGAACCTGGGACCTTATCGAACGGGCAGACATCGTGTTGCTGATCATGGACTCCAGAACGGGCGAGACGGCAGCCGACCGGAAGATTCTCGAACGACTGCCGGAAGCGATACCTCGCGTAAAGGTCATGAATAAGATCGATCTGACAAACGATACGACGGCCAGGAAGCAAATGGAGCGGACGACCCCGGTAGTATGGCTTTCAGCCAAGACGGGCGAAGGGGTGGAAATGCTGCGAGATACACTGCTCGGCGTCGCCGGCTGGCGGGGTGACTCCGAGGGGTTGTTCATGGCACGCGCGCGCCATTTGAGCGCGTTAGCCGTTACGCGCTCCCATCTTCAAAGGGCAAGCCAGTGCGTGGGGCAGACGGAGCTTCTCGCCGAAGAACTGCGACTCGCGCAGTCGGTCTTGGGTTCCATTACGGGTGGAGTCACCGCGGATGATCTGTTGGGGCACATATTCTCTCGCTTCTGCATCGGCAAGTAGGCCGAGGTTTCACGTGGAACATGGTTTTGGTGCAATGCAGCATACAGGGTCCTACCCATCATGTTCCACGTGGAACGTGAGCCCTCTTCGATGTAATTACTCCAGAAAGGCGTTTTGGGGTATCATCGCGTCCAACGCGACCTGCTTCGGGATAGTCTTAAGTGTCTGAATTATATGATGTTATAGTTGTCGGTGGCGGCCATGCCGGGACCGAGGCCGCTCTAGCCTCGGCGCGAATGGGGTGCCGAACGCTGCTTCTGACCCATAGCCTCGAGACTCTGGGCCAGATGTCCTGTAACCCCTCGATCGGTGGCATCGGCAAGGGGCATCTCGTCAAGGAGATCGACGCGCTTGGGGGCGCCATGGCCGCTGCCACGGACGAGGCCGGTATCCAGTTCCGGATCCTCAACGGGCGCAAGGGCGCGGCAGTGCGCGCGACGCGCGCCCAAGCGGACCGATTGCTCTATAAGCAGGCGATTCGAAGGCGGCTCGAGCATCAGCCGGGACTGCACATCTTTCAGCAGGCAGTGGATGACTTGCTGCTCGACGGTGATCGCGTTGCCGGCGTCGCCACGCAACTCGGTGCGCGTTTTCGCGCGCGCGCAGTCGTCGTCACCACGGGCACGTTTCTCGGAGGGCTCGTGCATGTCGGTATGCAGAACTATCAAGCGGGCCGCGCGGGAGACCTACCGTCGCTGACGCTGGCGCGGCGCCTGCGCGAGCTCGATCTTCCGGTCGGGCGCCTCAAAACCGGTACGCCGCCACGCATCGACGGGCGCACGATCGATTTCTCCCGGCTCACCGAGCAGCCTGGCGATCAGCCGACGCCGGTGTTTTCCTTTCTCGGCCGGCGCGAGGAGCATCCGCAGCAGGTCTCCTGCTGGATTACCCACACGAATACGAGGACGCATGACATCATCCGCAGCGGACTCGGCCGCTCGCCGCTCTATACAGGTGTGATCGAGGGTATTGGCCCGCGGTATTGCCCCTCGATCGAGGACAAGATCACCCGGTTTGCCGGCAAGGATTCGCATCAGATCTTTCTCGAACCCGAAGGTTTGACCGTCACCGAGTACTATCCGAACGGGATTTCGACGAGCCTCCCGTTCGACGTGCAATGCGAGCTTGTGCGCTCGATCCAGGGCCTCGAGCAGGCCCATCTCACGCGCCCGGGCTACGCGATCGAGTATGACTACTTCGATCCGCGCGCGCTGAAAGACTCCCTCGAAACGAGAGCGTTCAGCGGTCTCTTCTTCGCGGGTCAGATCAACGGGACGACCGGCTACGAGGAAGCAGCAGCACAGGGTCTGCTTGCGGGCATCAATGCCGCCCTCTTCGTGAAGGAAGAGGCGTCGTGGTCGCCGCGGCGTAACGAGGCGTATCTCGGCGTGCTCGTCGACGATCTCATCACGCGCGGCGTATCCGAGCCGTACCGGATGTTCACGAGCCGCGCAGAGTATCGGTTGAGCCTGCGCGAGGACAATGCCGACCTTCGTCTGACCGAGACGGGCCGCCGGCTTGGAGTGGTGGACGACGCGCGCTGGGACGCGTTCGCGCGCAAGCGCGATGCCATCCTGCGCGAGCAGGACCGGCTCGAGGCGACCCGGGTCAATCCCCGCGCGCTTCCATCCGGCAGCGCCGAGATGCTCCTCGGGCAATCGCTCGAACACGACTGCACGCTCGCCGATCTGCTGCGGCGCCCGGGCATAGATTATGACCGCCTGACGCGCCTGCCCGGGTTCGCCGCTTCGAGCTGCGCGCCCGAGGTCGTCGAACAGGTGGAGATCCAGATCAAGTATCGCGGCTATATCGAGCGCCAGCGGGAAGAGATCGCGCGCCACGAGGAGCACGAGGCGACGCCGCTGCCGCTGGACGTCGACTACACCCGGGTGCGCGGCCTCTCGGTGGAGGTGCAGCAGAAGTTGAATCGCCACCGTCCGCAGACGCTGGGCCAGGCATCGCGCATCTCCGGGATCACGCCGGCGGCAATTTCGGTGCTGCTGGTGCATCTCAAGCGCGGTTTTGCGGGCGCTCGTGAAGGGGCAGGGCTCGAGGAGGAAAAATCCAGGCGCGCCGCAGGCGAGAGCGCGTGACACCTGCCGGGCAGCTGGCCGCGGGGGCCGCGCAACTCGGCCTCAGCCTGCCGCCGCAGACACAACAAACGCTGCTCGATTTTCTGGCACTTCTCGAGAAATGGAATCGGGTCTACAACCTCACGGCTGTACGCGACCGCGCAGAGATGATGAGCCACCACATCCTCGACTGCCTGGCGATCGTTCCGCACGTACGCGCGGTACGCATCCTCGACGTGGGCAGCGGCGGGGGATTTCCGGGGATTCCGCTGGCGCTGGCGCTGCCCGAAGCGCAGGTGACGCTGCTCGATTCAAGTCAGAAGAAGGCGGCCTTCCTTCGCCAGGCGCTGATCGAGCTCGCGATCGGCAATGCGACAGTGGAGTGCGCGCGGGTGGAGGACTGGTACCCCGACCGTCTATTCGATCTTGTCATCTCGCGCGCGTTCTCCGATCTGGCGGCGTTCGCATCGTGCTGCGGCCATCTCGTTGCGCCGGGTGGCGCGCTGGGGGCGATGAAGGGAGCTTACCCGCGCGAGGAGCTTGCCGGGCTGCCGCGCGGTTTCCGGCTGCGCGCGGACCACGCGCTGTCGGTCCCCGGCCTCGATGCAGCACGGCACTTGCTGCTCATCGAGCGGGAATGAAGCAATGACCCGGATCGTCGCCATCACCAATCAGAAGGGAGGCGTCGGGAAGACGACGACCGGCGTCAATCTCGCTGCGAGTCTCGCGGCTTCGCGGCGCCGGGTGCTCCTCGTTGACCTCGATCCGCAGGGCAATGCCACCATGGGCAGCGGCGTGGACAAGCGCACGCTTCCCGCCACCATCTATCACGTGCTCCTCGGCACGCGCCGCATCTCCGACGTGCGCGTGCGCTCGGAGCATGGCGGCTACGACCTGCTGCCGGCAAACCGCGAGCTCGCCGGGGCCGAAGTCGAGATGGTCGAGCTGGAACGCCGCGAGTCCCGGCTGCAGGAGGCCCTCGCGGAGATCGCGTCCGAGTACGATTTCATCCTGATCGACTGCCCGCCTGCGCTGAATCTTCTGACCGTCAACGGACTGACCGCCGCCCACGCCGTGATGATCCCGATGCAATGCGAGTATTACGCGCTCGAGGGCCTCTCCGATCTCGTGCAGACCGTGAAAAAGGTGCGCGCACACCTCAATCCCAACCTCGAGATCGAGGGACTTCTTCGAACCATGTACGACCCGCGAAATACTCTCGCCCAGCAGGTGTCCCAGCAGCTCCTGGCGCATTTCGGCGAGAAGGTGTATCGGACGATAATCCCGCGCAACATCCGTCTGGCCGAGGCTCCAAGCCACGGCCTGCCGGCGATCAGGTTCGACGAGACGTCCAAAGGCGCGCAAGCCTATCTTGCGCTGGCCGGCGAGATGCTGAACCGCGCCACGAGCTGAGGAGAACGCCATGGTAAAGCCGAGAGGTTTGGGCCGCGGCCTCGATGCACTGCTCGGCACCGAGGCCGAGCCGTCCGCCGGAGATGCCCTGGCGACTCTCGCAGTCGATGCGCTGCAGCCCGGTCGCTTTCAACCGCGAACCCGGATCGACCAGGACGGACTCGCAGAGCTCGCCGAGTCGATCCGCGCCCAGGGCGTGATGCAGCCCATACTGGTGCGGCCATTGCGCGACGGCCGCTATGAAATCGTCGCGGGCGAGCGGCGATGGCGGGCGGCGCGGATGGCGGGCCTCTCAAGCGTGCCCGCCCTGGTGCGCGAGGTGCCGGACAGCCACGCGCTGGCCATGGCCCTGATCGAGAACATGCAGCGCGAGGATCTCAATCCGCTCGAGCAGGCGGCGGGCATGCGGCGCCTGATCGACGAGTTCGGGATGACGCACGCGCAGACGGCCGAGGCGCTCGGGCGCTCCCGCACGGGCATCACCAACATATTGCGCCTGCTCGAACTCGCGCCACCCGTGCAGGAGCTTGTGCGCGCGGGCGAGCTTGACATGGGGCATGCGCGCGCGCTCCTTGCGCTGCCGGCGCTGAAACAGATCGAGCTCGCGCGCGAGGCGGTCGCCAGGGCGCTTTCGGTGCGCCAGGTCGAGCAGCGCGTGAACGCAGTCCTTACTTCTCCGGCCCGGCGTTCGGGCAGGCGCGTCGACAGGGATGTTGCGCGCCTCGAGGAGGAAATTGCCCAGCGGGTTGGCACGCGGGTCGAGATCAAATTCGCGAAGGGTGGCGCGGGAAAGCTCGTTCTTTACTACTCGAGTCACGAGCAGCTCGATGCCTTGATCGAGCGCTTGCGCCGCAGCGGACAACAGGCCGCGTGAACAATGGTTTGATGCGGTGCCGCAAATTGACCGTCCAATGGGTAAGAGGCTATACTTCGGCGCCTTTGCTCGCTGTGCTGAGCATGGATAGCAGGCTTCGCAAGCTGAGCAAGCCGATCCGCACCGTTCTCCGGTGGCAACTGATGGCGACCGGCGCGTTGACGCTTCTTGCCGGGGCGCTGGCCGGGGCCCATGGGGCGCTGTCCGCGGCACTCGGCGGCCTGGTCAGCGTTTGCGCCGGCTTGGGCTTCGCAGCGGCAGCCTCACTGGGCAAGGCGGAGTCTGCGGGCGGCGCGCTACTGGCCGCTTTCAGGGCCGAGACGATCAAGGTCGGCCTCATCGTCCTCCTGATATGGCTCGTGTTGACGACATACAAGGGCGTTGTGGTGGCCGCGTTCATCGGCTCGTTTGCGGTGACCGTGCTGATTTTCGCAATGGCGTTTTTTGTCCGCGAATACTAAAACGATCGAGCGATGGCCGCCGGTAAAGAGCTAACGCCCTCGGAGTACATCCAGCATCACCTCACTTTCCTGGCGAAGCCCGTCGGCGACGGCAATTTCTGGACGCTGCACGTGGATTCCATCGTCACCGGCATCGTGCTGGGCTGCGTCGGCCTGGGACTCATTTGGTGGGTGATCAAGGGCGCGACGTCGGGCGTGCCGAACCGGCGCCAGGCCTTCGTCGAGCTCCTCATCCAGTTCGTCGATGATCAGGTGAAGGAGATTTTCCAGCACGGCGAGCGTCACCGCTTCATCGCGCCCGCCGCCCTTACGGTATTCGTCTGGGTGCTGCTGATGAATGCGATGGACTGGGTGCCGGCGGACCTCTTCTCCGCGCTCGTGGGCGTGTTCGGGGCGCACGAGTGGCGCCCGGTTCCAACGGCCGACGTCAATACGACGTTTGCGCTGTCGATCTCCGTCCTCGTGCTCTCGATCTATTTCGCCGTCGCCGTCAAGGGCATGGGGGGATGGCTTCACGAGATGTGCTGCGCGCCCTTCGGCTCGAATCCCCTCCTGTGGCCGGCGAACATTCTCTTCAACCTGGTCGAATATCTCTCGAAGACACTTTCGCACTCGCTGCGGCTCTTCGGCAACATGTACGCGGGGGAGATCATCTTCTTCCTGCTGTGGGCGTGGGCCGCAAGCAGCTTTCTCGGCGTCTTCTTCGGATTTTTCTTCGGGCTCGGCTGGATGATCTTTCACATCCTGATCGTCATCCTGCAGGCCTATATTTTCATGATGCTGACCATCGTCTATATCTCGATGGCCCACGAACACCATTAACTGCGCTGATCAACGGTCGTTTCGGAGAGGAAAGGAAACCAAAATGGAAAAACTTCAACTTCTGGCGATGATCCAGGCCTACACCGGCATCGGCATCGGCCTCATGGTGGGGCTGGGCGCAGCCGGGGCGTGTATCGGCGTGGGCATCATGTCGAGCCGCTTCCTGGAGGGCGCGGCACGGCAGCCCGAATTGATGCCGCAGCTCCAGGCGCGCGTCTTTCTCCTGCTGGGGCTCATCGACGCGTCGTTCATCATAGGACTCGGGATCGGCATGTTCTTTGCGTTCGCGAATCCCCTGCTCACGGTGATCCAGTAGCGCCGCGGGCAGCGCGTTCCGAGGATTCCGGAAGGGAGAAGCATGAATATCAACCTGACGCTTTTCGCCCAGGCGCTGACGTTCGCCGCCTTCATCTGGTTCACCGTGAAGGTGGTCTGGCCGCCGCTGCTGCGCGCGATCGAGGCGCGGCAGAAGAACATCGCCGACGGGCTCGCGGCCGCGGAGCAGGGCAGAAAGTCGCTCGAAGTGTCGAAGAACCAGGCCGAGGAGACGATCGCCCAGGCGCGTGACCGCGCGGCGGAGCTCCTTGCGCAAGCGGAGAGACGCGGTGCCGAGCTGATCGAGGAGGCGAAAGGCGCGGCGAAGGAGGAAAGCGCGCGCGAGAAGGCCGCGGCAAAAGCCGAGATCGAGCAGGAAGTCGCGCGCGCCCGGGAAGAGCTGCGGGACCGGGTGGCAATGCTGGTCGTCTCCGGTGCCGAGAAGATCCTGAGGCGCGAGGTGGACGCCAAAGCGCACGCCGAGCTTCTCGGGTCGATCAAGGGGCAGCTCTAACCAAGCACGTATGAATCTTCAGCACACATTGCGGGAGCGCCCGGGCCCGGCGGGGCCCCGCGGCGAGCGGCGAGCATGGCAGAGACTGCAACCATAGCCCGGCCGTATGCCGAGGCGGTTTTCGCTCTTGCCGATGGTGCGGGCAAGCTTGCGGATTGGTCGTCCATGCTGGCCAATCTCGCGGCCGTCGCGTCGGATGCCCGGGTGCGCGCCGCGATCGGCGACCCGAATCTGTCGCCAGGCAAGGTCGCGGGAATTTTTATCGGGATTCTGGCGGGCCAGCTTAACGGGGAAGCGGAAAACTTCGTGCGCGTGCTGGCCGAGAACCGGCGCCTTGAAGTCCTGCCGGAGATCCGGACACAGTACGAGGCATTGAGGAACGAGCGGGAACAGGTGGTCGAGGCCGAGATCTACACGGCGTTCGAGTTGAGCGATCCGCAGGTGTCCGAGCTGGTGGCCGTCCTCGAGCGCAAGACAGGCCGCAGGGTCCGGGCACGCGTCGCGCTCGACAAGGGGCTGCTCGGAGGAGTGAAGATCGTGATCGGCGACAAGGTGATCGACGCCTCGGCCCGCGCGCAGCTCTCCGCGCTCGAGAGCGCACTGAAAACATAGACAGTCTGGGGAAAAAACATGCAACTCAATCCGTCCGAGATTTCGGATCTCATCAGGAGCAGGATCCAGAACCTCGATGCCGGCGCGCAGATGCGCACGCAGGGTTCGGTGGTGTCGGTGACGGACGGCATCTGCCGCATCCACGGCTTGTCCGACGTCATGCAGGGGGAGATGCTGGAATTCCCCGGCGATACCTTCGGTCTCGCATTGAACCTGGAGCGCGATTCGGTCGGCGCGGTGATTCTGGGCGAGTACGAGCACATCACCGAGGGCGACACCGTGAAATGCACCGGCCGCATCCTCGAGGTGCCGGTCGGCACGGAACTCCTGGGCCGGGTCGTGAACTCCCTCGGCCAGCCGATCGACGGCAAGGGCCCGATCAATTCCCGCGAGACGGACGTGATTGAAAAAGTCGCACCCGGCGTCATTTGGCGCCGGTCGGTGTCGCAACCCGTGCAGACCGGGTTGAAGGCGATCGACTCGATGGTGCCGATCGGGCGCGGCCAGCGCGAGCTCATCATCGGCGATCGCCAGACCGGCAAGACTGCGGTCGCGATCGACACGATCATCAATCAGAAGGGCAAGGACCTCATTTGCGTCTACGTCGCGATCGGCCAGAAGGCCTCCACGATCGCCAACGTCGTGCGCAAGCTCGAGGAGCACGGAGCGATGGCCTATACCGTCGTGGTGGCGGCATCGGCCTCGGAGTCGGCCGCGATGCAGTACATCGCCCCCTATTCGGGCTGCACCATGGGCGAGTATTTCCGCGATCGCGGCGAAGACGCGTTGATCATCTACGACGATCTCACGAAGCAGGCCTGGGCCTACCGCCAGATCTCGCTGCTCCTGCGCCGCCCCCCCGGGCGCGAGGCGTACCCGGGCGATGTCTTCTACCTCCACTCGCGCCTGCTCGAGCGTGCGGCACGGGTAAACGAGGAGTACGTCGAGCGCTACACGAGGGGAAAGGTGAAGGGCAAGACGGGTTCGCTCACGGCGCTTCCCATTATCGAGACGCAGGCGGGAGACGTGACCGCGTTCGTGCCTACCAACGTGATCTCGATCACCGACGGGCAGATCTTCCTCGAGACCGATTTGTTTAACGCCGGGATCCGGCCGGCGATAAATGCCGGCATCTCGGTCTCGCGGGTGGGCGGGGCTGCACAGACCAAGATCATGAAGCGGCGTGACACCGGCGGGGGCGTGCGGCTCGCGCTCGCGCAGTACCGCGAGCTCGCCGCCTTCGCCCAGTTCGCCTCCGATCTCGACGAAGCAACGCGCAAGCAGCTCGAGCGCGGGCGCATGGTGACCGAGCTCATGAAGCAGGCCCAGTACCATCCGCTGCACGTCTGGGAGATGGCGCTGACGCTCTTCGCCGTCAACAACGGCTTCTTCGACGATATCGACGTCAAGAAGGGGCTCGCCGCGGAACGCAGCATGCGTGATTATGTCCGCGGGAAGTTCGGTGACCTCGTCGCGCGCATGGAGGAAAAGAAGGAGCTGTCCGAAGACGACGAGAAGGCGTTGTCGGACGCGATCAAGGACTGGAAGAAGAACGGCACTTTCTAGACGGGACGCGCCGGGGCACAGGATATGCCGGGAACCAAGGAAATCAGGATGAAAATCCGGAGTGTGCAGAACACCCGGAAGATCACCAAGGCGATGGAGATGGTCGCCGCCTCGAAGATGAGGCGCGCGCAGGAGCGCATGCGCGCCTCGCGTCCCTACGTCGAGAAGATCCTGAACGTTGCCGCGCACATCAGCCACGCAAACCCCGAGTACCGTCACCCGTTCCTCGTCTCTCGCGACACGGTGAAAAGGGTCGGAGTGATTGTCGTCACCACCGACAAGGGATTGTGCGGCGCGTTGAACACCAACGTCCTTCGCCTGGTCCTTCAGCACTACAAGGACTGGCAGGCGCAAGGCGAGGAAGTCGACGTGTGCTGCCTCGGCGGAAAGGGGGCGGGATTCATGCAACGGCTTGGCGCCAATATCCTGTCGCAGGTGACGCAGATCGGCGACCGCCCCTCGATGGAGAGGCTGATTGGCGCGGTGAAAGTGATGCTCGACGGCTACGTACAGGACCGGTTCGACCAGCTGCAGATTTTTGGCACGCGCTTCATCAACACGATGAAGCAGGAGCCCGCCATGCGGCAGCTGCTGCCGCTCACCGGGGAGAGTCTCGGCATCCCGAGCGGGGTGTGGGACTACATCTACGAGCCGGACGCGAAAGCCGTGCTCGACCGGGTTCTGACGCGCTATATCGAGTCGGTGATCTACCAGGCGGTGGTCGAGAACGGCGCCTGCGAGCAGTCGGCACGCATGGTGGCCATGAAAGCCGCGTCGGACAACGCGGGCACGCTGATCGACGAGCTCACGCTGATCTACAACAAGAATCGCCAGGCGGCCATCACCAAGGAGATCTCGGAGATCGTGGGCGGGGCGGCGGCAGTATGAGGTGGTTAACCGCAGAAACGAAGGCGCAAAGTGTTGGTGATTCAAACGTTGCTTTGCGAGTTTGCGTCCCGCCAGTGAAATGGTTGACAACAGTTAGGGTATAACGATGGCACGAGCAGAAGGCACGATCGTACAGTGCATCGGCGCAGTGACGGATATCGAGTTTCCACGCGAGGGGATGCCCAAGGTCTATGACGCGCTGACGCTGGCGGATACCGGCGACGCCGGGCTTGCCGAGAAAGGGCTTACTTTCGAAGTCGAACAGCAGCTCGGCGACGGCGTCGTGCGCTGCATCGCGCTCGGTTCCTCCGATGGATTGCGCCGCGGGATGAAGGTCGTCAATACCGGAGCGCCGATCTCCGTTCCAGTAGGCCACGGCACGCTGGGGCGGATCATGGATGTCCTCGGCCGTGCGATCGACGAAGCCGGACCGATCAAGTCGGAGACGCGCCGTCCCATCCACCAGGCCGCGCCAAAGTTCGACGAGCTCTCGCCTTCAGTGGAGCTCCTCGAGACCGGCATCAAGGTGATCGATCTCATCTGCCCGTTCGCCAAGGGCGGAAAGATCGGGCTCTTCGGCGGCGCGGGCGTGGGCAAGACGGTCAACATGATGGAGCTCATCAACAATATCGCGAAGGCGCACTCGGGACTTTCCGTGTTTGCCGGCGTGGGCGAGCGCACCCGCGAGGGCAACGACTTCTACCACGAGATGAAGGACTCGAACGTGCTCGACAAGGTCGCCATGGTGTTCGGCCAGATGAACGAGCCGCCCGGCAACCGGCTGCGCGTGGGGCTGACAGGCCTCACCATGGCGGAGGCCTTCCGCGACGAAGGGCGCGACATCCTGCTCTTCATCGATAACATCTATCGCTACACCCTGGCG
>DASPGR010000085.1:0-8019 GCA_035620515.1 Burkholderiales bacterium | reverse complement strand
CCCGGCGAACGTCTCCGGGTACCAGTGGGACTGGTAGACCGTCACCAGCATGAGCGCGCTGGAGGCAACGCACACCAGCGCGTGCGTGCGGAACCCCGCCGGTCGCCCGTGATAGCTGCGCTCGAGCCCGATGATCCCGCCGGCCCCGAGCGCGATCAGCAGGTGCTCGATGATGACGATGTAATCCCGCTCCATGCGCGGCAGTGTAACAAAATCGCAAGATAGTGTGACTGATAAGGCGTGACTGATGAAGCGTGACTGATAGGGCGTGACTGATTAGGCGCCGAGGATGGGGTCAGGCACCACGCAGCACCAGTCACGCAGCACCAGTCACGCAGTACCAGTCACGCAGTACCAGTCACGCTTCTGGAAGAATGGTCAGGGTGGTGAGATTCGAACTCACGACCTCGTGCGCCCAAGGCACGCGCGCTACCCAGCTGCGCCACACCCTGATTCTGATTCCGGGATAGCCGGCTCGATATTGTACTGCAGACCCATGGAGCCCCGCCGAATCAGCGGCGTCTTGCTGTCCGTCTGGATTCGGCGGACTTAAATCGGCGCTTTGCGTCCGATTCAAGGGTTGGTAGGCCGCCGGGGACTCGAACCCCGAACCAACGGATTAAGAGTCCCTTCCGGCCCCGTTCTCCACGCGAAGCAGCAACACTTCACAGCCTCAAATTCAGACTGTTACTGCATTATACGTGTTGCGGTATTTCGTACAAGACTGCGAGTTTTCGCGAGCGAGTGTCCCAGCAGTGCCCCCGGCGCTTGATTTGGGTCAATAGTAACCACCCTCCGGCCTTCTACCATAGACGCATTTGGTCACGCAAAGCCCCAAACGGGGACAGCCCCGATTGCGGCGGGAAAGCGCATGAATCTGAAGTGGAAAGCAGTGGCGGCGGGCGGCGGAATCGCCGCGCTCGCGGCGGCGATGGTGTGGTTCGCCACCCATCGCGGCCCGCTTGCGCCGGTCGCTGTCAGGGTCGCACCGGCGACTGAGACCGAGATCGAGCACAGCGTGTTCGGCATCGGGACGGTCGAGGCGCGCTACGCGTACTCGATCGGTCCCACGCAGGCGGGACGCGTGCTGCGGCTGCACGTCGACCACGGCGACGCGGTGCGGCCCGGGCAGCTCCTGGGAGAAATGGATCCCGTGGATCTGGAGCAGCGCCTGAGTGGGGCGCGTTCGACGCTCGCGCGGGCGGAGCAGGGCGTGCTGATGGCGGCGGCGCAGGAACGCGAAGCGCAGAGCCGGTTAAAGGTGGCTGCCGCGAACGCCGCGCGATACCGCGACCTCGTCCAGCGCGGGTTCGTGAGCGCCGAAGCCGCCGAACTCCGCGACAACGAGGCGGCCGTATCGCAGGCTGGGCTTGAGGCGGCCCAGGCGGCGTTGCGCGCCGCGCGCAACGATGTCGAGCGCGCGAACGAGGAATATCGCGCCTTCCAGAAGCAGCTGGGCAATCTGAGGCTCACGAGCCCCGCGCGCGGCGTCGTCGTTTCGCGCGAGGTCGAGCCGGGCACGACGGTGGTCGCCGGCCAGGCCGTGCTGCGGCTGATCGACCCGGCGAGCCTCTGGGTGCGGGCGCGCATCGACCAGGGACGCGCCCAGGGCCTGAAGCCCGGCCTTGCCGCCGAGATCGTGCTGCGTTCGGACCCGGGGGCCGTGCTCAAAGGCCGCGTGGCGAGAATCGATATCCAGAGCGATTCCGTCACCGAGGAGCGAATCGTTCAGGTCGCGTTCGATGCGGCGCCGCTGCTCCCGTCTCTCGGGGAGTTGGCGGAAGTCACGATCCGCCTCGAAAGGGTTCCGCGCGCCCTGGTCGTTCCGACCGCCGCGTTGAAGCAAGTCGACCAGCAGAGCGGCGTCTGGCAGATCGCCGACGGCCGCACCCGGTTCCGGCCGGTCACGCTCGGCCTGCAGACGCTCGATGGGCTGACGCAGATCGTCGACGGCCTCAAGGCGGGTGAATCCATCATCGTCCACAGCACGGCGCGGTTGCGCGACGGCATGAAGGTCCGCGTCGAGAACGCGCCATGATCAATCTCGCCAGCCGCGACGTGGCGCACGGCCTCGGGCGCTACCTCCTCACCAGCGTCGGGCTGGCGCTGCTGATCGGAGTCACCCTCAGCATGGCCGGAATCTACCGGGGCATGGTGGACGACGCCCGGGCGCTCCTCACCAGCTGGCAGGCCGATATCTGGGTGGTGCAGCAGCACACGCTTGGCCCCTTCGCGGAGTCCTCCACCCTGCGCGACGATGTCTATCGCGGGCTCGCCGGGCTGCCCGGCGTAGCGCAGACCGGCAACGTCACGTTTCTCACGATGCAGGTGAAGCAGGGCGTCAAGGACGTGCGCGTGATGGTGGCGGGATTCGAGCCGGGGCGGCCGGGAGAGCCGACGCTGCTCACGGCGGGGCGACCGGTGACGCGCTCGCACTACGAGGCCATCGCCGACGTGAAGGGCGGGTTCAGCCTGGGCGAGCGGATCCGCATCCGGCGCAAGGAATACACCGTGGTCGGCCTGACGAACCGGATGGTTTCCTCCAGCGGCGATCCCATGGTCTTCATCCCGCTCAAGGACGCGCAGGAAGCGCAGTTTCTCAAGGACAACGAGGCGATCCGGAATGAGCGCAGCCGGCTCGCCGCGAACCCGGCGTTGAACCGCCCCGGGCTGCCCGGATTGCTCGAGGCGATCGAAGTCAACCAGTTCTCCAGCCACAACGTGAACGCCGTGCTGGTGCGCCTGGCCCCGGGCTTCGATCGGCAGGCGGTCGCGGAAAACATCAAGCGCTGGAAATATTTTCAGGCCTACACGGGCGAGGACATGGAGGAGATCCTCGTGGGCACGCTCATCGCCACCTCGGCGCGGCAGATCTTCGTGTTCCTGGTGATCCTCGCGCTCGTGAGCGCAACCATCGTCGCCTTCATCGTCTACACCATGACCATGGCCAAGATCAAGGAGATCGCCGTGCTGAAATTGATCGGCGCCAGGAACACGACGATCGCGGGCATGATCCTGCAGGAGGCGCTGGGACTGGGGCTGATCGGGTTTCTCGCTGGCAAGCTCATCGCGTCGCTGTGGGGACCGCACTTTCCGAAATACGTCGTGCTCCTCACGGAGGACGCGGTGCGCGGGTTCGTCGTCACCATGGTGATCTGCGCGCTCGCCAGCGTTATCGCGATCCGCGCGGCGCTTCGCGTGGATCCGGCGGCGGCGATCGGAGGTTGAATGGACGGCGATCGTCCCGCAGCCGAACCGGCGATCCGGGTCGAGAATCTGCGCAAACGATTCGGTTCCGGCGCCACGGCCGTGGATGCGCTGAAGGACGTGGACATGGAGGTCTTCCCGGGCGAAGTCGTGGGCTTGATCGGGCCGAGCGGCTCGGGCAAGACCACGCTCCTCAAATGCCTGGGCGCCGTGATCGAGCCAACCGGCGGGCGCATCATGCTGGGCGGCGAGACGACCTACGAAGAAGGCTGGAAGATCCGCGACCTGCGCGCGCTGCGCCGCGACCGCATCGGTTTCATCTTCCAGGCGCCCTACCTCATCCCGTTCCTCGACGCCACCGACAACGTCGCGCTGCTGCCGATGCTCGCTGGCGTGTCGAACGCGCACGCCCGCGCTCGCGCGCTCGAGTTGCTCGGCGCGCTCGATGTCGCGCACCGCGCCGGCGCGCGCGTGTCCGAGCTTTCCGGCGGCGAGCAGCAGCGCGTCTCGATCGCGCGCGCGCTCGCCAACAAGCCGCCGATCATCCTCGCCGACGAGCCGACCGCGCCGCTCGACAGCGTGCGCGCGTTGACGGTCGTCAAGATCCTCAACCGCCTGGCGCAGGAGTATCGGACCGCGATCATCGTCGTCACCCACGACGAGAAGATCATCCCCACCTTCAAGCGCATCTACCACATCCGCGACGGCCGCACCGTCGAGGAGGCGGGCGAAGGACGCGCAATCGACTAAAGGAGATGCACGTGACGGAGAGACCGATGTCGGCAGTGCAGAAGCACCGAGCGAGCGAGCGAGCCGCGAGCGCGAAACGCGCGTTGACTCCCCTCTCACCCGAGCCGCCCGCCCCGCGCGACCCGGCGCGCGGTGAGGCGTCCCGCCGCTCCGGACAACCCGTATCGCCGCGCCGAGCACGAGCTCCTGGAGGCGACCTCGGCCGCGCTCGACTTCGCCCGCAGGATGCGCGATCTGCTCGTGGCCGAGACGCGGTTCGACCAACTCTACGGATGACGCGCAACTCCCAAACCACGAAAGGTTACGTCCATGTCTGACCCGCTTTCGTTCACCATCGACCTCGAGCAGGAGCAGGATTACCAGTTCCGAGTGAAATTCGACTGGCCCAGAGTGCCGGACCTTCTGGTCGACGAGCCGGAGCCGCTCGGCTCGCGCCGGGGCCCGAACGCCGCGCGGCTGGTCGCCGCCGCCGTGGCGAACTGCCTATCGGCAAGCCTGCTCTTCTGCCTGCGCGACAAATTCAAGCAGCACCCGGGGAAGCTTCGCGCCGAGGTGACCGGCCAACTCACGCGCACCAACCGGGGCCGGCTGCGAATCGGCGGGTTCGACGTCACGATCCGCCTCGCCGACCAGGCCGATGCGCTCGCGCATCTCGATCGGTGCGCCCAGCAGTTCGAGGATTTCTGCGTCGTGACCGAGAGCATTCGGCACGGCATTCCCGTCCGGGTGCGGGTCCTCGACAGCGCGGGGCGGAAAGTGCACGAGGCGGGGGGCGCGGAATTCGCCGAGCCGGTCGCCGCGACGCATTGACCGCGGGAGAGCATTGCGGCCGACTTCGACACACGACAGTGCGCCGCAAACGATTGGCTGATCCGCGGACCGATGACGATTCGTGGAACATTTCCGTCCTTGCTTCGTTTAAGGGATAGCGGGGAGCTGGCCGGCGTGCCGCAGGGCGAGCTCACCGACCAGGAATGCGTGGCGAGGAGCACGCAGGGCGACCGCAACGCGTTCGGCACGCTGGTGCGCCGCTACCAGGACCGGGTGTACCGCTTCGTCCTGCGCATGGTCGGCTCGCATGACGAGGCGCTGGAGCTCACGCAGGAGGCGTTCATGAAAGCGTGGCAGGCCCTGCCGGATTGGCGTCCCGAGGCGCAGTTCCGGACGTGGCTTTTCAGCATCGCGTCGAATGCCGCGACGGACAGCCTGCGCCGCCGCAAGGTAGTGCAGTTCGTTGCTCTGGAAGAGGACTACGACACGCCCGGTGAAGAGGCCGGCCCTGAGGCGCAACTGCAGGCGAAGCAGAACCTGCGCGCGCTGCAAGCCGCGCTCGACCGGCTGCCGCATGACCAGCGCGAGATCGTGCTGCTGCGCGAAGTCGAGGACATGTCATACGGTGAAATCAGCGCTGCGCTCGGCATCAGCGAAGGCACTGTGAAGTCACGGCTGGCGCGCGCCCGGGAAGCGCTGATCGGCCATTACCGAGGGAAGAACGCATGAAGGAGCGAACGCAATCCGAATGCCCGCGCACCGAGCAGCTCTCGGCGCTGATCGACGACGAGCTTGCAGGCGCCGTGCGCGCGGAAATCGAGGCGCACGCCGGGTCGTGCCCGCTGTGCGGCGCGATGCTGCGGGAATTCGGCGAACTGCGCGTCGCGCTGAAGCCGCTCGCGGCGGCCCGCCCCGGATTCGATCTTGCGCCACTCATCGTTCAGCGGCTCACTGCGGGCGGCCGGCGGGCGCGCCCGGTGCGTGATCGCAACTGGTGGCAAGGCTGGCAGCTCCTGCCTTCGGGGCTCGCCGCGGCGGGGATGCTCTCGGCAGGCGTTTACCTCGGTGCGCTGCTCGTCGGCGGCGCGGGCGTGACCGCGCTCGAGCCCGCCGCCATGGCGGTGTTCGACGCTGTCCCGCCGGGCGGATTGTGCCTCGGATCGTCGTCGTGCTATTCGCTGGGAAGATGACATGAACCGCATCGGCCTGAAACTCGCGCTCATCCTGTCCGTACTGCTCAATCTGGGAGTCGCCGGCGCGGTGGGCTATCGCGCGATCCAGCACGGGCAGTGGCCGTCCGTTCCGCGCGCCGTCGGGGAGGAAGCGAGCCTTCCGGATTATCTCGGGCTCGACGCCGAGCAGCGCCGGAAGTGGCGGGAGCTCGAAACCGGATTTCTGCGCGAGCTCAGGGCGGAGTGGCCGCAAGTCCGGAGCCACCGCGAAAGCATGGTCCGCGAGATCTTTTCCGAGCAGCCGCGCCGTGAACGCATCGAGGCCGATCGAGCGGCTATCGCGCAGCTGCAATCCGCGCAACAACGGCGAATCATCGAGCAATTGCTACGGGAACGGGAACTGCTCGGGCCGGAGCAGAGACGCAAGCTCGCCGATCTCCTGTTGCGCCAGGCGCCGGCAAGCACCTTCGAGGAACGCCTACACGGGAAATAACGCCGCGCGCGATTTCCGGAACATTCGGCGGCGCCGTCCGTTTAACGGGATGAACGCGGCGGAAAGGTCCACCGCACCTAAACAACCTCTGACAGGAGTCAAACGATCATGAAATCTCATAACGTCATACGCCGCTGGGCGGCGATAGCAACTGTTGGTCTCGGGCTGTTGGCCGGATCGGGGACCGCTTCCGCGCATTGCGATACACTCGACGGGCCGGTAGTGGCCGCTGCCCGCAAGGCACTCGACACGGGCAACGTCAACCTGATACTCATCTGGGTGCAGAAGAAGGACGAAACGGAGATCCGCAATCACTTCCAGAAGACCGTCGCCGTGCGCAAGGCCGGCGGACAGGCAAAGGAGCTCGCCGACATGTATTTCTTCGAGACCCTCGTGCGCATCCACCGCGCGGGCGAGGGCGCCGGTTACACGGGACTCAAGTCGGGCCCGGTCGAGCCGCCCATCGCTGCTGCCGACAAGGCGCTCGAGACTGGCAAGCTCCAGGATGTGGCGAAACTCATCTCGAAGCGGACGGAGGAAGGGCTGCACCGCAGCTTCGAGGACATGATGAAGAAGAAGAAGTACAACCCGAACGATGTCGCCGCCGGACGCGCCTTCGCGAGCGCTTACGTCGAGTACACACACTATGTCGAGCGCTTGTATGACGCGGCCGAAACACTGGCGCCAGAGCAGGTGAAGAAGGCGGCGCCCGGTCTCGCCCACACCCATTGATTACCCGGGCTGACGCCGTTACACGGGGCTGACGGGCCTATTACACGACCCGTCAGCCCCGGGTTGCTCGACGATGTCGATCTCCCGGCGTGCTTCAATCGCTTATCGGGACAGTGGCACCGCGGCGCGGGGATCATCTGGCGGACGAGCGCAGGTTGAGTTGAGTGTTGCACGATCAAGGAGATTAGATCATGGAATTTGTCATCCCCCGTCCGTTGAAACTGGAGCATGACGAGCTCCACGAGCAGCTTCGGAAGGCCACCCGGGAGAGCGGCAGCCTCGGCGAGGCCGGGGAAGCGGTGGCCAAGCTGATGCACCCCCACTTCGTGAAGGAAGAAGAGTACGCATTGCCACCCCTTGGCTTGCTGCCGCTGCTGGCGGCGGGAAAGGTCACCCCGGACATGGCGGCGGTGCTGCCGATGACCGATAAACTGAAAGCGGAGCTCGGCCAGATGCTCGCGGAGCACAAGAGCATCGTGGTCGCGCTCAGGAATCTCGCGGATGCGGCGAAGCGCGCGAACAAGCCGGAGTACGCGGAGTTCGCCGATAAGCTGATCCTGCACGCGCAAACGGAAGAGGAAGTGTCATATCCCACCGCCATCCTCATCGGTGAGTACTTGAAACTGAAGCTCGGTAAGTAGCCGTCTGTCGGGCGAAACGAGGGTCCTCCTTCCGGTTGCAGCCACGGATACTTGCAGCCCACTTCATGGACAAGGAAACACTCGCTCCACCAGGCAAAACCAAGGCGTCGCGGGTCGCGCCCGGCTTCGCCCTGTGGAGCCTGGGATTCCGCCCGTTCTATCTGCTGGCGAGCGTGTTCGGCGCGTTCAGCGTGCTCGCCTGGGCCGCGCAGTACTCGGGCCTCCTTCCCTTCACCTATCTGCAGGGCGCGGC
>DASPGR010000084.1:0-3710 GCA_035620515.1 Burkholderiales bacterium | reverse complement strand
ACTGGGGCCGCATCATCAACATGAGCTCCATTCACGCGACGAACGTGGTGCGCGAGCGTGTCGACTACATGACGACCAAAGCCGCCATCCTCGGGCTGACGAGAGCGGTGGCGCTGGAGTGCGCGCAAACCGGGATTACCTGCAACGCCCTGTGCCCGGGTTGGGTCCTCACCCCGCACGCCGAGCGGCAGATCGCGCGGATCATGGCCGAGAGGGACGTTTCGCGGGAGGTCGCGATCGACGAGCTCGTGAGCGTGCGCCAGCCCAGCCGCCGTCCCATCATGCCCGCAGAAGTCGCGGCGCTGGGGGTATACCTGTGCTCGGATGCGGCGGCGAACATCTCGGGGGCGGCGCTGCCGATCGACGGGGCGTGGGCCGTCACATAGGGCCCCGGCCCGACGCGCGGAGCGCTTGACCCCGAACTTGGCCGCGGCGCATGATCGTTTGCGCGGTCTCGCGGAGGGGCGCCGCGGATCGAGAGAGGCCGTGGCGCCCGTGATCTCGTTTCTACCGGAGGAGGAAAACCCATGATAAGGCAATGGAAGCAGCGTATCGGCGCCGGCTTGGTGATCGGCACAGCCGCGCTCGCGGCCGGCGTGGCGAGCGCCGAGGAAGTCTCATTCATCGGGGGCGGCGCGAAGGGCGCCTGGACGCGCGCGCTGACGGCGATGAGCGAATGTCTGCGGCAGAACTCGGACATCCGTGCGACGGTGACGCCGACGCAAGGCGGAATGGACGCGTTCATGAAGGTTCAAACCGGGCGGGGACAATTCACGTTCAACTACCAGAGCGTGATTACGGCCGCGTGGCACGGCAAGGCTCCGTTCAAGAAGGAGCTTCGAAACATGCTGGCGGTAGGGTCTGCGGAGCGCCTGGCAATCGCGCATTTCGTCGTGTCCAAGAGATCGGGCATCAAGACGCTTGCCGACATGTCGGGCAAGACCATCGCGGCGGGCCCCGTGGGAAGCGTCAGCCGCGACATCGTGGGATCGTTCCTGAAAAAGGTCGGCGTGTTCAGCAAGATCGAGATGGCGAATGTCTCATCGTCCGAAATGAACGCGTTTCTGAAAGACGGCAAGATCGACGGCTGGATCTGGCTGGGCGGCGTGCCGACCCCGGCGGCGACCGAAGCCGCGGCGAGCGGCGACGCGGTCTTCCTTGATGTCGGCAAGGAGCTGGAGTCGAGCGGCTTCCTCAAGGAAAGCCCGTTCTTCCGCAAGGTCCGGCAGCCTGCCGGGAGCTACCCCAACATCGACTACGCCTGGACCTCTTTCGGCCAGAACGGCATCCTGATCGCGCACAAGGATGTTCCCGAGGACGTGGTGTACAACGTGACCAAGACGCTTTGGTCGGATACGTGTGTCAACTATCTCACCAAGAACCTGAAGAGCCTTTCGGCGATGAAGGATAGCCCGGTTTCCAGTCTCGCCTTTCCGCTGCACCCCGGCGCAGCGAAGCTCTGGAAGGAGAAGGGCCTCAACGTTTCGCAGGTCCCGGCGCTGGGCTCGATGTAGGATCACGACGCGGGGACACGGGCCCCGCGTAGTGCGCTGATCCGTTAGTGCGATGAGCACCCCGAGATCGTCGGGAGCGGGCGCCCGCGTGCTCGAATGGCTCGCGGCCTCCGGCGTCGGACAGGCGCCCCGCGTCCTTGAAAAAGGCTGGATCGGCGCGACGGCGAAGATTGCCGCCATCGGCCTCGCCGTGCTCTACTGGTATTTCGCGGGGTTCGGCTATTTCTCGCCCGAGAGCTTCGTCACGCTGTATCTCGGCATGACGCTCGCGCTGATTTTCGTTTTTTACCGGGGAACGGCGCGCGCGCCGAGGAATCGCCCGAGCGCGGTAGACTGGCTCCTGGCCCTCGCCGCCCTTGCCGTCACAGCCGAGTACACGCTCCAGTACGGGCCCCGGTTCATCGAGCGCTTCTCTGAGCCCGACGCGCGTGATCTTGCGGCGGGGGCGGTGATGATCGTGCTCGCGCTCGAAGCGGCGCGCCGGGTGATCGGCTCCTTCCTCCCGGCGCTCTCGCTGGCGCTCATCGTCTACGCCCTCGCCGGTCCCGTGCTGCCCGCATTCCTCGCCTACCCGGGCGTCGAGTGGGCCGACATGGTGGGCTACATCTACAGTCCCGAGGGCATTTACGGCTCGATCACCCGTGTCTTCGCAAGTTTTGTCTTCCTCTTCATCATCCTCGGCACGATGCTCGAGCAGTCCGGCGGCAGGATGCTTTTCGTCGATTTGCCGCTCACGCTGATTGGCTGGATGCGAGGCGGCGCGGCGAAGGTGGCAGTGGTGGCGAGCGCGCTCTTCGGCATGATCTCCGGAGCGGCAGCGGCCAATGTCGTCAGCACCGGCACGCTGACGATCCCGCTCATGAAGCGTTCCGGGTTCCAGCCGCACGTCGCCGGGGCCTTCGAGGCGAGCGCCTCCACCGTCGGCATCGTGATGCCGCCGCTCATGGGGGCGGCCATTTTCATCATGGCCGACATCACCGGCATTCCCTATTTCGAGATCGTCAAGGCTTCAGTCGCGCCGGCGCTGATCTTCGTCGTGGGGCTGCTCTTCATCGCGGACGCCTACGCGCGCAAGCACGACATCAAGGGCATCGATCGCAAGGAGCTCGGCGATCCCTGGGAAATCCTGCGCCACCACTGGGCGTTCGTGATCCCCATTGCGGTCGTCGTAGGTCTCCTCGTGGTGGGCTACAGCCCGGACTGGGCGGTCTTCGTTGCCCTCCCGTCCGTCATCGTCGCGAGTCTCTTCTCCCCGCGAACGCGCCTTTCCGTCAAGCGCTGGATCGATATCCTCGAACTCGGCGTGAAAAGGTCCCTTACCGTCGGCGGCATTGCGGGTTGCCTGGGCAT
Source organism: Burkholderiales bacterium (assembly GCA_035620515.1). Lineage (GTDB taxonomy): Bacteria > Pseudomonadota > Gammaproteobacteria > Burkholderiales > SG8-41 > SG8-41. The sequence goes on along the minus strand of DASPGR010000084.1, from coordinate 846 downwards.
CATCGTCGGGCTCGTCATCAAGACGGGCATATCCGCGCAGCTCTCGCACCTCGTGATCGACTATTCCATGGGATATCTCCTTATCGCCGTGCTGCTCACGGCGGTCGCCACATTCTTTCTCGGCATGGGGGTCTCCTCCGTCACGGCGGACTACATCCTGCTCTCCGTGCTGATCGCGCCCGCGCTGACCGGCCTCGGCGCGCCCATGATGGCGGCGCATCTTCTCATCATCTGGTACACGCAGACTTCGAACCTTACCCCGCCCGTTTGCACCGTGGCCTTCGCGGCTGCGGCCATCGCCGACGCTCATCCCTGGAAGACAGGCTTCCTCGCGTTCCGCTTCGGGCTCTTCGTCTATCTGCTGCCGCTCGGCTTTCTCTACACCGGGCTCCTCGACTACCAGAATGTGCCGCTGTTCGTGCAAAGCATCGTCACCATCACCCTTTCCGCCTTTGCCTTTTCTGGGGTCGTGGTGGGCTATCTCTTCGGCAACCTCTCGCCGCTGCAGCGCGTGCTCCTCATGGTCAGCGCTTTGACGCTGTTCGATCCCCGGCTCCTCACCGATCTCACCGGCGCCGGGCTGCTCGGACTCGTCGTCGCCTACCAGCTGTGGCGGCGCCGGAGCACCTGAGGAACGTCACTCACCGCTCAGGATTTCTTGAGCGCGGGAGCCGCAAGCTTCCAGCCGATCCAGTCGCAGAGCGCGCGTCCCATGACGAGCTCCAGGTCGCGGCCCTTGAGCCACGGAAGCTCCTCGGTGAAGAGCGTGATGCACTGGCGCCAGGAGCACGGCATGCGCGTGATGTCCGTGCCCCAGAACATGCGGGCCGGACCGAAGGCATCGAA
>DASPGR010000083.1:0-3346 GCA_035620515.1 Burkholderiales bacterium | reverse complement strand
TAGAACTCGTTCTTGCGCAGGGCCTCGAGCGTGTGAAGGACAAAAGTGACCGGAACCAGCGCGAAGGCGAGCAGGACGGGGCCGCCCTCAGTCGTCCAGTAGTAGACGAAGAGGTAGAGGAAAAAGAAAATCGCCGTCAGGTAATAAAGCCACGCGAGCACGCGGCGCGGGCGGCTTAACGGCGCGGCGTTATCGCTCATGGCCCAGACGGCGCTCCCGACGGCGGCAAAAAAAGTGCGCGGGTGTTGGCCCGCGCACGGATCATCCTTTGCCTCACGAAGGCTAATCTATTGCTTTGCGACCTTGGCGTCCCACTTCGCGTCCCAGACGCCCTTCTCGCGCATGTATTTCGCAAGGCCCGGATGGATGGGCACGAGGTTTGCCGCTGACGTCACGCCGCGGCGCTGGAACCCGGGCATGTCCGCGGCGATCTGCGTGAAGCCCCTGTCAGCCTTGGCCAGCGCGGCAACGTTTTTCTCGACCACCTTGAGCATCTGGTAGACGTCGTCTGCGGGCACGTCGAGACCGACGTGAAAGCCATAGTAGAAGGGCAGCAGGACCACCTTGTCGGCGTGGACGTCGCGCTTGAACACCTCGGGCTTCAGCTCGAGGACGTCGAAACCGGCCTTCTTGAGAGCGGCGATTTCCGAGGCGCTCGGATTGACCGCAGCCCAGTCGGTCGCCAATGACGCCTCGGTGATCCAGGGCGGCACCGCGGTTTCGCCGGTGGTGTAGAGGCCGAACCCGTCGATACCGCCGCTCTGGAGGATCGATCCGGCGGCGGACAAGTCGACCTGGCGATACGTGTATTTTATCTTGAGCGCCTCGAACGCCCGCTCGATCTGGGCGCGCGTATCCCATGGTGGATTCCCGACAAAGAGCGCCTTGCCGGCCAGATCGTTCCAGCTCTTGTACTTGTCCTTGTTGCGCGCGTGCACCGCCAGGCCCATGTCCGTGGTGTACACCCAGAGGGACTGCACCACCGGGCGCTTCATGGCTGACTTGAAGCCCTTGAAGCGCCTGATATCGTTGGCGAGCTCGTAGAATGCGATATCGGAGCCGTAGTTGCCGTCGAACTTGCCGGTGGCAAAGCCCTTGACCGAGATCACCGCGCCGGGCGTGGGCTGCACGGTGATCTGGTACTTCGGCATCTCACGGTTCAGCAGTTCGGCGAGGACGACGAGCGCCTTGTGTCCGGCCGAGCCGACCGCGGATGTGCCCCAGCGCAGGTCCTTCTGAGCGAAGGCGCTCGCGCCCCAGGCCGCCATCAGGCCAGCGATGAGCAAGAGAATCGTACGTTTGAACATGATTACCTCCTCCTATATGAAGATGAGATCAAAGGTTTCTGGTGACCTTTACGTGGTTTCATTGTAACAATCGTTTTTCGGCAAGGCACGCGCTCGGGATCCCCTGAGTCGCGGGCGCCACCTCCGCATGCCCATCGAACCGGGCAAAAAACCTTCTTTTTCCTTCAGTTCCGCCCCTTCCTTGAGGATGCAGGATGGGGAGGCGGATCGCACCGGCTCACCGTCCGGCTCAGTCCCAGGCGGGAGCTCGTCCTTTGGGATTTGCGATGCGACCGTCGGGGCGCGCCAGCGCGTGGATGCGGTTCATCTCTTCTCCCGTGAGCGCGAAGTCGAAGACGCGCAGGCTCTCGGCCATGTGCTGCGCGTTTGCCGAGCGCGGGATCGGCGCGATGATGCCTTGCTGGACGAGCCAGCGCAGTGCGATCTGGGCAGTTGTCTTCCCCTTGCTCTTCGCGATTTCCGTGAGAACCGGGTCGCCGAAGAGGCGCCCCCGCGCGAGCGGGCAATACGCCATAAAAATCAGCCCGGCGCGGCGGCAGAAATCCAGCACCTTGGCTTGCCTCAAATACGGGTGGTACTCGGCCTGCAGCACGCACAGCGGCTCGGGGCAGAGCCGTATCGCGTCCTCGACCATGGCGATGTTGAAGTTGGCGACACCGACGTGGCGTGCCTTCCCGTCGCGCTTCGCATTCGCGAGCGCCCCCATGGTCTCGGAAAGCGGCACGTTGTCCACGCTCGGCCAGTGCACCAGCAGCAGGTCCACGTAATCCGTCTGCAGCCTCGCGAGGCTCTGCTCGACCGAACGCGCGAAGTCCGCGGCGCGCAGGTACTCGTGCGAGACCTTGGTCGTGAGAAAGATATCCTGTCGCGGCACGCCGGAGAGCCTTATTCCCTGGCCGACGCCTTCCTCCGTCCCGTACTTCCACGCGGTGTCGATGTGACGATAGCCGACTTCCAACGCCTTGGCGACGATGTCGGCGCAATCGCCGAGCTGGGAAGTCCCGAACCCGACGACCGGGATTTGCGCGCCGCCTGCAGACAGAACCGGCAGCGCCACGCTCACTGTTCCTTGATGCCCGCTTCCCTGACGACCTTGGTCCACTTGGCGGTCTCGGTCCGGATGAAACGCGCGAACTCCGCGCTGCTCATGTTCACCGCCTCGCCTCCGAGCGACTCGAAACGTTTCTGGATCTCAGGCGTCGAGAGGATCGCGGAGACTTCAGAATGCACGCGCGCAACCGTCGGCGCGGGCGTTCCGGCCGGCGCCATGATGCCCCACCAGTTGCTTGCCTCGTAGCCGGGCACGCCGGCCTCGTCGATGGTCGGCACATCGGGCAGGACCGGGCTCCTCTTTTTCGCCCCGACGCCGAGCGCGACGAGCCGCTTGCCCTGGATATGGGAGATCGTCTGGACCAGCGTGCCGATGCAGATCTGCGTGTTGCCGGCGATGACATCGGCCATCGCCGGGCCGCCGCCCTTGAACGGCACGTTGATGATATCGATGCCCGCCATGACGCGGAACATCTCCGTGCCGAGGAACTGGAAGCTGCCGATTCCCGCGGAAGCGTAGTTCAGCCCACCGGGCTTCGCCTTCGCAAGGCTGATGAGCTCCTTCACAGTCTTCGCCGGAACCTTCGGGTTGACGGTGAGGACGTTCGGTCCCGTGCCGAGGATCGCGACCGGGCTGAACGACTTCACGGGATCGAACCTGAGCCGCGATTTGAAAATCACGGGGTTGTAGGCGTAGGCGACGGAGATGATGAGAAGGGTGTGGCCGTCCGGGGTGGACTGGGCGGCGATCTCGCTGCCGATGATGCCGCCCGCGCCGGCGCGATTGTCGATGATCACCTGCTGGCCGAGCCGCTTGGTGAGTTCCTGGCCGATGATGCGGCCCACGATGTCGTTGCTGCCGCCCGGCGGAAACGGAACGATCAGCCGGACCGGTTTGGTTGGATAAGATGCCGCTGACGCGAGCCACGGACATGCGGCGGCGACGAGCGCGAGCGCGCCGAGAATGAGCGAATGCCTGTTGCGCATAT
>DASPGR010000082.1:0-14160 GCA_035620515.1 Burkholderiales bacterium | reverse complement strand
TGTCCGCGAGCGCCGTCGGGGCCGGCCCTAGTCGCTCGCGAGGTTGAATACCATGTAAAGGGCGCCCAGGTAGATCACCGGGATGACGGGCGTCAGTCTCCGCGCCCAGGTGGCGGCGTCGCCCTGGCAGCTGCGGATGATGACGTAGCCCAGCCCCATGAGGAGGAACGCGGCGCCGGCGGCAACGAAATGCGCCGGCGTCATCGTACCGAGGAGCGGCCCTTTCGTATAGAACAGATCGGCGATGAAGATGACGAACACGTTGAACGCGCAGCTGCCGTACACGTTGCCGATGACGATGCCGTAGGACTTGCGCAGCGCCGCCGCCACGGTAACCGAGCCTTCCGGAAGCGTGGTGACGATCGAGACCAGGAGCACGCCGATGAAGCTCGCGCCGATGCCGGTCAGCTCCGCGATCGAGTCCGCGCTCGAGGCGAGAAAACGCCCCGCGACGACGACCACAGCGGCCGAGAGGCCGAATCCGATCCACGCCCCGCGGGCGCTGCCGGTCGGCACAGGTATGTCGCTCAGGTCCATGTCGGTGCGTCCGGCCCGGTACACCGCGCGCATGCCGGCGATGTACAGCGCGGCGATCAGCAGGGCCCCGAGGCTCGTTGGCCCTACGTTGAGATCGCCCGTTGCGGCCATCACCATCGCGAGGGCGACCAGCCCGAGCCCCAGCAGAACGAGGAGCTGCGTGTCCCTGCCCTGCTTCTCGAAGAGGTTTCTCACGCCGAAGAGGAGGGCGACCAGCGCCAGCACGAAGATGTTGATCATGTTGGCGCCGAACACGTTTCCGAGGGCAAGCTCGGGAGAATCCTCGAGCCACACCGCCGTGACGTTGATGGTGAGCTCCGGCAGCGATGTCGCGATGCTCACGAGAAGCGTTCCGACCCACAGCTTGCCCCACCCGGTCTTATCGGCCAGCTCGTCGCCGAAGCGGGCCAGCCCGATGCCGGCGAACACCACGAAGATCGAGCTCGCGACGAAAACGAGAATTGCGCTGGTGAGTCCGTCCATGACGACAAACGCCTTCTATGATGATGTCCGAGATGCGGCCGGCGCGTGCGTGCCGCAGCCGGATGCTGACGTATGTCGGATCGTGCTGTCGTGCACCGCCAAGCGTCTCCTTCTGAAGGGGGCGAGCGTGTCGCCTCCCGGTCAAAGGTCTCGCTGGCAAGGCGTTCTGCCGGGGGGCCGGGGATCCGGAATGCGTCCGCTTCCCGTCTTGACGGCCCGCCGAAGCGGCAACAGCTGTGGCGCCGCTCTAGCTACTCCCCTTTGCAGGACATTCCGGAGTTTCCCCCGAAAATCCCGTGCGCTTTCTATCATGACGGTAGCGGGGCGTCAACTTTCCGCGCGGTCCGCGCGCCGCAATCGACAACCGATGTCCCGGACAACGGCGCGCGGGCGGCGTTCCTAGAAGAGGCCTACAACCTTTCCGTCATCGGTCAGATCGATTTTCTCCGCCGAGGGAACCTTCGGCAGCCCCGGCATCGTCATGATGTCCCCGCAGATCATCACGATGAACTCGGCGCCCGCCGCGAGCCGGACCTCGCGTACGTTGACGGAGTAGCCGGAGGGGGCGCCGCGCAAGGCAGGGTCAGCGGAGAATGAATACTGCGTCTTCGCGACGCAGATCGGGTAGCGGCCGTAGCCGTCTTCCTGGAGCTTCTTGATCTGAGTGCGCACCTTCCCGTCCGCCGTGATGTCGGACGCGCCGTAGATCTTGGTGGCGATCGCCTTCATCTTGTCCCACAACGGCAGATCGTCCTCGTAGACAAACTTGAAATCCGAGGGGACCTTGTCGATGAGGTCCACCACGGCGCGCGCGACTTCTTCCGCGCCCTTGCCGCCGTCGGCCCAGTGCGTTGCCAGCACCACCGGTGCCTCCTGGTGCGCCATCTTCTTCTTCAGCAGCTCGATCTCGGCCGGCGTGTCGAAATTGAAGCGGTTGATCGACACGACGCACGGCAGGCCGTAGTGATTGCGCACGTTGTTGACGTGACGCTGCAGGTTCGCGATGCCTTTCTCCAGCGCCGCGAGATTCTCCTTGTTGTAGTCGGCGCGCTCGACGCCGCCGTGATGCTTCAGCGCGCGGATCGTGGCGACGATCACCACGGCGTCCGGCCTCAATCCGGCCTTGCGGCACTTGATGTCGATGAATTTCTCGGCCCCGAGATCGGCGCCGAATCCGGCCTCGGTCACGCAATAGTCGGCGAGCTTCAACGCGGTCTTGGTCGCAATGACGGAGTTGCATCCGTGCGCGATGTTCGCAAAGGGGCCGCCGTGAATGAACGCGGGATTATTCTCCAGCGTCTGCACGAGATTGGGCTTCAAGGCTTCCTTGAGCAGCACCGTCATCGCGCCGTGCACCTTGAGATCGCGCGCGCGCACCGGCTTCTGGTCCCGCGTGTAGCCTATGACGATGCTGCCCAGACGCTCCTTCAGGTCTTTCAATGAGGTGGAGAGGCAGAAGATCGCCATGACCTCGGATGCGACGACGATGTCGAATCCATCCTGGCGCGGGTAGCCGTTCGCGGTCCCCCCCAGCGCCACCACGATGTCGCGCAGGGCACGGTCATTCATGTCCACCACGCGACGCCACTGGATACGGCGGACATCGATGCCAAGCTCGTTGCCGTGGGTGATGTGATTGTCGATCGCCGCGGCAAGCAGGTTGTTCGCGAGCCCGATCGCGCTGAAGTCACCGGTGAAATGGAGGTTGATATCCTCCATCGGGACAACCTGCGCGTACCCGCCTCCCGCCGCGCCTCCTTTCATCCCGAAAACAGGTCCCAGCGACGGCTCCCGCAGGCAGATGATCGCCTTCTTTCCGATGCGGTTGAGGGCATCGCCGAGACCGACGGTCGTCGTCGTCTTGCCCTCGCCGGCCGGCGTTGGCGTAATCGCCGTCACCAGGATCAGCTTGCCGTCCGCCTTCTTGCTCAGGCTGTCGACGTAATCGAGCGACACCTTGGCCTTGTAGTGGCCGTACGGATCGAGGTGCTCCTCCGGAATCCCGAGCTTCTCGGCGATTTTCACGATGCGCTGCATCTTCGCCTGCTGGGCGATTTCGATGTCCGACAATGGCATTTTTTCTTCCTCTCCCTTCGGGAACGTTATTGGTGGGCGGGTGGCAGGACCCGCCCAAAATTACGTGCGCTCCAGCTCGACGAGCGCCTGCCCGCCGCCGTAGCTCGAGCGCGGCGTCAATTCGCCCCCGCGCATGACCTTCACCGCGCAGTACTTGAATTCCGGAATCTTGCCGATCGGATCGAGCGCCGGATTTGTCAGCAGGTTCGCTGCTGCCTCGTAGAAGCAGAACGGGATGAACACCGCGCCCCGCGGCGTGCCGTCGTCCGCGCGCGCATAAAGCGATACGATGCCGCGGCGTGACTCGACCGTGACGACGTCGCCCGGTTTGGCGCCGATAACATCGAGGTCGAGCGGATGAAGCGAGGCCGTCGGCTCAGGCTCGATCGCATCGAGCACGGCCGCGCGTCGCGTGATCGCGCCGGTGTGCCAATGCTCGAGCTGCCTCCCGGTAATGAGCACGAAGGGAAATTCCCTGTCCGGGCGCTCGTTCGCCGGAATGATGTCCGCCGGCACGAATCTCCCGCGCCCCGTGGGCGTCGGAAACTTATCCGTGAAGACCACCGGCTCGCCCGGATCGCCTTCCTTCTCGCACGGATAGGTGACGCAACTCTCCTCCTGCAGGCGCTCCCAGGTAATCCCCGCGATCGAGGGCATCGCCCGCCTCATTTCATTGAACACGTCGCGCGGCCCGCCGTAATTCCAGCTGAGCCCGATGCGATTCGCGATCTCCTGAATGATCCATAGATCGGGCCTGGCGTCGCCCGGCGCGTCAAGGGCCTTGCGCCCGAGCTGCACCATGCGGTCGGTGTTGGTCACGGTGCCTTCCTTCTCCGGCCAGGCGGTCGCCGGGAGGATCACGTCGGCGTGATAGCAGGTCTCCGTCAGGAAGATCTCCTGCACCACCAGCCAGTCGAGCTTGGCGAGCGCCTCGCGCGCATGGTGCGCGTCGGGATCCGACATCGCAGGGTTCTCGCCCATGATGTACATGCCGCTGATTGCGCCCGCATGCACCGCATCCATGATCTCCACCACCGTGAGCCCGGGTTTCGGATCGAGCTTCGCGCCCCAGAACTTCTCGAAAAATCCGCGCGCCTCCGCGTTGTCCACGCGCTTGTAGTCCGGAAAAACCATCGGGATCAATCCGGAGTCGGACGCACCCTGCACATTGTTCTGGCCGCGCAGTGGATGCAGCCCCGTGCCGGGGCGCCCGACCTGGCCAGTCATAAGACAGAGCGCGATGAGACAGCGCGCGTTGTCAGTGCCATGCACGTGCTGCGAGATTCCCATGCCCCAGAAGATCATCGAGGCCTTTGAGGTCGCATAGAGCCGCGCCACTTCCCTGATCGTTTCGGCCGGGATGCCGCAGACCTTTGCCATGGCCTCCGGGCTGTAGCCGGCGACGTTCTTCTTCAACTCGTCGAAGCCGCTCGTGCGGCTCTTCACGAACGCTTCGTTCACCAGCCCCTCGTGCACGATCGTGTGCATCATCGCATTGAGAAGCGCCACGTCCGTGTCCGGCTTGAACTGCAGGAAATAGGCGGCGTGGCGCGAGAGCTCGGAGCGTCGCGGGTCGGCATAGATCAGCTTGGCGCCGCGCTTCGCCGCATTCTTCATCCAGGTCGCGGCGACGGGGTGGTTCGAAACCGGATTCGCGCCGATGAGGAAAATTACTTCCGAGTGCGCCACGTCGTTCACCTGGTTCGAGACCGCGGCCGAGCCGATGCCCTCGAGCAGCGCCGCCACGCTCGAGGCGTGGCAGAGGCGCGTGCAGTGGTCCACGTTGTTGGACCCGAAGCCCACGCGCACGAGCTTCTGGAAGAGATACGCCTCCTCGTTGCTGCCCTTGGCCGAACCGAAGCCCGAGAGCGCGTGCTTGCCGCGCGTGTCACGTATCTCCTTGAGGCGGCCCGCCGCGAGATCGAGCGCTTCGTCCCAGCTCGCCTCGCGAAAATGCTCCAGCGGATTCGCCGGGTCCATTGCAAAATCCGCGTGCTTGGGCACGCCGGGCTTGCGGATGAGCGGCCTGGTCAGACGCTGCCGGTGATGCGCATAGTCGAAGCCGTAGCGCCCTTTCACGCAGAGGCGCCCGTGGTTCGAGGGGCCGTCGCGCCCGTCGACGTAGAGAATCTGGTTGTCCTTGACTGCGTACGTGAGCTGGCACCCCACGCCACAGTACGGACACACCGAGTCGACCTTGCGATCCGGTGCGATCCTGCCAACCTCTCGCGCAGGCATCAGGGCGCCGGTGGGGCAAGCCTGGACACACTCGCCGCAGGCGACGCAGCTCGATGCGCCCATCGGGTCATCGAGGTCGAACACGATCTTGGAGTGCTCGCCCCGGAAGGCGTAACCGATCACGTCGTTCACCTGCTCCTCGCGGCAGGCGCGCAGGCAGCGGGTGCACTGTATGCACGAGTCGAGATGCACCGCCATGCCGTAATGGGAGAGGTCCTCGGCCGGCTGGTGCCGCGCCGCAAAGCGCGGCCGCCCGATGCCGAGCTGCCGCGCCCAACGGTCGAGCTCGGACTCGAGGGTGTGGCGCTCGCGCGGCATGTCCGCAAGGAGCAGCTCCAGCACCATCTTCTGCGAGGCACGGGCACGCGCATTTTCGCTGAACACCTCCATGCCCGGCGCAGGCGTGCGGCAGCAGGATGCGGCCAGCACCCGCTCGCCCTTGATCTCCACCATGCAGGCGCGGCAGTTGCCGTCGGGCCGCAACCCGTCCTTGTAGCAAAGGTGCGGTATCTCGACGCCATGGCGGCGCGCGGCCTGGAGAATCGTCTCGCTGGCGTTCGCGACCACGTCGCGCCCGTTCAGCTTGAACTCGACGGGCATCGCGTTGCGCTCGTCCTTCGTCATCGCCGTCATACGTCACCTCTGCTATCGGGAGAATAAGACAAGAGGGGATGGCCGTCACAGCGCGGCCCGCAAAACCGTGACGCGTCTCCCGCCTCCCGTCTATCGTCGATCGTCTCCCGCATCATTCAATCTCTCCTGGAAAATACTTCATCACGCAGCGAATCGGATTGGGCGCAGCTTGACCCAGGCCGCAGATCGAGGCATCGGCCATGGCAACGGAGAGCTCCTCGAGCAGTCCCTGATCCCAGCGTTTCGCCTGCATCAGCGTGAGCGCCTTTGCGGTTCCCACGCGGCACGGCGTGCATTGACCGCAGGACTCTTCAGCAAAAAACTTGAGCAGGTTGCGCGCCGCAGCCGCCGCCTGGTCGCGGTCCGAAAGCACGATGATCGCGGCCGACCCGATGAAGCAGCCATGCTCGTTCAATGTATCAAAGTCGAGCGGGATGTCGCCCATCGAGGCCGGCAGGATGCCGCCCGAAGCGCCGCCCGGCAGGTAGCCATAGAAGGCGTGCCCCGGCAACATGCCCCCGCAGTACTCCTCGATCAGTTCCTTCACGGTGATTCCGGCCGGGGCAAGATGGACGCCGGGTTTTCGCACGCGCCCGGAAACGGAAAAGGAGCGCAGGCCCTTGCGGCCGTAACGCCCGTGCGACGCAAACCACGTGCCGCCCTTCTCCAGGATCTCGCGCACCCAGTAGAGCGTCTCCATGTTGTGCTCGAGCGTCGGATAGCCGAAGAGCCCGACCTGGGCAACATAGGGCGGGCGCAGCCGCGGCATGCCGCGCTTGCCCTCTATCGACTCGATCATCGCGGATTCTTCACCGCATATGTAGGCTCCTGCACCGCGTCGCAGATGGATCGGCGGCAGGGGGCACGGCGGATCGGCCTGAAGCGCCTTCAGCTCGCGCTGGAGGATTTCGCGGCAGCCGGCGTACTCGTCGCGGAGGTAGATGTAGACCTCCGCGATCTGCACGGTCCAGGCCGCGATGATCGCGCCCTCGAGAAAGCGATGCGGATCGCGCTCCAGGTAGTAGCGGTCCTTGAAGGTTCCCGGCTCGCCCTCGTCAATGTTGATGGCAAGCAGGCGCGGCGCGGGTTCCTTCCTCACGATTCGCCACTTGCGTCCCGCCGGGAATCCCGCGCCGCCAAGCCCCCGCAGGCCGGAATCTTCCATCGCCTTCATGATGGCCTCGGCGTCGCGCTTGCCGGCAAGGCACTGCGCAAGCAGCTTGTAGCCGCCGCTCCGCCGGTACTCAGCGTAGTTGACGTACTTGGAAACGGGACAGCGGGTTCTCTTTGCCGCCACCACACGCTTGACGTCTGCCACGGTCGCGCTCGCCAGCGGATTCTGTCCAACCACGACGACGGGAGCCTCCTCGCAGCGGCCCACGCACGGCGCGGGAATCACGCGTACCGCCGGGCCAAGCGCGCGCTTGAGTGCCGACAGGAGCTCGCTCGCACCGGCGAGCTCGCACGACAGCGAATCGCACACGCGCACCGTGAGGCGCGGCGGACGTTCCTCGCCATCCTTGATGATGTCGAAATGATGGTAGAAGGTGGCAACCTCGTAGACTTCAGCCGGTGCAAGGCGCATTTCATGCGCCAGCGCGACGATGTGTTCGGCACTGATCGAGCCGTATCGATCCTGGACCTTGTGCAGGTGCTCGACGAGGAGATCCCGCCGGCGCGGCTCGTTGGCGAGCAGCATCTGCACTTCGGCAAGCGCGCGCGGATCGACGGCGCGGCCCTTCGCCCGTCCGCGTGATGGACCGTCCCGCTCCTTCTTTACAGTACCTTGCTCCACCCGTACTCCTCGCGCACCGCTTCTTGGCTCACGACTAACGCAACACCGATTTCAGCAGCTTTCCCATCTCCGCCGGATTGCGCGTAGTTTTAATTCCGCACTCTTCCATGACGGCGAGCTTCTGCGCCGCGGTGCCCTGGCCGCCGGAGATGATCGCCCCGGCGTGGCCCATGCGTTTGCCCGGCGGCGCCGTGACACCCGCGATGAAACCAACTACGGGCTTCTTCATGTTGCCCTTCACCCAGCGTGCCGCCTCTTCCTCGTTGGTGCCGCCGATCTCGCCCACCATGATGACGGCCTCGGTCTGCGGATCGTCGTTGAACATCTTTAGGACATCGACGTGCCTCATTCCGTTCACCGGATCGCCGCCGATGCCGACGCACGTGGATTGCCCGAGGCCGACTTCCATCAACTGCCCGACCGCCTCGTAGGTGAGCGTCCCCGAGCGCGAGACGACACCGACCGGGCCCTTCTTGTGAATATGTCCGGGCATGATGCCGATCTTGATCTCCTCGGGCGTGATGACGCCCGGGCAGTTGGGACCGACAAGCAGCGTCCTCCTCCCCTGCATCCTGTAGCGCGTGCGGACCATGTCCCGCACCGGGATGCCCTCGGTGATGCAAATCACGAGATCGAGATCCGCCTCCACTGCTTCGTCGATTGCCGCCGCGGCGTACGGAGGCGGCACGTAGATGACGGAAACATTGGCCCCGGTTTTCTCCTTGGCTTCCCTCACCGTGTCGAAGATGGGAATGCCCTCGTAGGACTGCCCGCCCTTTTTCGGCGTGACGCCCGCGACGTAGCAACTCCTGCCATTCGCATACTCCTTGCCGGTCTTCGTGTGGAACTGTCCGGTCTTGCCGGTAATTCCCTGCGTGACCACACGGGTGTTCTTGTTGATGAGTATCGACATCAGCCAGCTCTCGATTTAGCGTGGCGGCACGGAGAATTCACGTATCGCGCCCGGAACCGTCCGGGCGTCCTGTGCCTCCGGGGTCAATGCTTTGCGCTTTTTGCGGCGGCCACCACCTTTTGCGCGGCGTCCGCCATGTTGTTGCCGGATATGATCGGCAGCCCCGAGTCCGCGAGGATTTGCTTTCCGAGATCGACGTTCGTGCCCTCGAGCCGCACCACCAGCGGCACCTTCAGCTGCACCTCGCGGGCCGCGGCTACCACGCCTTCGGCGATGACGTCGCATTTCATGATGCCGCCGAAGATGTTGATGAGGATCGCCTGGAGCTTCGGGTTGCGCAGCATGATCTTGAACGCCTCGGTAACCTTCTCGGTCGAGGCGCCACCGCCGACGTCGAGAAAATTCGCGGGGCTCCCGCCGTAGAGCTTGATGATGTCCATGGTGGCCATCGCAAGCCCCGCCCCGTTCACGAGACAGCCGATGTTGCCGTCGAGCTGGATATAGTTGAGATCGAATTTCGACGCCTCGACCTCCGCTGGATCCTCTTCGTCGAGGTCGCGCAGCGCGACGATATCCGGATGCCGGAAGAGCGCGTTGTCGTCGAAGTTGATCTTTGCGTCGAGGGCGAGCACCCGCTCATCGCCGGTCACGATCAAGGGATTGATCTCCGCGAGGGAGGCGTCGGTCTCGTCAAACGCCCGGTAGAGCGCCTTCAGGACGTCGCGCGCCTGCGCCACGCCCTTCTCCGGGACTCCGATCTTCCGCGCAACGCCTTCCGCGTCCTTGTCGGCGAGCCCCTTCATCGGATCGATCGCCACCGTGTGGATCCTCTCCGGCGTCTTCGCGGCAACTTCCTCGATATCCATGCCGCCTGCGCTCGAAGCCATCAGTACCACGCGCTGCGACCCGCGGTCGACGACCATGCCGACGTAGAGTTCCTGTCTGATGTCAGCACCGTCCTCGACGAGGAGGCGCCGGACTTTCTGGCCTTCCGGGCCGGTCTGATGGGTCTTCAATTGCATGCCCAGCATGCTTGCGGCGAGATTCGCCACCTCCTCCCGCGACCTCGCGAGCTTCACGCCCCCGCCCTTGCCGCGTCCGCCAGCGTGAATCTGGGCCTTCACCACCCAGACCGGTCCGGGGAGCTTGCTCGCCGCGGCTGCCGCCTCTTCGGCGGTAAAGCAGGGAATGCCGCGCGGCGTCGCCACGCCGTACTTGCGGAGTATTTCTTTCGCCTGGTATTCGTGGATTTTCATCGCCGACCCGACTCATTCCGCGGCCAGCCGTCGCGACTCCGGCGCGGACGGGCCAGAGAATCGCACAGCCGAATGAACGTCGGCCTTGACCGCAGTCAATAAACCGGGCTCGCGCGGCCGTGCCGGCGCACTGCGCGCGCCAAAGAGCACCAACGTGAAGACGGGCGAGAGCAGTATATCCCAGTGCCGGCGGGGCATCCGATGAGCGGCCCCACCGGCGCACGTCGAATCGGTACGCCAGATCCGCTCGGCAACGCAGCAGCAATATGCGAGACCTCGCGTGACACTCGCACCACGTTTCCGGTGCTGCCCCAGGCCCGTGATTTTCTGGCACTGCACAAATGGGATCAGAGTGAGGACTCACCGTTTGCGCCAGGCACAAAGAGGTGACCAACCGGGCAAAAAAAAAGCGCAACCAATAAGGTTGCGCTTAGGTTCCACCAAAGGAGGAGGTTTTGGAGGAATTGCCCGCACCGTTGCGGTGCGAACAGCCAAGATTCTGCTCGCATCCCGGCAGAAATGCAAGCGGTTTCTCTTGCACTGCAATAAAGGCCGGCTCCGCCCCTGCGCAGCCGAATATACCTTTGCGTTTTAACGCCTTAGACGGAGCTCGTCCCGACCGCTCAGCGCACGATCAGAACAGGGGTCTTCGCGTGCGTGAGAACCTTGCGCGTTTCGCTGCCCAGGAGAACTGCTGCAAGCCCCTTGCGCCCGTGCGAGGTCATGACGATGAGGTCGCATTTGCGAGCGTCCGCGGCTTTGATAATCGCGTCATACGGATGATCGCTCGTCTCGCAGATCGTATCGCAGGCAACGCCTGCTTGCGCCGCGGCGCTGCGCACGAACTCGAGGTATTTCTCGGCGCGCGCTTTTGCCTCCTGCTCGATCCGTTCCTCGGTGACCGGGTCGAATGCGCCCTCATAGGCAATCAGCAGGTGATAGTCGGGAATGACGTGAATCCCCGTGATCCGCGCGCGGTGGGTTTTTGCCAGCTCAACCGCTGTGCGGACTGCGTGCTGCGACGAGTCGGAACCGTCGGTCGGAATCAGGATGTTCGTAAACATCTAGTCCTCCTTGTTCTGGGGGTGCTCTTCCGCACGCCGCTCGAGTTATCTGGTCCGCGCACAAAGCTTGTCGCTCCCCCGGGTGGCTGTCAAGAGCGCACCGCGGTCTCACCGATATAATTGCCGCCAGGCGCGCCACGCGGACCGATGCCGCGATGACGCTTTGAGAGGAGCCCATGCGACGAACCCTCGTTCTCACCGGGGACGTGAATCTGATGAACGTGACAGACCCTGCCGCGCCGTTTGCGCGAGTGTCCGACGTTTTGCACGGGGCCGACGTGCTCTTTGGCAACCTCGAGTGCTGCCTCTATGCCGGACCGGCCCGGCGCTCCGCGACGGACGAGGGGTTCTACGCGGCGCCAGCGGCCGGGCGTGCGCTCATCATGGCCGGCTATCACGCCGTGGGCATGGCAAATAACGTCACCTACGGCGCGGAAGCGATCGCATCCTCGCTCGCGGAGCTCGACCGCCTGGGGATCCCGCACACGGGTGCCGGAATCAACAGCGCGCAGGCTCGCTCGCCCGCCGTGGTGGAGCACAAAGGTGCGCGCGTCGGTTTTCTGCAGCGAACGTCCGTGTACTGGCCGACCAACCATGAGGCCGGCGAGGACTCCCCGGGGGTGGCGGCCTTGCGAGGCCACACCGCGTACCAGCTTCCGCTGCACAAGACGCGGCCGGAGATGCCGCCCGCGAACCGCCCGGGTGTGCCGCCGGTCATCGTGACGTGGGCGGACCCCGCCTATCTCGCGCAATATCGGGAGGAAATTGCCGCACTCAAGCGCACGACCGACATCGTCGTCGCCTCCCATCATTGGGGCCTGCACGGTGAGGTCCTGCAGTACATGGCCGAGATCGCACACGCGGCGATCGACGCGGGCGCCGACCTGGTCGTCGGGCACGGCCCGCACGTCGCTCTCCCCGTCGAGATCTATCGAGGCAGGCCGGTGTTCTACGGGCTGGGGAGTTTCTCCTTCCATACCGGGCACGGGGGCCGCCAGCATGGAAACTGGGTCGGATTACTGGCGCTGGTTACCTTTGACGGGACGGCTCCCGCGAGAGTCGCGTTTCGCCTCGTCCGGCACAACGACGCAAACGAGACCTACCTCTGCGACCTCGGGGAGGAGCGCGAGACCATCGACTCGCTCGCCGAGCGTTGCGCCCGGCTCGGAACGAGGCTGAAACGGGAAGAAGGCGAGCTCGTCGCGACGCCGGTCGCCTGAGCGGGCCGACTCAGACGCCGCCTGGCTCGTCGCCCGGATGCCGCAATGCGCGGGGCGCGTACGGCTTTCCGGGATATTTCGCCAATGCAGCCTCGTCGATATCGACGCCCAGCCCTGGTGCCGTCGGCAGATCGATGTAGCCATTTTTCGGCTTGAGCTGGTTCGGACAGACCTTGTCGCCGAATGCGACGAGCGGCAGAAAGTACTCCGTGATGATGAAATTCGGCATCGTGGCCGACGCGTGCACGGTGGCAGCCAGCGCGAGCACCGTCGAGTTGTAGTTGTGCGGCGAGACGGCCACCAGAAACGGCTCGGCCATGGCCGCGATTTCCTTCAGCTCGAGGATCCCGCCAACGCAGGACACATCCGGATTGAGAATATCGGCGGCGCGCTTCTCGAGAAGCGGCCGGAATCCGGTCTTGGTGTAGGTCGCCTCGCCGATGACGACCGGAATGCCGATCTCGCGGCGTATTCCCGCCAGCTCGTCGGGAAACTCGGCGGCGCACGATTCCTCCATCCAGTAGAGGCGGAACTCCGCAAGCCGCCGATCGAGCCGGATTGCGTGCATCGGCGCGATTCGCCGGTGCTGGTCGATCAGGATATCGACGTCCGGACCGACGGCCTCGCGAACCGCCTTCACCACCCGAACGGCGCGTTCTTCGTGCTCCTTCGGTATGTAAGTGCGCCAGGGCGAGGGCAGCGGATCGAACTTCAGCGCCGTCCAGCCCTGGGCCACGACTTTCTCCGCGGCGCGCGCATAATCGGCCGGTTCCTTCATGCCGTAGCTCCAGCCGTTTGCGTAGACTCGCACCTTGTCGCGGCAGCGCCCGCCCAGCAGGTTGTAGACCGGCTGTTTGCAGGCCTTTCCGACGATGTCCCACATCGCCGTCTCGATCCCGCTCACCGCGCAGTAGAGCTCCATCGAGCCGCGCCGCGCCGCGTAGTCGTCGAACGCAACCTGGGTGAAATGCTTGACGTCGAACGGGCTGCGGCCGATCGCGTAGCGGCCGAGCCCCTCGAGCTGCGCAACCACCGCCGGGTCGCGATCGTACTGCGAGTAGGCTTCGCCCCAGCCGTGTATGCCCTCGTCAGTCTCGACCTTGACGAAGATCAGGTTCTTGCGCCAGCCGGGATGCAACGTGTAGTGCTTGACCGCGGTGATCTTCACTGTCGGGACGCTCCTGGATTTGCCGGGAATGTCCGTTTAGTTTTCCTTTTGATCCGGCTTCTTTCCCTCTCCCTTGGTTCTCGTTTTCTTCTTCTTGCCTTTGTCATCGCCCTTGGACTTGCCTTGGGCAGCCTTGCCGGCGTTCTTGTCGGTATCCGGCTGCGCCGGTACCGCCGGTGTGGCACGGTTCGCCTTGCCCGCCCCGCCCTTGGCAGGATCGGCGCGCTCGGCCGGCGTTGCAGGAACGGTTTGCGCTGCAGCCCCGGCGGCGGCCCCCGCAAAAGCGGCAGCAAGCAGGATGGTCAACAGTTTGCTCATGGTCATGTCCTTTCATTCAGCACTCAGTGGTCACGGGCTCTTGGGCGGGCGGCCCCACGCTTTGTCCACCACATCGAGCGCCGTTTCGTAGGCCTTGCGTGCGCGGGCTTCCCGCGTCTTGGCGGCATCGAGCGCCACTTTCATCTTGTCGAGCTCGCGCTTGATGTCCTCCGCCGTCTTCGCCGCTGCGCGGTAGGCGTCTTCAGTGTTGACGTAATCCTGCTCGGCAATTTTCAGGTCGTACTGCGCCTGCGTGAGCTCGCGATAGGCGGCGCTCGCCCTCAGCTGCGCCTGCTGCACGGCCTCCGATTGCGCTGCCGCCGGCGCCTGGGCAAGCGTGGACGCAGAGAGCAGCACGCCCAGGGCAAGGGTCATCAGTCTCAGCATTCCATTCGACTCCCAATGCACACTGATAGTACCACCCTCGCGCTGGCGTCGTCCGTCTGAAATGCTAGACTG
>DASPGR010000081.1:0-3129 GCA_035620515.1 Burkholderiales bacterium | reverse complement strand
TATGACCCTGGAGCCCGGCGACATCATCTATACCGGCACCCCGCAAGGAGTAATCCTCGGCTATCCCCGGGAAAAGCAGGTGTGGCTCAAGGCGGGGGACAAGGTCGTGACCGAGGTCGAGAAGTGCGGCTCGCTCGAGGTCACGCTCGTCTGACCAGCAAGGGCCGCAGGTCACGCACGTTCTTGAGCTCGTCGAGAGCGTTGATGCGCTCGATGAGGTCCGCCGTGCGCTTGGTGCCCAGCACCGGCTCGATCAGCTCCCGCGCCTTCGCATTCACGGCCTCGGTCGTCATCGGATTTTCCTTCGTGCCCGGCGCGTGGGGCGTGAAATGACTGGCGGTGCGGCCGTCGCGTAGGGTCACCTCGACCAGCCCGCTTCGCGGCGCCGCGGGATCCATCAGCTTGGGATCGGCGATGAGCTGCACTCGCTCTTTCGCGGCGCGCACTTTCGGGTCCTTCATGTGCTCGTAAGAATGGCTGTCGTCGAACGAGACAGCGCCTTTTACCAGTGCGAGCGCAATAACGTGCTGGCAGTTGATGTCCGGCATCGAGCGGTCGTTGACCACCCGCGCGCCGTCCTCCGGGAGTCTCACGACGACTCGCTCCACATTGTCCGGCGTGAGCCCGTGCTGGCGGCGCAGCGTCAGGAACGCATCGAGCGGCGCCTGGATGGGGTAGCCGACTGAGAAGGGCTTGATCGCAGTCTCCGTGATGAAATAGCGGCTGCCCAGCCCGGCCACCAACTCCTCCGGGTTCGGCTCGGTCGAGAGCGCCTGCAGCACGTTATGCTCGCAGTCGAAGACATCCCACACGCCGCTGAAGCCCATCTGGGCCATGATCGCCGCGGTGACGCCGTTGCGCGCCCCCATGCCCGAGAAGTCGAAAGCCTTCTCCACGTGCTCGGCGTCGCGCACCCAGCTCCAGATGCCCGATACCTGCTGCGCGGCGTACGAGAGCGCGTGGCGCGTACCCTTCTCATCGAGCCGCGCGAGGGCCGCGGCGGCGCCCACCGCACCCATGGTGGAGCTGGTGCCCTCGGCACTGCGGTGCGTCCTGCGCACCAGGTTTGCCCCGAGCGCCAGTAGGAACCGGCAGCAGAGGTCGTAGCCCAGCGTGACCGCCTTGAGCAGCGCCGCTCCGGAACTGCCTTCCCGCTCGGCCATCGCCAGCGCCGCGGGCACGACGGCGCAGCCGGGATGGGCCTTGGTCTCAGGATGGAAGTCGTCGGTCTCGTCGGCGTGGCCGAACATCGCGTTGACCAGCGCAGCGTTGACCGCCGTGGTGCGGATGTCGGTGGTGAGCACGGTTGCCTCCTCCACCCCGCCTTGCGCCCGCACGTAGCGGATCGCCATCTCGCCCGGCTTGAGATGCGAGCCCGAGACCATCGCGGCCAGCGTGTCGAGGATGCGATGGCGGGCATCGCGCGCCACCTCGGGCGGGAGCGCCCGCTCCCGCGCCTCGACCATGTAGCGTGCCAGCCGCCCCGTCACTTCACCGGTGGACGTTTTCTCACCACTCGCCATCCGCCATTCGCCATCCGCCATGGAAAATCAGTTGCCCATGAAATCCCGCTTGCCGATCTCGACGCCGTTGTGCCGCATGATGTTGTAGGCCGTCGTCACGTGAAAATAGAAATTGGGCATGGAGCGGTGGAGGAGCAGGTCGACCCCTTTCATGTTGAGCTCGCGGTCGCGGGTCTTCACGGTCACGTCCTTGGTCTCCGATCCATCGAGCTGTGCCGGCTTCACCGACTCGATCCAGGCGACGGTTTTTTCGACACGGGCCGCGAGCTCGGCGAGGCTCTTCTCGTTGTCTTCGTACTTCGGGGCCTCGACCCCCGCCAGCATCGCGGTGCAGCTTTTCGCGTGATCGGTTGCGACCTGCACCTGCCGCGCGAAAGTGAACATGTCGGGATAAAAGCGGTACGCGAGGAGGCTCGCCTCGTCGTAGCCCTTGGCTGCGTAAAGCGCCTGCGCTTTCTTCAGGCAGGCCGCAAGCCCGTTCAGGCGGCGGACGAATACGGGAACTGAAATCTGACTCATCGACAGGGCCATTCTTGTTCTCCTGGGAGTGGGTGGGCTGACTATTCTACGGGAACGTGTTTCCCGTCGCTCAGGGTTTCAGCGCCCGGTAGAGGAACGGCAGGCTCACGTCCATCCGGTAATCAATATCGGAGTGATCGTCGTCGAACTCCTCGTACACGTGCCGGATCCTCGCTTGCGCCAGGCGCTTCGAGAGGATCCGCGTTCCATAGTGAATGTAGTACTGGTCGCGCCAGCCGCAGTCGATGTAGATGCCGCGCAGCGACCGGAGCGCGTCACGGTACCTCGCTACGAGGTTGATCGGGTCATGCCGGCGCCACCTGTGCCAGCGCTCGGCGAGGGACTCTCCGGACTCGAGATTGAAGGGGACGCGAAAGCCGTTCGGTGCCTTCGGGTCGGCATCGTAGGTGGCGGCCATACAAAGGTTCATGATGCAATGGCCCTCGGCCCGGGAGAGCTTCTCCGTCTTCCACACGTGCTCGAGGAAGCGCCTCACCCGGCCGTCGTCGAGCCCCTTGTCGAGACCCTTTCGCGTTGACGCGCCCCGCGCGTCGTAGCGTCCCGCGTGCCGTTTCGGCAGCCGGTGCCGGGCCAGCTCGTTCAGCGTGTTCGGCCAGTCCGCCCAATATATGAAATCGAAATACGCATCTCCGGAATGGTCTGCGATCGCGCCCCAGTACCTGGCGAATTTCATGCCATGGATGATTGCGCCGTAGCCGCCGGAGGATTTTCCGAAGCACCCGCGATGCTCGCGGCTTGCGAGCGTGCGGAACTCCCGGTCCACGAATGGAATGATCTCGCGCGTAAGGTAGTCGGCATAGTTGCCGATGGCCGATGAATTGACATACTGGTTGCCGCCCAGAGCCGTAAAGCAGTCAGGAAAGACGATGATCGCAGGCCCCATCCTCTGCTCGCGAATGAGGCGCGCCGCGCGTTCCGGGACGTTGTCGCCGAAGGGCTTCCAGCTGGTATGCGCGAGGCCCGAGCCGGTAAAGCCGACGAGATCGTAGAGCACCGGAAAGCGCCGCCGGCCCGATCCGTCGTACTGCGGCGGCAGCCACACCGCAAGCTGGCGCACGTGCGGGTC
>DASPGR010000080.1:0-3875 GCA_035620515.1 Burkholderiales bacterium | reverse complement strand
TTCCGCCAGAAATATCTGGCGCAGGACCTCTTGAGCGGGATGCGCATCAGCTGATACCGGCAAGGTGCTCGAGCTTCGCGCGCACCATGTGGATGTGAAGCTTCAGGTTGTAGACGTAGTCCGAGTACGAGAGCGGCACGCGGGTGCGGTCGACGCCCTCCCCGATCGCGTCGAGGCGCGCGAGGAGCTCGCGCACGCGCTCCGGCGCAGGGCTCTGCTCAGCGTCGCGTTCCACGCTCCGCAGCTCACGGTACCACCTGAACACGCGCATGCGCACCCGCCACGTATAGACGCCGGGGAAAATGCGCATCACCGGAATCACCACGGCAATGAGCGGCACGAGCAGCACGATCAGCCGCTCGATCAGGTTGGCGACCCAGAACGGCATGTAGCGTTGGAGGAACGGCGGCCCCGACCGGAAGTAGCGCTCGGCCGTGTCGCTCAACGGAAAATCGCCCTCGCGCGCGGCCGGAAATTCTCCCGGGCGGTGAAAGACGCCGCCGTGGCGGTGCGTCCGGCTCACCGCCTGCAGGAGCACCGAAACCAGGGCGGGATGGAAGTCCTCGCGCGCCACGAGGAAAGCGGTCGTTGCAATCAGCGTGACGTCGCGTGGCGGCAGATCCCTCGCGAAATCAACCACGCCGCGGGGCAGGGTCACGGCCGCGAGGTAGGGAAAGCGACGCGACAGCGCCTGCGCGTGGCTGAGGTTCATGAGGCGCACGCCCTTCGCGCGCAGCAGCCGCTGAACGACATTCGCCTCCGGCCCCGCGACAAACATCGCGGCGTCGATCCTGCCCGCGATCAGCGCGTCCGCGGCCTCGCCGCCCGCGAGGGGCAGGAAGTCCTTCACGCGGTCGGATATGCCGGCCGCCGCGGCGAGGCTCAGCGCCAGCGCGCGGGTCCCGCTGCCCTCGGGGCCGATCGCCACCCGCTTACCAAGGAGATCCGAGAGCAGCGTCAATTCGCGCTTGCCACGGTAGAAGACCCAGAGCGGCTCGTAATAGAGCGCGGCCAGGGTCACGAGCTCCGGATGTTGAGCCGGGTCGCCGACACCTCCCTGGATGAAGGCGACGCTGACCCCCGATTCGGGATCGGCGAGCCGCTTGAGATTCTCCACGGAACCCGACGAGGACCGGCTCGTCACCGTGATCCGATCACGCGCGAGGGCCTCCGCGTAGCGCTGCGCGTAGAGTGAATAGGCGCCGGTCTCGGCTCCCGTGGAGATTACGAATTCATCGGGAGGCGCCGGCCGGACAAAGCGGAACGTGAACCAGAAGGCAAGCGCGATGATCAGCAGCGCGACAGCGGCGACCAGCAGGAATTCCTTCAGCGCCACCTCTTCGGTTTCGCTGCCGCCGTGAAAAAGCCGCAGCAGCCAGCGTTCGAGGACGTTCCGGCGGCGAACGGGATCGGTGCTCACCGATCGTTGCCGGCCGCGATGGCCTGCGGCTCGCTCGACCCGAGCCAGGCGCGGAACAGCTGATAGCCCAGCGTGAAGACGACGGCTCCGATGAAGAGCCCGATGATGCCCGAATTGACGAATCCGCCGATGGCGCCGATGAAAACCACGATCATGGGAACCTTGACGCCGCGGCCGAGGAGGAGAGGCTTCAGGATATTGTCGATGGGACTCACCAGGATCGCGTAGACCAGGAACGCGACAGCTGTGAACGTGTCGGCCGTGGCGAAAAGATAGATCACGACCGGGATCACCACGATGACGACGCCGACCTGGATCACTCCGAGCACGATGCACACCAGGGTGAGCAGCCCGGCTCCCGGAACGCCGGCCACAAGAAACCCGAGGCCGGCCAGCAGCCCCTGGAGCAGCGCGACGCCCAGTATGCCGAGCGCGACGCTGCGCACGGTCTGCTCCGCTACCTCCGCATATTGGAGCCCGCGCTCAGGTGAGAGCCGCTGGGCAATGGCGCGGCTCGCGCGGCCGCCGACTTCGGCGTGCGCGAGAAGCGCGCCCGCGATAAGGATTGCGAGCAGGAATTGCAGCGCCGCGATCCCCGCTCCGGCCGCGGCACTCAGCAGCCATTTGCCTGCGGTCTTGATCCACGGACTCAACTCGCGCACCGCCTGCATGATGTTGTCCGACGCGAGTTGCCAGAAGGCGTAGAGGGGCTCGCCGACGAGGGGCCAGGCTTTTACGCTCTCCGGCGGCGGCGGTATGTCCAGGCTGCCGGCCTGGAACGCCCGGGCGGCCTCGCGCGCGCCGTCTGCCATGGAGTCTCCGAGCATTACCGAGGGAACAGCGATTGCAACCAGCATCACGATCGTGAAAACCACCGCCGCGAACATTCGGCGCCCACCCAGCCGGTCCTCGAGCATGCGGTACGCGGGGTACGTGGCCACCGCGATGATGACGCCCCAGATGAACGGCGCCAGGAACGGGCGGGCAATCTCGAAGCACCAGACCGCCAATGCCGCCAGCACTCCGATGCGAATCGCAGCTTCGACCGTGCGGTTGATGAACTGGCGATCGTTATCGCCGGCGTCGGGCATCGCACTCATGCTGCGATCATTCTACTTGACTCACGGCTTGGGGGAGGGAGGCGTAGTGTGCGACACTGGGAGCGCTGGAGCCACACGGACAGGAAGAGCGCATGACGAGAACCGCGATGCCGACCGGCGCAATGCAGGCGTTTCTGCGCCGCGAAACCGAGCGGATTCTCGAGGCCTGCACCCGATGCGGCAAGTGCTTCGAGGCCTGTCCCATGACGCGTTACGCACCGCAGCTCGCCGGCGCCGAGCCGAAGGCGGTGGTAACGGGAATTCTGGGCCTCATCAGCGGAGAGGAAGGAAGTCCCGAGGCGCTCGGCTGGGCGTCTGTCTGCGTGAGGAGCGGCTCGTGCGTTCCCGCCTGCCCCGACGCCGTCGACCCGAAGATGATGATGCGCATCGCGCGCATGACCGCCTCCGGCGGGCTCGGCGGCCCGCGACGGATCCCTGTCCGCGACGATCGCGACTATTTCGACCGCGTACGGGCGTTCGCAAAGCTGCAGCTCACGGAAGACGAAATCCGGGACTGGATGTAGCGCGGCGCGGAGCGCTTTCATGACGGACAGGATCATCTTCTGGTACGGATGCAATGTGCTGCGGCACGGGGACATCATCCACAGCTGTCTCGATATCCTGCGCCGCCTCGGCGTCGATGCGCGGCCGGCCGGGGGCCCGGACTACTGCTGCGGCAGCGTCAAGGAAGCCAACCAGGCCGCCGCCGACGGCATGGCGCGCCGCACGGTGACGAAATTCAACGAGATGGGGCGCGAGCGCGTCGTCGCCTGGTGCCCGTCGTGTCACGCGCACATGACCGGTTTCATGGGCCAGGCCTACAAGCCCGATTTCGGGCTCACCTATCTCGTCGACCTGCTCTATGACCGGCGCGCGGAGCTTGCGACGCACTTCGCGCGGGCCGTTCCGATGCGCGTGCTCCTGCACAAGCATGTCGGGTTCAACGACAAGGTCGCGGTCAACGATCGCCTGCCTGCCCTGCTCCGCCTCATCCCCGGCGTGGACGTTGTCGAGGACGACTATTGCGCGCCGGGATACATGTGCGCGTCGCTTGCCGCGGTGCCCGCCGCGATGAAGGACATGGTCCGGGAAACGGTGCGACGCGTCGCGCTGCACCGCGCCGATGCCGTCGTGACGATGTACCACCAGTGCTACCGCGAGCTCGTCGGGCTCGAGCCGCACGCGAACATCAGGACCTTCAACTATATCCACCTGCTCGCGCAGTCGATGGGGCTCGACTACGAGGACGAGTACAAGTCGTGGAAGAAAGCCGGCGCCGGCGCAGCCAGCGCGATCGGCGACAAGCGCCTCGAGCCGGTCGGGGTGCAGTTCTTCGAGCGCGCGATGCTGCCCGA
>DASPGR010000079.1:0-2390 GCA_035620515.1 Burkholderiales bacterium | reverse complement strand
GGGCTTGCGGCGGCTTCCGTGCCCTTCATCGCCTCGATGACACCGAGCGGGCGCGCGCGTGCCGCCGGGGCGCCGGTTGATGCTGAATTCGGCCGCCTTGAGAAAGGAGAGCGGCTGACCGTGGAATGGCGCGGGAAGCCGGTCTGGATCATGCGCCGCACCGAGGCAATGCTGAAAGACCTGGAGAAACCTGCGCATGAAGCGCGGCTCGCCGATCCACTTTCCGAGGTTGCGCGCCAGCAACCGCCGTACGCCCGCAACACATTCCGGTCCATCAAACCGGCCTACCTGGTACTCGTTCCAATCTGCACGCACCTCGGTTGTATCCCCACGTTCCGGCCGGAAGTGGCGCCGCCGGACCTTGGGCCCGACTGGGACGGCGGATTGTTCTGTCCCTGCCACGGTTCCAAGTTCGATCTCGCCGGACGCGTCTACCGGAATGTGCCGGCGCCGACCAATCTCGTGATTCCGCCGCACCACTACCTGGCCGAAACCAAGGTGAGGATCGGTGAGGACGCGGAAGGCGCCCAGTCATGAGCAATGGCGCAATAGCGAGAATTGGAAAGCTGCCGCCTGCCCGTTATTCGTGGTACGTGCGTTTGATCCTCTGGCTGCAGCGGCGCAAGTATGGCCGTGCACTCGAGCCCGCGCTTCTCTGGGGCCGGATTCCGCGGGCGCTCTTGACGCTCACATTGCTCTACCGCTCGCTCGACCGCACCGGTTCACCGCTCGATCCCGCTCTGCGCGCGCTTCTGCAGGTGCGGATCTCGCAGATCAACTGGTGCGCATTCTGCGTCGATCTCAATTCGGCAGCGGTGCTGGAGCGGCACGGCTCGCCCGAAAAGCTCGCCGCCCTGCCCGATTACGGAATCTCGCTCCTGTTCTCGGAGCGCGAGAGCGCTGCGCTCGCCTACGCAGAAGCGGTGACCGACTCGACGCGCCGGGTCGACGACGCGCTTTTCGCGCGGCTGCGAGAGCACTTCTCCGAGCAGGAAGTCGTGGAGCTGACCGCGCTCATCGCGTTCCAGAACATGTCGAGCAAGTTCAATGCGGCGCTGGGAGTGCCGGCGCAGGGTTTCTGCGCACCGGGGGCGGCGAAACGCTGATTAAAAGTGCAGACACGAAGGACACAAAGGAAAGACAAAACAGGAGCATTTCCGAAATGAATACCTTCGTGTCCTTCGTGTCCTTCGTGTCTGAGCTTTTTTGGCGGCCGTCAGCGATCCTCGTCGGTGATGGCGGCGATGATCGGGCAGCGCGGCGCCTTTTCATGGGCCTCGCACTCGTGAAGCAGGTGCGCCAAGACGCGCTCCATCCGTTTCAGGTCCGCGAGGCGCCGGCGGATTTCTTCGAGACGGGCTCCGGCGACACGCCGGATCGTGCGCCGGTCGGTGCCGTCCTCGAGCTCGAGCAGGGTCTCGATTTCTTCGAGGTTGAATCCGAGCTCCTGTGCGCGCCGGATGAAGCGGATACGGTGGACGTGGCCGCCTCCATAGCGGCGATAGCTCCCGCCCATCCGCGCTGGCTGTGCAATCAGCCCGCGCCGCTCGTAGTAGCGCACGGTCTCGACCCCGACTCCGGCCGCCTGGGCGAGGCTCGCTATCGTAAAGCTGGCATTGTTCATGGGACCCCCTTGACTCCGTACTGAGGTACGGAGTTTACCCTACCGGCACGATGAGATCAACGAGAGGGAGAGCGAGATGAAGCACGAGCACCATGAACCAGCGCACTGCTGCGGCGGTCATCAGCGCGCAGCGCCTGCCGAAAAGGCGAAGGACCCCGTCTGCGGAATGACGGTCGACCCGGCGTCGGCCAAGCATTTCTTCGAGCACCGGGGCGTCAAGTACTCCTTCTGCTGCGCTGGTTGCCGCGCAAAGTTCGAGGCCGATCCCGAGAAGTACCTCTCGAAAAAGCCGGCCGCGCCCGCGCAGACCGCGGCAAAGGGCGCCGAGTTCACCTGCCCTATGCACCCGGAGATCGTGCAGATGGGCCCTGGCGATTGCCCTAAATGCGGCATGGCCCTCGTACCGATGGTGCCCACGTTGCCGGCAGCGACCGAGTACACCTGCCCGATGCATCCCGTGGTCCGCAGCCCGAAGCCCGGGAGCTGTCCAAAGTGCGGCATGGCGCTCGTTCCGGTTGCAGGGGCGCAGGAGGATGACGCCGAGTTGCGCGACATGACGCGGCGTTTCTGGGCGGGGGTGGCCCTCTCCGTGCCGCTGGTTTTCATCGCAATGGCGCCGTTTTTGGGCATCGCCGAGCCGTTGGGGCTCGCGCCGCAAGCCCGCATGTACGTCGAACTCGCTCTCGCCACACCGGTCGTGCTTTGGAGCGGCTGGCCGTTTTTCCACAAGTTTGCGCTCTCCGTCAAGAACGTCAGCCCCAACATG
>DASPGR010000078.1:0-3430 GCA_035620515.1 Burkholderiales bacterium | reverse complement strand
CGATATGGCCACGTCCTGGGCCTTCGAGATGGAGAACCTGATTCTCGGCTGGTACGTGCTGGTCGAGACGGGCTCGGTTCTGCTGCTGACCGTTTTCGCATCGCTGCTTTACATCGGCACGCTGCTCGCGCCCATGTTTGGAGTGATGGCGGACCGCGTCGGCCATCGCAACCTGCTTTGCGCCATGCGCGGGTTCTACGCAGTTCTGGCGGCGACGATCATGATTCTCGCGTACACCGATGTCCTCACGCCGGTCCACGTCCTCGTCATCACCGCGCTGCTGGGTCTCGTCCGCCCGTCGGACATTGGCATGCGCGCCGCGCTCGTCGGCGAGACAGTGCCGCCGATTCAACTGCTCGCGGCAATGGGCATCCAGCGCACCACGCAGGACACCGCCCGGATCGCGGGCGCTCTCTCAGGCGCGGGCCTTGTCGCCGTGCTGGGAATGGGGCCAGCCTACACCGCAGTCGCGGCGCTCTACGTCGCTGCGATGCTGCTGACAAAGGCGGGGGGGCCACGGGCGAAACCGGCGGTGGCGCAGGAAGCGGTCCCCGCGCCAGCCCGAGCTTCCCCCTGGCGCGATCTCAAGGAAGGTCTCGCGTATGTATGGCGCACGCCGCATCTGCTGGCGTTAATGTGTCTCGC
Organism: Burkholderiales bacterium; assembly: GCA_035620515.1. Taxonomy (GTDB): domain Bacteria; phylum Pseudomonadota; class Gammaproteobacteria; order Burkholderiales; family SG8-41; genus SG8-41. Next base: position 2,785 of record DASPGR010000078.1, on the reverse strand, counting down.
CTTCCTGCTCAACCTGACGGCATTCCCGCTGATGCACAGCTTGATGCCGGTCGTGGCGAAAGAGGTCTATCTCGCGGACCAGACGACGCTCGGGTACATGGTCGCGGCCGCATCCGGCGGCGCGCTCCTGGGCTCGCTCGTCACCAGCCGGGTGGGCCATCAGATACCCGCGGCGCGGCTGATGCTCGTGGCGTGCGCGGCGTGGTACGCGGCGTTGCTTCTCTTCGCGCACATGCCGCATCCCGCAAGCGGGATTCCCGTGCTGGTGCTCGCCGGAATCGCGCAGGCGGTCGGCCAGGTGCCGATGGCCGCCTTGCTCCTGCGCACATCGGATGAGCGCTTCCGCGGGCGCATCATGGGCATCAGGATGCTGGCGATCTACGGCAACCTGCCAGGCCTGTTGATGTCCGGACCGTTGATTGCGAACTTCGGCTACCCGGCGACCGCGACGCTCTACTGCGTGCTGGGGCTGGCGTTCCTCTGGTTCGTCGCGACGCGCTGGCGCACGCATCTTTGGCACGCCGATGCGCTCGCAAATGCGAGATGACAAACGCTACAAAACCAAGAACAATTTAACCGCCAAGGCGCCAAGCCCGCCAAGAGAACCTTTCCCGGTTGAAATTCGTTGATCGGCGTTCATCGGCGGCTAAGGACGTTTCACGATTCACGGAGAAAAGCATGCGGCCGTTTGAAGGAGTGAAGATTCTCGACTGCACCCACGTTCTTGCCGGTCCTTTCACGGCCTATCAGCTCGCCCTGCTCGGCGCCGACGTCATCAAGGTCGAGGACCCGAACGAGCCCGACCAGAGCCGTGAGACGGGAGGCGACGTGGCGCTCAACAAGGCGCGCATGGGGACGAGCTTTCTCACGCAGGGCTCGAACAAACGCTCGATCGCGCTCAACCTCAAGACCGAGGGCGGTCGCGCGGCGCTCAAGCGCTTGGTCGTAGATTGGGCGGATGTCTTCATCGAGAATTACCGCCCCGGCGCGTTCAAGGCGCTCGGGCTGGGCTACGAGGAACTCTCGCGCCTCAAGCCGAAGCTCGTCTACGCCTCGATGACGGCCTTCGGACAGGACGGGCCGCGCGGCACGCAGACCGCGTACGACCACGCGATTCAGGCGACTTCAGGCATCACCGCCGCGACCGGCACGGAAGAAAGCGGGCCGATCAAGGCGGGCGCCCCGGTTATCGACTACGCGACCGGCACCATGGGCGCCTTCGCCGTCTCGGCGGCGCTCTACCAGTGCCTGCGCACGGGCAAAGGCCAGTACATCGACATGGCAATGCTCGATGTCGCGATGATCCTGCAGGCCTCGCACATCACCGATCACCTTCACACCGGCCGCCACGGCAAGCGCGTCGGCAACCGGATGCGCTATGCGGAGAACTCCATGCACGAGGCCAAGGACGGGCTGCTGCAGATCGCGGCCTCAAACCGGCGCCAGCACCGCCGCTTCTACACGGCGATCGGCGAGCCCGAGGAAGCGGAGCGCACCAGCATTGATGAGCGAAATGCGCGCTGGGAGGAGAAGTACGCGGTGATCGCGAAGAAGATCCGCGAGAAAACAGCGGACGAGTGGGAGAACTATCTCCAGTCAAAGCACGTGCCGGCGACCCGGGTGCGGGAGCTCCACGAGGCGCTGAAGGACCCGCAGCTCGCGCATCGCGCCGTGCTTCACCGGCACGAAAATGTCCCCGGGGTCGGCAAACCGGTCACGGTTCCGCTTGCCGCATTCCAGTTCGCGCATGACGGCCCTTCGATCGAGCGACCGCCCGCACGCCTGGGTGAGCATACCGACGAGGTCCTGGCATCGGTCGGCTACAGCGCGGCTGAGATCGCCGCGCTGCACCAAGCCGGCGCTGCAGGGTAATTGGGGTCAGACTCGACTTTCTCACCGCCACTTGATCTCGCAACACGGCGCGTTCGGAAAGTCGAGTCTGACGCCCAATTTCCTGGTGTTAGTGCATGCACTTCGTCCGCAGCAGCACCGTAAGCGCGTCAAGCTTGAACTCGTCGACAAGGTTGCGGCCGGAGCGTGCGAGCCACTGGTTCTGGGCAACGTACGCGAGCTTCTCGCGCGCTTGCGGGCATTCAAATTTCAGGCCGGCCGTGTTCTGCAGGTGATGAACCATCTCGTGCACCAGCACTGAGACCTCCGCAGGCGTCTCGCCGGTCCAGCCCTCAGGCAGGTAGATCGTGCGGGTCGAGTCGTCGTAGAGGGCCTCGACGTCCCGCTGCGATGCCGGGCGTGCGGGGGCCGATGTTTCACCCGATTGCGCGGCGGAATGTGCCGCCGCCTGACCGCGAAACTGCACGGCGCTCATTCTCGCCGGCGAGACGAACTCGATCCGGGGATGGTCGTAGTTCGCCGGCAGACCGAAGCCGATCGAAAGCCAGGTTACGATCGCAGTCAGCAGGGTTTCCATGTCTTCGCCTCCCTCGTCGGGTCAGTCCGGGCTTCGGGACCATGCCGGTGTCGCGACGCGGCGCCCGAGACCCGGACCAGGGTCAGTCATTCATGAAACGTTCAACGGATCGCGGAACTGCTCAGGCGCTTTTGCGCTATCGAATCGTCGGCGGCATTGACGTAGTTGACCGCCCACGGCCCGACGCCCTCCATCTGGACGACCGTTTCTTCCTTCGTGAAGGCGAAGTAAGGGCTCTTGCCCGGCCAGTACACGTATCCCGTGTAGAGGGGCATGGTCCGGGCGTGATCGAACTTTTCTCCGGCACCGACGTTGAACGCGCCGGAGACCACGATCATGCGGTCGATCGCCGGGCTC
>DASPGR010000077.1:0-19819 GCA_035620515.1 Burkholderiales bacterium | reverse complement strand
GCGGTTGGCGCCATTGATCGTGAGGAAAGTGCAGCGCAGCCCCGGCTGCTGGATGAGATAGATCGCGGCGGGGCGGTCCTTGACCCACCGCTCGAGGTCAGCGCTCATCAGCACGTTGATGCTGCGATAGACCTCGCGCAGGCCGTGCAGCGGAATCCCGAGCGCAGGCCGCACGCGGCTTCTCGCGCCGTCGGCGGCCACCATGTACTTCGCCCGGATCCGTTGTTCGCCGTCCGCTCCGCGCACGGTCGCGGTGACGCCGCCTGCATCCTGCTCGAAGCTTGTGAGCTCGGTGCCGAACGCGATCGTGCCGGGGGCGAGCGCCTCGGCGTACCGGCGTAGCGCGGGCTCCAGATCATCCTGCGCGCACAGGCAGTGGCGCACGGCGCTGGGCGCGGATCCGAACGTGTTCGATCGCCGCGGCACCCGCCGCTCGATTTCGCGCCCGGCCAGCGATTCGGCCCAGATGAGGTACACGGTGCGCTCGATCGCAAGACCCGCGGCGCGGACGGCGTCCTCCACGCCGCACTGGCGAAAGACCTCCATGGTGCGCATGTTGATGTTGCGCGCCTTGGGGTGAAAGGCCGTGCCGGGATGCCGCTCGACGAGCCGGGAAGCCACGCCGTAGCGCGAGAGCAGGATCGAAGTCGTAAGCCCCACCGGGCCGCCGCCGACGATCAGGACCGGCACCTCGATCATGCGATTCCCTTGCGAACGAATGGCGAACGGCGGACGAAGCCGGCTCAGGATTTTAAGCGGGTCCGTCGACGGGTATTCATTGGACCTTGATGCCCGCGGTCTTGAAAGCCTTTTTGTAGTTCTCGATCTCGGCCCTCAACAGCCTCGCCAGATCGGCCGCGCTGGCGCTGTTGGCTTCCAGGCCCTGCCGCATCATTTGTTCCCGCAAGTCCGGCGAGTTGACGGCTGCTATCAGCTCGGTTTCCAGGCGCTTCATGACTGGGGCCGGCGTCCCGCTCGGGGCGAAGAAGCCGAGCCACAACGTCACGTTGTAGCCCGGGAAGCCGGATTCCGCGACGGTCGGCACCTCGGGCAACGAAGCCGAGCGTTTCGCGGAACTGACTGCGATCGGGCGCACCCTGCCCGAGGGCAAGTGCGGCAGCAACGGAGGCATGGCTCCGAACAGTATCTGCACCTGGCCCCCGATCACGGCGGTAGTCGCGGGCCCGTTGCCCTTGAACGGAACGTGCGTCATGTCGAGCCCGGCGCGAGTGGCAAGCGTGACCATCGCGAGGTGCGTGGTTGTGGCGGTCCCGGCCGAGCCATAGGTCAGCTTGCCGGGTTGTGACTTGACCATCGCCACGAACTCCTTGAGGTCGCGAGGCGGCAGGCTGGAGTGCACCACCAGCAGATACGGCGCCACTGCGACGAGTGCGGCCGGGGTGAAATCCCTTACGGGGTCGTACCGCAGCTTGGGGTAGGCGGCGACGGCGATGGCGTGGGTTGTCGTGGTGCCCATGGTGAGGGTGTAGCCGTCGGCGTTCGCGTGCGCCGCGATCTCGGTTCCTATCGTGCCGCCCGCGCCACCGCGGTTGTCGATCACGACCCGCGTTCCCAGGCGCTCGGCGAGCTTGGCACCGACCAGGCGCGCGACGGTGTCGGTGTTGCCGCCCGGCGCGAATCCCACGATCAGGCGGACGGGCTTGTTGGGGTACGGCTGTTGAGCGGCCGCGGCCGCAGCCGCGGCGAAGGTCAATGCGACGATTGCAACGGCGATGTTTCGTAAAGTTTTCATGATTCCTCCCTTAAGTCATTACCTGAGTGCCGGCCACGCTTTACCTCTGGCGCGAAAGATCGTATTTTGTCGCTGTTACCATAGTACTACTCTGCTGCCTGGGCCGCCGCCCGCGAACACATGAAAAAAACGACTGGCGCGCCCCGGACCCGGGAAACGGATCGCGGGGAAGCTCAATGACGACGCGCCTTGCGTTCATCGGCTTCGGCGAGGTCGCCTCCGCGTTCTCCGCCGCGCTCGCCGCGCACGGCGCAGAGATTGCCGCTTACGACGTGCTGATCGGTCAGGCGGGGGGCATCGACCGGCTGAAGGCGCGGTCGGCGGGAACGAAGATCGCGTTCTGCGAACTCGCGGAAGCCGTGAGCGGCGCGCAATACGTGCTCTCGACCGTGACGACGAGCGTTGCGCGGGAGGCCGCGCGGCAGTGCGTCCCGCACCTCGGCCCGGCTCGGACCTATGTCGACCTGAATGCCACCGATCCCGGCGTGAAGCTCGAGATCGCGCGCATCATCTCGCCCTCCGGCGCGGCTTTCGTCGAGGGCGCCGTGCTGGGGGCCGTCGGGGTCACCGGCGCGAAGACGGAAATCCTGCTCGGCGGCCCGCACGGGCGGCGGGCGGAGCGCGAGCTCGGCGGCGAGCTGGGCCTCAACGTCCGGTTCTACAGCGAGGACATTGGCAAGGCGTCGATGTTCAAGATGCTGCGCAGCGTGTTCTCTAAGGGAGTGGAGGCGCTGCTGATCGAGTTCCTCGTTGCCGGCGAGCGCGCGGGGATCCGCGACGACCTGTGGCGCGAGGTGACCGAGCTGTTCTCCCGCCATCCGTTCGAGACGACGGCCTCGAATTGGGTGCGCAGCCACGCGACCGCGCACGCGCGCCGCTACCACGAGATGAAGCAGGTGGCGGGCGTGCTGCGGCAGCTGGGCGTGGAACCGGTCGTCACCGCCGCCACCGAGGCGTTCTTCGAGCGCTCGGGCTCTCTCGGGCTGCAGGAGCAGTTCAAGGCGACACCGGGCACGATGGACGAGCTCGTGGAGTTCCTCAACCAGCGGCTGCCGGCGCCTCCGCGCTGAGCGGCACACACCCCCGCATCCACCTCGGGAAAGGCAGCAATGAAGAAGAACCGGATGAAGGAAAAACTGCGCGCCGGCGAGCCGGTCTACGGCGTCTCGGTCATGATTCCCTCGCCGCAGATCGTCGAGATGGTCGCCGCTGCCGGCTTCGACTGGGTGCTGCTCGACTGCGAGCACGGAACGCTGACGATCGAGAGCGTGGAGCTAATGGCGATGGCGGCGGAGGCGAGCGGTATCACCGCCATCGCCCGCCCGGTGACGCGCGGCGCGGAGCACATCCTGCAGGTGCTCGACCGCGGCGTGATGGGGGTGCAGGTGCCGCACGTGAATACCGCGGAGGACGCGCGGCAGGTGGTCGCGGCAGTGAAATACCATCCCCTCGGGCAGCGCGGCCTTGCCGCCGGAACGCGCTCGGCGGTCTATGATTCCCACGGCACGCTCGCCGACTATGTGAAGGCGGCAAACGATGCGACGCTGATCGCCATTCAACTCGAGGAGCAGGCGGCGATCGACAATATCGACCAGCTGTTGAAAGTTGACGATATCGACGTGTACTTCATCGGCCCCTCGGACCTCTCCCAGTCCATGGGGCATCCGGGCAATCCCAGGGCGCCGGCGGTGGCGGCAGCGATCGACGGCAGCTTCCGCAAGATGGTCGCCGCGGGGAGGACGCCCGGTACGCCCGCGACCGCGGAGAACGTGCGCGAGGTTCTGGACAAGGGCGTGCGCTACATCTACACCCATCTGCCGCGCCTGCTCTCGGGCAGCGCCAAGGCTTACTTGAAGGCCGCTCGGGGCTGAAGTGTCATCCATCGTGAAGGCTGATCTCGCGCGCGAACGGCTGATCGAGGGAGGTCGCGATGAGCCCTGAAGAGCTCGAGCAACGCTTTGCTGGCATCGAAGAGCGCCTCTCGCGCATGGAGGGGCGGATCGCGAGGAGCGCTGGTGCGCCCCCGCCAAGGCCGGCGGCCGCGCCGCCGCGCGGCCCGTCGCAGCAACCCGGCGCCGCCCACAACGTTTCCTCGAAAGCGGAGGTGAAGGCGGTGATAGAGGAGGCCAGACGAGCCGGTGCGGTTGTCGTGAAGCCTCCGGAGGATACCTTCTGGGGTGGGTATTCCGGCTATTTCCAGGATCCCGACGGACACCTCTGGGAAGTCGCGTGGAACCCGCATTGGGTGATGCCGGATTAACGGGATTCGGGATTCTGTTGAACGATAAAGCGCACCAGCGCCTGACCGAGCTCGGCGCACAATTCAGCGCCCTCGGGGTTCGATGAAAAGTAGAATGGAATGGGGATGATAACCACGAACGCGATGCCGCCGCCTTCACCGCCTTTGCGGTCCGCCCGAAGCATGCCGGCCACGCGGCGGTGAAGCAGGTCGAGTACAGTGGCGTACAGGGCAAGGATGCGGTCCGACCCACCTGCTATGACGGCGCCACCTCCGCTGCCCGAGAAAAACGACTTGGGGCCGGTATCCCATTGGGACCCGTTCAGCAGGATCACGTACCGCAGCCCTGCCAGGTCGGCACGACCGCCTTGCTTGCCGTCGGTGAGGTCCTTCAGGACCGCCTGGGCGTCGGTGGGAATCTCCTCGATTTTCTTGCCTGGAAAAGCGGCCTCCCGCAATGCCTGGGGCTCGACGAAGCGCAGTCCGCTGCGGGTCTTGAGCATCTCCTGCCTGAGGCAGGAGTCGAAAGTACGCTCGATGGCCTGTGGATCGACCTTCTCGTCGACAAGATCCTCGCCCGCGCTTTGGCGGTACGTGGAAAGCATGATCGCGATCGCCTCGCCATCGCGGAGTCCGGTAGGGGCTTCGCGCATTTCAACAACGCCAGGCTTCGACGCGCAAGCCGCCGCCATCACCGCCGCCAGCATCGCTGTCCAGCGTGCGGCGCGAACGAACTGACGCGGGGCCCGAATCATTTGCACGGAAAAGGGTCGCCCTGACGACAGACCCCCAAAACTATACGAGAAAAATCGATAGACGTCCGTGATGAATATCTGCCCCGCCGTGGGTGATGCCGGTCTGGAGGCATCACCCGTCGCGGGCGGCGGGGGCTCAGCGCGTCTTGATCACGACCTCGAGGTACTCGCTCGGGGCGGCCAGAGTCCCGTCGGTCGCGGCGTTGAACCGCTGCGCGAGGCTGATCAGATCGGCTGCGAGCGCCGCCTGCCTGCCGGCGTCCAGCGCGCCGAATGTCTTGTGCACGGGCCCGTAATAGGTGCGAAAGGTATCCAGCCAGTGCTGCGGCGTGCGGTAACGGAAGACGAAGTGCTTGCGCGCGGCGTCGATCGAGGCGATCCGATGGCCGAAGAGCCCGCGCAGGTGCTGCTCTGTGCCCCAAAGGGCCGGTGACTTCACCCCCGCGGGCGGCGGGGCGTAGCGGCCGATGACCTTGAACATCTCGCCGACCATGCTGCCCGGCGTCCAGTTGGCCAGGCCGATCTTGCCCCCGCGCTTGCATACGCGGACGAGTTCGCTCGCCGCTTTCTCCTGGTCCGGGGTGAACATCACTCCGAAGGTGGAGAGCACGATGTCGAACGAGCCCTCGGGGTAGCGGAGGTTTTCGGCATCGGCCTCCTCGAACTGCACGGCAAGATCCTCGGCACTCGCCCGCGCACGGCCGACATCGAGCAGGGCGCGCACGTAGTCGGTCGAGACGACGTCGCACCCGCGCCGCGCGGCGGCGAGCGTCGCATTGCCGTTTCCGGCGGCGACATCGAGCACGCGCTGTCCGGCGCGCACGTCGAGCGCCTCGCACAGCGACTCTCCGACCATCTGCAAGGTGGTGCCGACGACGGCATAGTTGCCCGCCGACCAGGCCACCTGCTGCCTGCCCTTGATGGCCGTGAGATCGACAGCGGGCGGGGAATCCATTGCGACTGCTTGCATGGCTTATCTCCTGAATTCAGTAATTGCCGCACTTGCGGCGGAACCTGCGCCTCCCGAAGGCGCCTCGGCGCCCTTTCGGATGGCGGCAGTATCGCGAACGGCGTTTTCACGGTGTTGATCGGGCGTCCGGCGTTTTTGCGCAGAACGCCGGACTTGCCGATAATCGCCGCCGTGGATGCCCTCTCCGATGCGCTGCGCGTGCTGCGCCTAACCGGCGCCATCTTCATCGACTCCGAGTTCACCGCGCCGTGGTGCGTGCTGTCCCGGTCCGGCGAGCCTGGCTCGCCGGTATCTGGACCGAATATCGTGTTCTTTCACGTCCTCACCGAGGGGCGTTGCAAGGCCCGCCTTCTGGACGGCGGGGAGACGCTGGATTTTGCGGCGGGCGACCTCATGCTGCTGCCGCGCGACGATACTCATATCCTCGGAAGCGACCTGCGCCTGGCGCCGACCGCGGCCGATTCCCTGGTGCAACCGGCCGCAAGCGGCGAACTGATGCGTATCGAGCATGGCGGGGGCGGCGAGAAGACTCGCCTGATCTGCGGTTTCCTGCGCTGCGACCTGCGGCTGTGCGGCCCGATGCTCGAGTCGTTGCCGCGTATCCTGCGCGTGCCGCTGGGCGGCGAGGCCGGCGCCGCCTGGCTGACGAGCCTGCTCCACGCGGGCACCCGTGAAAGCGCGACCCCCCGCCCCGGAGGCGAGACGGTGCTTGCGAAGCTGTCAGAGCTTCTTTTCGTCGAGGCATTGCGTCGCTACATCGAGCTGCTGCCGGGCGAGCAGAAAGGATGGCTTGCGGGCCTGCGCGACCGCTTTGTCGGCCGCGCGCTTGCGCTCATGCACGAGCGGCCCGGCCACGACTGGACCGTGGAGGAGCTCGCCGGGCGCGTCGGAGCATCGCGCTCGTCGCTCGCGCAACGTTTCAGCGATTTGCTCGGCCAGGCGCCGATGCAGTACCTGACGCGCTGGCGGCTCACGATCGCTGCGCAGCGGCTGCGCGACGAGCGTGTGAGCCTTGCCCGCCTCGCCGAGGACAGCGGCTACGAATCGGAAGCGGCCTTCAACCGCGCATTCAAGCGTGCTCTCGGCGCAACGCCGGGGGCGTGGCGCAAGGCAGGACGAGCCCGCGTGGTGCGCAAGCGGCATAATCCCGCCAGCGCATGACCGATCGAGGGAGGCCGCGATGAGCCCTGAAGAACTCGAGCAACGCTTTGCTGGCATCGAAGAGCGCCTCTCGCGCATGGAGGGGCGGATCGCGAGGAGCGCTGGTGCGCCCCCGCCAAGGCCGGCGGCCGCGCCGCCGCGCGGCCCGTCGCAGCAACCCGGCGCCGCCCCATCGCCGCCGCCGGAGCCGGGCGAACGCCCGGCGCTTGCCACGAGCGTGCTCGGCTGGGGCGGAGCGGTCGCGCTGGTGCTCGCCGCGGCCTATCTCATCCGCCTTGCCGTCGAGAGCGGTTGGCTGACGCCCGCGCGCCAGGTGGGGCTGGCGGCGATCTCGGGAATGGTGCTGATCGCGGCAGGCTTCGTCCTGCGCAGTTCCAATCGCCAGTACGCCGGGCTTCTTCCGGCGGGCGGCGTCGCCATTCTCTTTCTCTCGATCTACGGCGCGCATCTTTTCTATGGCTTTCTCGCGCCGATGCCGGCGGCCGCCGCGGTGGTGCTGGTGTGCGTGCTCTCGCTATGGCTCTGCCGCGCCTTCGAGAGCGATCTCTACGCGCTCTTCGCGGTCGCAGGCTCCTATTCGGCGCCGCTGCTCATCAAGGGAGCGCCGGCCATGGCGGACCTGGTGATCTACTTCTCGGCGTGGAGCGTTGTCTTCAGCGTGTTCTCGATCTGGTCCGGCCGGCGCTTGATCTACCTGCTGGCGCTCTACCTCGCGCTCATCGTCTTCGACGTCATGTGGCACCTGCGGGCGCCCGAGGCATGGGCGGCCGCGCTGGTGTTCCAGATGGTCCAGTTCGCGATCTTCGGCACCGCGACGATCGTCTTCTCGATCCGCAACCAGTCGCCGCTCGACATGCCCGGCGCCTGGGCGCATTTGCCGCCGCTTCTTATTTTCTACTTCCTCGAGTACGCGCTGCTAAAGAAGCACCTGCCGGGGATGGCACCGTGGATCGCCGTCGCAAGCGCGTTCGCGGTCGCAGGCTTCTACAGCATCGCGCGGTATGCGCTGAAGCGCGCGCTGCCCGGGGGCGAGTTCCTGCTGTGGGCATACGTCGCGCTCGTCCTCTTCCACGCGGGCTACCTCGAGGTCGTGCCCGATCGGTGGACGCCGTGGGTTGCGTTCGTGGCGGCGCCGATCGCTGCTGTTGCGACATTGCGGGGCGGCACCGGAATCGGCGTGAAATGGCCGATCTGGCTGGGAATTGCGCTGATCTTCCTGATCAACTACGTACGCATTGTGTTCGATGCGGACCTGCAGAGGGTCCCTGGCCGGGAGCTTCTGCCCTTTGTCTATGCGCTGCAGCTCTACATCGGCTACTACCTGGTGCAGGCGCGCGAGGCGCTGCAGAGGTGGAGCGGGATGATGCTCTACGGCGGCCACATCTGCATGATGTCGGCCGCGCTGCACCTCTTCTCGGAGCGCATCGTCGAATCGGCCGCGTGGGGCGTGATCGCGCTTGCCTGCCTTGTCCTCTCGCTCTGGCGGCGCGATCGCCTGCTGGGGCAGTCCTCGTTATTCGTTTTTGGCGCGGCAGCGGTCAAGGTGATGCTCTACGACCTCGGTGGCGCCTCTCCGATGGCGCGCATCGTCAGCCTGGTGGTGCTCGGCGTGACTTTCTACGCCGGCGGCCTGCTCTACCAGCGCCTTCTCGCCAAGGCCACGTAGAACAGCTTTACCGCCAAGACGCCAAGAACGCCAAGAAACCTACTTCAATATTGAACCGCCGAGACGCAGAGAGAAACAGGAACAGGAACCAGTTCACGCCGCCGTGTTCAGAACTGGTGCAGGCCTTGCGCCGCTTCTCTCGGCGCCTCGGCGGTTCCATGAGTGTTCTTGCTGTTCCTGGCGAGCTTGGCGTCTTGGCGGTTAATGTCTTGTAGAATCTCCCGGCTCCCAACCCTTCCCAGAGGAACCTCCGCGATGAAGCTCGAGCTCTTTTACGCTCCCCAGACCTGCGCCCTGGTGCCGTACGTGACACTCACCGAAGCCGGCGCCGATTTCGACGTGCGTCCCATCAACACGCGCGCCGGAGACAATCGCAAGCCCGAGTTTCTGAAAATCAACCCCAAGCACAAGGTCCCCGTGCTCATCATCGACGGGGAGCCGCTGACCGAGAACATTGCCATCCAGATCTGGATCAACCGGCAGTTTCCGGCCGCGAAGCTGCTGCCCACAGATCCCAAGCAGGAAATCAAGGCGATCTCGCTGATGGGCTTTTGCGGCTCGGGCATTCACCCGCACCTGACGCCGAATGCGCGCCCGCAGAACTACTGCGACCTGCCCGGCTCGGAGGAGAGCGTCAAGCGCGTCGCGCGGAAGCTTCTCTTCGAGGACCTGAAGATCATCGACGACATGCTGGCCGGGCGCGAGTGGTTCTTCAGCCACTTCACCGCCTGCGACGCCTACTTCTTCTGGTGCTTCCGCCGCGGGCTTTCGTTCCAGATCGATCTTTCAGGCTTCGCGAACTGCATGGCCCACTTCGAACGCATGCAGCAGCGCGCGAGCGTCAAAAAGGTCGTCGCCTACGAGAAGCAGGTGCAGGAAGCGTTCGCCAAGGCGGCCTGAACGCCATTAGCGGGCGCTGATGCCCGCCTTCTTGATGACCGCCGCCCACTGCTTGATCTCGCGGCGGATCAGCGCCGCGAATTCCTCCGGCTTGCGATTCACCACGTCAACGCCCTGAGAGGTCATCCGCTCGACAAAATCCGGGCTGTTCGCGCCTTGCGTCAATGCCGCGTAGAGCTGGTTCACGATCGGGCGCGGCGTGCCGGCAGGCGCGAGGATGCCGAACCACTGGGTGGTGATAAAGGTCGGCAGCCCGGACTCGACGAACGTCGGGACTTCGGGCAGCACCTTGATTCGCTTCGATGAGGTGACGGCGAGGGGACGGATCCGCCCCGACTGGATGTGCGGCATGGCGGAGAGCGCGGTCGATACCGCCGCCGAGATCTCGCCCGAGATGAGGCTGATGAAAGCCATGCCCGATCCCTTGAAGATCACCTGCGGCATGTCCACGCCCGCCGTCTGCTTGAAGAGTTCCGCGGTCATGTGCGGGCTGGTTCCGATGCCCGGCGAGCCGAATGTGAGCTGGCCGGGCTTTGCCTTCGCGAGCGTGATGAGCTCCGGCACGGACTTCGCCGCCACCGTCGGATTGACCGTCATGATCTGGACCGCATCCACAACGCAGGATACCGGCGCAAAATCGCGGGTGGCGTCGTAGGGCAGCTTCTTCACCATGCTCGGGTTGATGGTGAGCGAGGGCTGGATGATGAGCAGCGTGTAGCCGTCGGGCGTCGCCTTCGCCACGATGCTCGTGCCGATGACTCCGCTTGCGCCGCCGCGGTTGTCGACCACGATCTGCTGGCCGAGCTCCCCGCCAAGCTTCTGGGCGAGCAGGCGGGCGAGTATGTCGCTCGCGCCGCCCGGAGAGGAAGCCACCACCAGCCGGATCGGCCGCGAGGGATATTTCTGCGCCAGCGCGCACTCGACACCGAATCCGAGCAAAGCAAGGGAAAGCACCAGGACGCACTTCTTCATGGCGGTCCTCCCGGCAGACGAGGGGTATCGGTCAGCTTGCGCCGGAAAGTATCGCCCCAAACCGGGAACGGTGCCACCCGCGGCGGTGGCGACTATTTCGCCCGGACGGGGCCGATGACTTGCACGCGCACCGCGTAGCCCTCCAGTTGCTCGGGCATCGCCGCGCGGGTATCCGGCCGCTCGCGGTCGAGGCTCACGATGATCGCCTGCCGCCCGTCCGTATCGCGGCCCAGGCCGACCGCGACGACGCCCGGCTTCTCCATGAGGCGCGCTTCGTGCCTTGCTTTGACTTCCTGGATGGACGGCGGCATCTCGCCCCTCGCGAATGCGGTGGCGGCGGCCAGGGCCAGTGCAAGCGCGAAAAGCCGCTTCACCGCGTGACCCCGAGCGCCCCGAAAACGTGCTCGATGCGGTTGATGATAGTGGTACTGTCGCTGCCCGCAAACAGGAGCCCGGTCAGGCGGTTCTGCTCATCGAGCACGGCCGAACCGCTGTCGCCGCCCTGGCTCATCGCGCCAGCCAGCAGCTGATCGGTGAACTGGGCGACCTGCCCCGGGCCGTACTGCACGTTGACAGTGACATCCACCTGCAGGATCTCGCCGGTCGTGAGCCCCGTGGTGCGCCCGCTTTTCTTGACTTGCATGCCGAGCGCCCCCTGCACCGTGCCCTGGATCCGGCCGATGCCGAGGATTTCGTCCGTCACGCTCGCCGCGACGAGCGGCCGCGCGATCGCCGCGTCGACCAGGTTGGGCGTCTGCTGGATCGAGACGACGCGGTAGCGCGTCCCGCTGCCGATCATGCGGCATCCCGCGTTGAGAAGCGCGATCACCGTCTGCGCGAAGCCGCATTCGCTCGGCGGCTCGGGCGCGACGAACGAGATCGGAACGAACGCCTCGAGATTGGCGATGTGGTCGCTCGCAAGCATGCCCCCGTCGATCGGACCGGGCTGCAGGATCGGGTCCCCGATCGCGGCCGCGTTGCTGTTCGCGAGCACGTGATTGTTGGAGAGGATGAAGGTCTCGCCGCCCTTTCTCACGAGGCAGCCGAGGGTGCCGGCGGTGATATCGCGGTGACCGATGCTGACGCCCCCGGGCGCCGGCCGAAACCGCCCCGTCGGGGGCTGCAGTGCGCGGATGGGACCGGTTTCGACGACATCCGTGGCGACGCCCCGGATCGTGCCCGGAACGACGTCCGCAGCGGCAAGGGACGAGGCGGGCACCTTCCTGCTGACCGAGCAGACGATGCACGGCGTTTGCGTGCGCTTGCCGCCGGAGACCTTGTATCCCGCGCCGGTTGCGACGACGTTGCGGCGCGCGAGAAGCCCGCGTGATTCCTCGCGGAGCGCGGAACGCGTTGCTTCGAGCGATTCAGCCATGAGCGCCTCCTTGACTTGTGATCTTGGCGCACTTCGTGTCTACGCCTTAAACCGGCAGTTCATCTTGGCGTACTTGGCGACTTGGCGGTTCAAATTCTTCCCTGCTTCCCTTTCGACTTCCGTTTTCCGCGCTTGGTTTCTTCGTGCCGCCACGCTTTCTGTCGTCGAGCGGCGACAGATTCGTCTGGTTGAAATCTTATGCGGCGGCAACCGCTCGCTCGCGCGCCGCAACGAAGTAGAATTCAGCTGATGTCCCGCCGCAGGAAATTCTGGCGGACTGTCCGCTACGCCATGCTCTCGGGCGCGCTCCTCGCGGCCGGGTTCACGCTGTACCTCGACTTCCGCGTGCGCAGCGAGTTCGAAGGACGCCGCTTTGCGCTGCCGGCGCGCATCTACGCGCGCCCGCTTGAGCTGCACGCCGGCCTGCGCGTCCCGCAGGCAAGCATCGTCGATGAGTTGCGGGGCGCCGGCTATCGCGAAGGCCGGCGCGATCGCGAATCAGGCTGGTACGCAAGGGGGCGCGACGAGATCGAGATCGCGCTGCGGCAGTTCGTATTCTGGGACGGGCCGCGTCCCGCGCAGTTGATCCATGTCGCGTTCGAGAACGGCGGCGTGGCCTCCGTGCGCGACGCGCAGGGCCGCGGACTGCCGCTGGTGCGGCTTGAGCCCTTGCCGATCGGCGGCATCTATCCCGCGGGCAACGAGGACCGGGTGCTGGTGCGCCTCGCCGAGGTGCCGAATCACCTGGTGCAGGCGCTCCTCGCGACGGAGGACCGCAACTTCTACTCCCACCACGGTGTCGATCCGCGCGGCATCGCGCGCGTGCTCGTCAACTTCGTCCGCGGAAAGGGCCTTCAGGGGGGCAGCACCCTGACGCAGCAGCTGGTGAAGAATTTCTTTCTGACGCCCGAGCGCACGCTGCAGCGGAAGGGGACCGAGCTCGTGATGGCGCTCCTGCTCGAGCTGCACTACGACAAGAGCGAGATCCTCGAGACCTACCTCAACGAGATCTATCTTGGCCAGGATCGCGACCGCGCCATCCATGGCATCGGGCTTGCCTCGCTTCACTACTTCGGCAAACCGGTCGAGCACCTGACGCTCGCGGAGAGCGCGCTGCTGGTCGCCATGGTGAGGGGCCCGGCCTGGTACGATCCGTACGAGCGCCCGCAGAGGGCGCTCGAGCGCCGCAACCTCGTGCTGCGACAGGCGCGCGACACGGGCTATGTCAGGGCAGGCGAGTACTGGGCCGCGCGGCAGAAGGGCCTCGAGGTCACGCCCAAGGCGCCGATCGGCACGTCGCCGCATCCGGCTTTTCTTCAGCTCGTGCACCGTCAGCTGCGCCGCGATTACAACGAATCCGACCTGCGCACGGAGGGCCTCAGGATTTTCACGACGCTGGATCCGCGCGTGCAGCAGTCCGCGGAACGGGTGCTCGAGCGAAGCCTCGCCCGCTACGACAAGGACAAGCGCTTCGGCCGGCCCAGGCTCGAGGGCGCGGTCGTCGTGACCGACAGCCAGACGGGCGAAGTCCAGGCGCTGGTCGGCGGGCGCGACGCGCGCTACCGCGGCTTCAACCGCGCGCTCGATGCGTCGCGGCCCGTGGGCTCGCTTCTGAAGCCCGTCATCTACCTGACGGCGCTCGCCGAGCCTTCGCGCTATACGCTCGTGACGCCCATCGACGATGCGCCGTTCGTCTGGAAGAGCCGCGGCGCGCCGGACTGGAAGCCGCAGAACTACGACAAGACGTTCCACGGGGAGGTGCAGCTGCGGACAGCGCTCGCGCAGTCCTACAACGCCGCGACCGCGCGGCTCGGCACCGAGATCGGCGTCGAGCGCGTGGTCGCGACCATGAAGCGGCTCGGCATCGAGCGGGAGTTGAAGCCCTACGCGGCAACGCTGCTGGGCGCGGTGGAGCTCTCTCCGATCGAAGTGGCCCAGATGTACCACACCATCGCAAACGCCGGGTTCCGGGTGCCGCTGCGCGCGATTCGCGAAGTGACGACGCAGTCAGGCCGGCCGCTCAAGCGCTATCCCCTCGAGGTGAAGCAGGCGTTCCCGGTCGAGCCGACCTACCTCCTCACCGCCGCCATGCAAGGTGTCGTGCGCGAGGGCACGGCCCGTTCGCTCGCCAACTGGCTGCCGCCGGAGAGCGCCGTCGCAGGCAAGACCGGCACGACGGATGAGCAGCGCGACGCGTGGTTCGCAGGATTCACCGGCGACCGGCTTGCGGTCGTGTGGATCGGCTACGACGACAACCGCGCGGCGAAACTCTCCGGCGCCGCCGCCGCGCTTCCCGTCTGGGGCGAGCTGATGGCGTCGCTCGATCCGGAGCCGCTCGCGGCGCTTCCGCCGGACGGCGTCGAGATCGTGCTGATCGATCCGGGCAGCGGCTTGCGGGCGGATCCCCTTTGCAGCGGCGCGCTCGCGCTGCCGTTTGCGCAAGGCACGGCGCCGGTGGAGCGCGCGCCGTGCGCATCGGCGCTGGGCCTCGCGGTGGAAGAGGTCACGCAGAAGGGAAAGAGCTGGCTCGAGCGCTTGTTCGGGCGATGAGGCGCTAGGATCGTGACGAGAACCGTTCTATTCGCGGCCGTTATCCTCGCCGGCTGCGCGAGCGTGCAGCCGCCAGCGCCGGTATCGGAACCCGGATCGGCGCCCATGATCGCGCCGGCACCGCCGCCGTTGGAACCCGGATCAGCGCCCCTTCCCGGGACGGCGTCGCCTGAGAGCGCGGCGGTTACGAGTCTGAGGCACATCGCGCACACGGATGCTGCATCGGGCCGGCTCGCGAACGCCGCAGCGTCGCTCGAGCGCGCGCTCCGCATCGAGCCGCGCAACGCGCGCCTGTGGCAGGAGCTTGCGCGGGTACGCCTGATGCAGGGCGACTACGAGCAGGCGGAGAGCATTGCCGCCCGTTCCAACACGTGGGCCGGCAACGACGAGCGGCTGCGTGCCGAGAACTGGCGCCTGATCGCTCAGGCGCGCGAGGCGCGCGGCGATGCCGAGGGCGCTCGCGCCGCGCTCCAAGCTGCCAGCCGGCAGCGCTGACCAGAGTCGAACGGCGAAGGGCGAAAGGCGAAACCTAAGTCAACAAGCGTTCGTGCTTTCCTATTCCTCTTTTCGACCTTCGACATCGGTCTTCTACTTTTGCCTCGCCGGTTTTTTCGCGTCGATTTGCATGCCGCATTGCGTCGAGCGCCTTCGCCAACCCAGCCCTTAAGGAATACAGCTCGTCAGATCAACGTGTTACGGCTGCCACCCCCCTGTTCTGCCTAGCGCGATCCCCAGAACACGGCCACACACACTTACCGTGCATCGCGTCCTCAAAATCCGGTCGGTCGATCGCCGTTTGTGCCTTAAGAATTGACGGCTTGCCAATACAGTTGGACCTAGGATAGTGTAGCCGCGTTGTCGACAATAACGCGCCTCCATTCGAGGAGGATGCGGCAGGCGTCCAGGACCTGCGAGGCAGGCGGGCTATGGGCTGCTGGACGTGAGGAGATGGTGCATGCAACGCTACATTGCGGTGCGCGTGTTCCAGAGTCTCGTGGCGATTTTCGTCATGAGCCTTATCGTATTCAGCCTCGCGCGCATCAGTGGCAATCCGCTGGAGATGATGTTGCCGCTCGAGGCGGAGCAGGCGGATTTCGATCGGCTGACAAAATACTGGGGCCTCGATAAGCCGCTCCCCGAGCAATACGTCACTTTCTTGAAGAACGGTATCAAGGGGGATTTCGGCGAGTCCCTGAAGTACCAGGGCAAGTCTGCCATGGGCCTCGTGGTGGAGCGTCTGCCCGCCACGCTCGAGCTTGCAGGATTCGCGCTGCTCATCAGCGCCATCCTCGCCGTGCCCATAGGGGTTCTGGCGGCTGTATCAAAAGATACCGGCTGGGACGCCGCGGCAAAAGTCGTCGCGCTCCTCGGCCAGTCGCTGCCCGCCTTCTGGCTGGGAATCATGCTGATGTGGGTCTTCGCGGTGTGGCTCGACTGGCTACCCTCTTCGGGCCGGGGCGGGCTCAAGCATCTTATCCTCCCTGCCATCACGCTCGGCTGGTTTCAGGTCGCCGCCATCATGCGCCTCGTCCGCTCGTCGATGCTGGAGGTGCTCGACAGCGAGTTCGTGAAGCTGACGCGGGTCAAGGGCATTCCGGAGTGGAAGGTCGTCTGGAAGCACTGCCTGCGCAATGCTGCCATCGCTCCCCTCACGTTTTTTGCGATCATTGCGGGCGTCCTGCTGACCGGTTCCGTGGTGACCGAAACCGTCTTTACCTGGCCCGGCGTGGGGTTGCTGGTGGTCGACGCTGTCCGGTCCAGGGACTTCCAGGTCGTTCAGGCCGTCGTCATCGTATTCGCGGTGATCTTCATCCTGTGCAACCTGCTGGTCGACATACTGTACGCCTATCTCGACCCGCGCATCCGGTATCAATAGGCATCTTGAGGAGACGGGAACATGCCGCAATTGACGAGCACGCGAACGCTGCCCTGGTATGCGATCCCCTGGGTTGTTGACGGGTGGCGCCAGGTCAAGCGCTATCCCCTGTTCTCGCTCAGCATTCTCATCTTCGTGATGGTGATTCCGGCGGTCTTCGCGCCGTGGGTCGCGCCGCACGACCCGTACATGGGATCGCTCTCGAACCGGCTGACCCCGCCGGTGTGGCAGGACGGCGGCACCATGGAGCATATCCTGGGCACCGACAAGCTCGGGCGTGACATGCTCAGCCGGATCATCTACGGCGCGCGCGTTTCTCTGACGGTGTCGCTGATCGCGATCTTCGTCGGCGGGATCATCGGCACGGTCCTGGGATTGATCTCGGGTTATTTCGCCGGCAAGACGGATGCGGTGATCATGCGCCTGGTGGATATCTCGCTGTCGCTGCCGACGATCCTGCTCGCTCTCGTCCTCGTCGCCGCGGTAGGCCCCAGTTTCGGGACGGTCATCACGGTGCTCATCGTGCTCCTGTGGGCGCGCTACGCGCGGCTGACCCGCGGCGAGACCCTTGCCATCAAGGAGCGTGATTTCATCGCGAGGGCGCGGGTGGCGGGGGCATCGCACACGCGCATCATGTTCAAGTACATCTTCCCCAACGTGGTCAACTCCCTCGTCGTGCTGGCGACGCTCCAGGTGGGCTACGTGATTCTTCTCGAGTCCGCGTTGAGCTTCCTGGGGGCGGGGCTGCCGCGCGCCGAGCCGGCGTGGGGCGTCATGGTCGCGGACGGAAGGGAGCTCATCGTCACCGCGTGGTGGGTATCGATGTTCCCGGGGCTCGCGATCATGCTGACCGTGCTCTCGCTGAATCTGCTCGGCGACTGGCTGCGGGACCACCTGGATCCCAAGCTGCGAAACCTGTAACGAACGTGAATAGCAATTAACATTGAAACAACTTCACGGAGGAGAGCAACTATGAGACCGAAGTTCGCTTCACTTTTTGCAGGACTGCTGGTTGTGTTCGCGACGATTCTGGGCATGGTGCCGACAAGCGTGGAGGCGGCAGTCAAGCGCCTCATCTTCGCCTCGGCCGGGTTCCACGAGAGCAACCGCTTCTGGACCATCGCCCGCCCCGACCACCTGCAGTTCGAGCCGTACTGGGAGACGCTGGTCGGCATGGATCCCAAGACCGGCGACTACATCCCGGCGCTGGCGACGTCGTGGAAGATCAGTCCCGACTACAAGACCTGGACTTTCCAGCTGAGAAAAGGTGTCCAGTTCCACAACGGCTTCGGGGAGTTCACGTCGGCCGACGTCAAGCATAACCACGGGCTGCTGGTGCGCAAGGATTCGACGGCAACGCTGGGCCCGTTGTGGCGCACGGCCACAGTCGAGACGCCCGACAAGTACACTGCCGTGTTCGTCTTCAAGAACCCGACGATGCCGACCAGCTTGTTTGCGTTCTCGCGCTCCGGCGATCTGCGCATGAGCAGCAAGGCGCAGTGGGACAAGGAGGGCATCGAAGGCCTCGACAAGAATCCCGCCGGCACGGGCCCCTTCCAATTCGCCGGGCGGCAGACGGGCCTCAACATCGTGTACAAGCGCAATCCCAAGCACTGGTCCGGCAGGAAGATAGATTTCGAGGAGCTGGAGTTCCGTATCGCCCGCGAGGAAGCCACGCGTCTTGCCCTGCTTCTGTCGGGTGACGTGCACATTGGCGACCTGCCCCGCGAGCTGCACAAGGACGCGCTCGCCAAGGGTCTGAAGCGTTTCCAGTCCTCGCTGTCGGTGGACTGGGTTTCGGTGTACCTGGGCGGCCAGTGGCACATCACGGGGGACAAGGCGTTCGATCCGAAAGGCCCGTTCGTCGACAAGCGGGTGCGCCAGGCGCTCAACATCTCCATCAACCGGAAGGAGCTGATGAACACGGTGTTCGCCGGCCGGGCGGAGCTCGCGTATGTTTCGTTGTACGTGCCGACCTCCGAGGGCTGGAACCCGAAGTGGGAGAGCAGATTCAACGAGCTCTATGCCTATAACCCCGAGAAGGCGAAGCAGCTGCTGAAGGAAGCGGGTTACGGTCCCGGACGGCCTCTCAAGTTCCAGATCTGGGCGTTCACCGAGCCGGGCGAGTCGGAAGGCCCGGCGATCGCCGACGCGCTCGCCATCTACTTCAAGCGCATCGGGGTCCAGGCCGAGGTCCAGATCCACGATTGGCCCAAGATCCGGAACGCGTATCGCAAGAAGCAGAGCAAGGACTTCATGTGGCCGAACATCATCGGCTGGCGTCCCTCTGATCAGGGCATCCGGAATTTCTACTTCAGCAAGGGCAACAACCACCACTACGAGGACGACTTTCTCGAGAAGACGTATAGCCAGGTGCTGAAGTCGACCGATGCCAAGCAGCGCAACCAGCTCATGATGGCGATCGGCGATCACCTCCAGAACGAGTACGTCGACATCCCGCTGTTCTGGTTCAGGAACGAGGTCTTTGCCAATCCCAAGGTCGTTGCGGACATGGTTTACCCGGGTCCGGCGGCCGGCCGCACGTCGCATTTCGAGCTCGTCAAGCTCGTCAAGTAAGCGCGCGTCACAGCGAGGGGAAGAGGCAACTCTTCCCCTCGCTTCTTTTCTAATACATATACAATCGCAGGACCTGAGGGGGCGCAATGCGCGTGGTTTCCGGCGGGATGAGGGCAGGATAGGCGCATGGCGCGTCGGCTTGGCGACGTCATTCTTGAGGTGGAGGACTTACACACCTATTGCTTCACCCGCTTCGGCACGGTCAAAGCGGTGGACGGGGTAAGCTTTTCGTTGCGCCAGGGCGAGGTGCTGGGCATCGTGGGAGAGTCGGGCAGCGGGAAGACCATGACGGCCCTGTCGCTGCTGAAGCTCACCCCGCGGCCGGCGGCCCGCATCGTCAAGGGGGCGATCCGGCTCGAGGGCGAGGACCTCATCCCGAAGTCCGAGCAGGAGATGCGGCAGATCCGCGGCCGCCGCATTTCGATGATCCTGCAGGATCCGCAAACCTCGCTCAATCCGGTGTTCACGGTCGGCAACCAGCTGATCGAGGCGATCGAGATTCAGCACGCCGATGAAAAGAAGCCGTCGCTGGTGAAGCGGGCGGTCGAGGGCCTGAAGCAGGTCAAGGTGGCGGCCCCCGAGCGCCGGGTCACGGATTATCCCCACCAGATCAGCGGCGGCATGAAGCAGCGGGTGGTCGGCGCCATCGCCATCTCCTGCGAGCCGAAGATCATCATCGCCGATGAGCCGACCACGTCGCTGGACGTCACGATACAAGCGCAATACCTGCGCCTGCTCCGCGAAATTCAGGAAGCGACGAACCTCGCGCTGATCTTCATCACGCACGACTTCGGCATCGTCGCGAAGATGTGCGATCGCGTGCTGGTGATGTATGCCGGCCGCATCGTGGAAAGCGGGTCCGTGCGGGACATCTTCAATCATCCGTCACATCCCTACACCCAGGCGCTGCTGCGCTCGGTGCCCAGCATGGACGAGGATGTGGAGCGGCTCTACTCGATCGACGGTCAGCCTCCCGCCCTGTGGGACCTGCCCGAGGGGTGCCGGTTTGCTCCCCGCTGCGCCCA
>DASPGR010000076.1:0-14601 GCA_035620515.1 Burkholderiales bacterium | reverse complement strand
GCCCGGGAGATTCCGCGCGCGGAATTCATCCGAAAGCTCGCAACCTTGGTAAACTATCCCGCGACGGCATCAAGGTGGCGTATCGACGATGACCTATTTGACTGACTTTCCGCTGTCGGTACTGCAGTTCTACGCAACCGCGCCCTATCCGTGCAGCTATCTCACCGACCGGATGGCGCGCTCCCAGGTTGCAACGCCGAGTCATCTCATCGACAGCGCCGTCTACAGCGAGCTCGTGCGCGCGGGATTCCGCAGGAGCGGCGCCTTCACCTACCGTCCCTATTGCGATCATTGCCGCGCGTGCGTGCCGGTGCGCATCCTGTCCGAGGAGTTCGAGCCCTCGCGCTCGCAGCGCCGGACCCTCAGGCGGCACGGTGGCCTCAAGTCCGAGCTCCTGGAGCTCAAGTACAGCCCCGAGCATTACTCGCTTTACCTGCGCTACCAGTCGCGCCGGCACGCCGGCGGCGGCATGGACCAGGACAGCCGCGAGCAGTACCGGCATTTCCTGCTGCAAAGCAACGTCGAGACGCGCCTCGTGGAGTTCCGCGAGAACGGGGCGCTGCGCATGGTCTCCATACTCGATCAGCTCCAGGACGGGCTGTCGTCGGTCTACACGTTCTTCGATCCGGACGTGGACGGCGCGAGCTTCGGGACCTATAACATCCTCTGGCAGATCGAGTTGTGCCGCAAGCTCGACCTGCCCTATCTCTATCTCGGCTACTGGATCGCGCAGAGCCGCAAGATGGCCTACAAGATCCAGTTCCAGCCCATGCAGGGCCTCATCGACGGACGCTGGCAGGCGGTCACCGAGCCACGGAAAGCGTGACCGCGATGAGTGGCCGGCCCCGCTCGCGGGTCACCGGTCCCTGATCACCGGCCACTGAACCCAGTGCGCGTACTGATCATCGAAGACGATCCGGCCATTGCCGCGAATCTCTATGATTTTCTGGAGGCGCGCGGGCACTCGGTGGATGCCGCGGGCGATGGCGTCACGGGGCTCCACCTCGCGGTGACGGGCGAGTTCGATGCGGTCGTTCTCGACCTCGGCCTCCCCGGCATGGACGGCATCACGCTTTGCCGCAAGCTGCGCGAGCAGGCGCACAACGATACGCCGGTTCTGATGCTCACCGCGCGCGACACCCTGCAGGACAAGCTCAACGGATTTTCCGGGGGAACGGATGACTACCTCGTGAAGCCGTTCGCCCTGAAGGAGGTCGAGGCCCGCCTCCTTGCCTTGCACAAGCGGCGCGCCGGGCGCGTCTCGCACCAGGAGCTGACCGTAGGCGACCTCCTATTCGATCCCAGGAGCCTGACCGCGCGCTTTTGCGGACAGGAGATGAAGCTGCCGCCGAAATGCATTCGCCTCCTCGAAGCGCTCATGTCGGATCCGGACCGCGTGTTCAGCCGCAAGGAGCTGGAAACCGCCGTGTGGGGTGGGGAACAGGAAACGAGCGACACCTTGCGCAGCCACATGCACGTGCTGCGGCGTGAGCTGCAGCGTGCAGGCGGCTACGATCCGATCCGGACCCTGCACGGCATCGGCTACCGCCTCGGAGCCCGCGGTGAAGCTTAGGCCCGGACTGCGTATCAAGGTGGCCGCGGTGTTCGCGGCCGCCTGCATCACCGTCGTCGGTGCCCTCGGCGTCGTTCTCTTCACGGCGTCCGAGCGGATGGAGCACGCGCTGGTCACCCAGATCGTGACCGAGGAGCTCGACGCGCTGATCGCCCGCCATCGCGAGAATCCCGCCCTCCCGCAGCCGACCGGCCCGAACCTCGAGTATTACATTGCGCACGGTCTCGAGGAGCTTGCCCGTGTGCCCGAGGCACTGCGCACCCTCCCCGAGGGCTACCACGAAATCGGGCGTGCCCTGAACGAGCGTCATGTGGGCGTGCGCCGTGCCGGCGGAACCACCTTCATCGTGTCGTACGATGCGGGCCCGCACGAGCAGCGCGAGGTGGAGTTTCAGGAGCTGGTGTATGCGAGCTTTGGCGTCGTCGTGCTGGTCGCCCTGGGGCTCGGTTACTGGCTCGCCGGGCTGCTGACTCGCCAGGTCACCGGCCTCGCCGCGACGGTGAAATCGCTCGCCCCTGACGCTGCCCGGCCACCGCTCGCTCAGGCCGGCCAGGACCCGGAGGTGGCACTGCTCGCCGCCGCGCTCGACGACTACCGGGCCCGGATTGCGCGCATGATCCAGCGCGAGCAGGAATTCACTGGCAATGCGAGCCACGAGTTGCGCACGCCGCTCACTGCGATCCGGACGACTTGCGAGCTCCTGCTCGCGGATTCATCGCTGCCGGACAAGGCGCGCCAGCGGGTCGAAATGATCGAGGCGGCGGCAGAGCGAATGTCCGAGCAGATCCAGGTCCTGCTCTTTCTGGCCCGCGAGCAGGCGCTCGGCACCGCCGAGACTGTTTCCGTAGCCGAGGCTGTCACCGACGCCGCGGAACCCTACCGGGCCGAGCTGACGCGCAAGGGGCTGCAGTTCAGGATGGAGGTCGAGCCCGCCGCGACGGTGCAGCTCAACCGCCAGGCGCTCGAGATCGTGCTGACCAATCTCATCCGGAATGCCGTGCAGCATACCGAGCGCGGATTCGTCGCGGTGAGCTACGCGGCAGGGCGCCTCATGGTGTCGGATTCCGGCGCAGGGATCGCAGCCGGCGACGTCCGGCGTCTGTTCGAGCGCTTCTATCGCGCCGCGAGCAAGCGCGAGGGCGTCGGCCTGGGTCTTGCCATCGTCAAGCGCGTATGCGACCTGTACGGCTGGACGATAGAGATCGACAGCGCCCCCGGCCACGGCTCCGCCTTCAGCATCAGCCTCCGTTAAATCCGCCCGCACTTCACAATTTCTTCACGCCGCCACGACGGATTCCTGACGCGGGCCTCCCTAAGCTCGCCCTGTGATCAACGCCGGCCCCGCGGCCGGCATTTGAAGCATGGCAGGCGAAACCATGGAAGACTCCATCGCGGAGCTCAATGTGGCTCCGGCACCGGGCGAACGGCGTGCGCGAGCAGGCGCGGCAACAAGCCCCTGGGCGTTTAACCGCGCGAGCGGCCCGGAGCGCGCGGAAATCGAGGAATTCATCAGGCTCGGCTTCAGGACCGCCTACGGAGCGCGTCTCGCGCAGCTCATGCCCGAGCTCATGGTCCTGCGACATGGCTCGAAGATTGCCGCGGCGTGCGGGCTGCGCCCCGCGGCAGCGGACAGGCTGTTTCTCGAGACCTACCTCGATGCTCCGGTCGACACGGTCCTCGGCGCCGCGTCCGATCCGTCGGTGACACGCATGGATATCGTCGAGGTCGGCAACCTTGTCATCGCGCGTCCGGGCTATGCGCGTCGGCTGATCGTGCATCTTGCGGCGTGCCTCTACGCCCGGGGGTCCCGCTGGGTCGTGTTCAGCGCTGTACCCGCTCTGCGCAACAGCTTCCAGCGCATCGGAATCCCACTCGTCACGCTGGCCCGGGCGGATGCGGATCGATTGAGCGCGGAGGAGCGCGGGCACTGGGGAACTTATTACGACCATTCACCCGTGGTGACGGCGGTCAACGTCGCTGCGGCATTTCACGCGGTATGCGAGGCTGCATGCACCCGGTGATCGCGGCGATCGGACGCGGTGCGGCCGCCTATCCGCATCGCCCGGCCCTGGCTGACAACGAGCGCATGGTCTCCTATCGCGCTCTCAGCGGCGCCATCGGCGAGGTCGCCGCCGAGTTGCGCATGGGCGGGTCGCGCACTGTCGCCCTCGCCCTGGACAATTCTCCCGAGTGGATCGCCCTGGATCTTGCGCTGCTCGCGGGGCGCATGCCCTGCTTGCCATTGCCTGCTTTCTTTTCACCGCTTCAGCATTGGCACGCAATCGCGCAAGCGGGAGCTGACACGATCGTCACCGACCGGCCCGATTACTTCTGCGATCTCCTCCGAAGCAACGGCGCGGCGGCGGCGCGTGCACCCGATCTGGAGCTCTTCGGGCGCACGGTGGCGCGAATCACGACGGCGCTGCCCCATCGACCGCACCTGCCCGAAGGCACATCGAAAATCACCTACACCTCGGGCACCACCGGGCAACCAAAGGGCGTTTGCCTCGACGCTGCAGCGCCCGGCGCGGTCGCAGGGGCGCTCGCCGCCGTGTGCGCTCTGACTGCCGCGGACCGGCACCTGAGCCTGCTGCCTCTCGCCACGCTGCTCGAGAACGTGGGTGTTTACGCGACACTGCTTTCCGGCGGGCGCTGCATGCTGCCGCCGCTGCGGGAGGTGGGAACGCTCGGCGCGTCCGGCGTCGAGCCTGACCGCATGCTGAACTGCCTTCACCAGACGCAGGCGACGACAGCCATCACTGTCCCGCAGATGCTGCGGGCCCTGGCCGGCGAGACAGCCTCCGGCGCGCCGGCGCCACGGACACTGCGCTTTCTGGCCGTGGGTGGCGCACCCGTCGCGCCGGCCCTGCTCGAGCAGGCGAGATCATCCGGTCTGGCGGCCTTCGAAGGCTACGGGCTTTCCGAATGCGCCTCCGTCCTCACGTTGAACCGCCCCGGCGAGAACCGTGCAGGCACCGTCGGACGCCCCCTTCCTCACGTCAAGCTCTCGTTCGCGGCCGACGGCGAGATCCTCACCGATGGCGCCCTGTTTCTCGGCTATTGCCCTGACGGCGCGCCGGTCACCGGGCCATGGCCGACGGGAGACATCGGCCGCCTCGATTCGGATGGCTTTCTCCACCTCGAGGGGCGCAAGAAGGACTTCTTCGTGACCTCGTACGGCCGCAACGTATCCCCGGAATGGATCGAAACCGCGCTGACCGGGGAGCCCGAAATTGCCCAAGCGTGGGTGAGCGGTGAGTCGCGTCCGTGGATCGCCGCAGTCGTGACCCCGAGAAACGGGACGCCCGACAGCGTCGTGAGCGCCGCCATCGGCCGCGTGAACGCGTCGCTTCCCGATTACGCCCGCGTGCGGCGCTGGATCCGCTCGCATGAGCCTTTCTCGGCGCGCAGCGATGAGCTCACCGGCAACGGCCGCCTGCGCCGCCACGCCCTGCGCAAGCGCTACGGCCCGCAGATCGAATCCCTCTACCACGAAAGGACACATGAAGTTCTATGATGAACTGCTGGCCGCGACCCGGCGCGAGCGCTCGGATCTTCTGTCCATCCCTTTCATCCGGGACGGCGCCGCAGGCAAGCTGACGAAGAACGACTACGTCGCGTTCCTTGCCCAGGCCTATCACCACGTCAAGCACACGCTGCCGCTGCTCATGGCCTGCGGCGCGCGGCTGCCCGCGCGGCTCGAGTGGCTGCGGACGGCGATGAGCGAATACATCAGCGAGGAAACCGGCCATCAGGAATGGATCCTGAACGACATTCATGCGTGCGGCGTCGATCCGACCGGCGTGCGCACGGGCACACCCGGCCTTCCGGCGGAGCTTCTCGTCGCATACGCCTATGACGCCATCGCGCGCGTCAATCCGGTGGGGTTCCTTGGCATGGTGCTCGTGCTGGAAGGCACCAGCACCGCGGTCGCTTCGCAGGCTGCACGCGCGTTGCAGCGCTCGCTCGGATTGCCGCCCGGCGCCTTCACCTATCTCTCATCGCACGGCGAGCTCGATATCGCGCACACGCGCCTTTTCGAGTCGCTGGTCAACCGCCTGGACGATAGCGAGGATCGGGCAGCAGTCATACACTGCGCCCGGGTTTTCTACCATCTCTACGAAAACGTCTTTCGCGCGCTCGACGCCGAGCGCCTCGGGACGCCGCGTTTGACGGAGGTCGCGCTATGAAACTTTCCGGAAAAGGCGTGCTGCTGACCGGCGCGAGCGGCGGGATCGGCCGCTGCGTCGCAATGGAGCTTGCGCGGCGCGGCGCGCGCCTTGCGCTGGCGGGCCGCAGCGAGAACAAGCTCATCGATCTTGCAGAACGCATAAGGACCGGGGGAGCGTTCGCTGCGACGCTCCCTTGCGACATTTCCGGGCCGGCAGGGCCATCTCACCTTGCCCGGAGCGCGGTGGATGCGCTGGGCGCCATTGATATCCTCATCAACAACGCCGGGTTATCGTGCTTCGGGCCCCTCCCCGAGGAGGAGGATTCCAGGATTCGCAGCCTCGTGGAGGTCAATCTGACCGCTCCGATGCTGCTCGCGCGCGAGGTGCTGCCGGGAATGCTGCAGCGTGGACGCGGCCATATCGTCAACGTGGGCTCGGCGTTCGGCTCCATTGCATTCCCGCAGTTTGCCGTCTATTCCGCAACCAAGTTCGCGCTGCGCGGCTTCTCCGAAGCGCTGCGCCGCGAGCTGGACGGGACCGGCATCACGGTAAGCTACGTCGCGCCGCGCACCACTGACACCGCCATGAATACGCCGGCGGCGCGCGACTTCGTGGCGCGGACAGGCGCCGCAATGGATCCGCCCGAGGCCGTTGCGCGCGTGATCATCAACGCCATCGAGGAGGAACGCAGCGAGGTTTACGTCGGCTGGCCCGAGCGTTTTTTCGTGCGTGTCAACGCCATCGCGCCCGGGCTCGTGGACCGCTCGCTGGCCGCTCAGAACAGAAAAGCGCCGGCAGGCGCACGACGGCCCGCAGGAGCCCGTTGATGCGCCCCGCCACCGCGCGCGCAAGGACCACGCGCTCCGCACTGCTCTGGCTGGTCGGAGCGTGGATCTGGCTGGCCGCAACCGTGACGCGGATCATTCTCGCAGCGACAGCGCTGCGCGCCGGGCAGATCGAGCTCGGAGAGCTGCCCCGAATTCTCGCGGTCGGAGCCGGATACGATCTGATCACCTGCCTGACCCTGAGTGCGCCGTTCGCTCTATACCTGTGGCTGCTGCCGGCACGGCTGTATCGTTCAAGGCCCCACCGGCTCATGATGCAGACAGCGCTCGCCCTCACGGCGTTCGCGCTCGCCTACCTCGGAGCGGTCGAGTATTTCTTCTTCGATGAATTCAACGCGCGCTTCAACTACGTCGCAGTCGAGTACCTGATCTATCCGCACGAAGTCTTCGTGAACATCTGGGAAACGTACCCCGTCGCGCGCGTCATGGCCGCGGCCATGGCGCTGGCACTGGCCATGACCTGGCTTGCGCGCGGCACGATCCGCAATGCCCTGCGCACAAGCGATCGCGCGCGGGCGCGATTCGCGCCCGCTGCGGTCGTGTTACTCCTGGTCTTCGTGAGCGGCTTCGCCGTCGATGGCGGGACGGCACGGTTCGGCACCAACCGTGTGGCGAACGAGCTTGCGGCAAACGGGATCTACTCGTTCTTTGCCGCCGCATTCAACGGCCGTCTGGATTACGACCAGTACTACCTGACGCTCGACCGGGCGGACGCCATTACGCGCGCGCGAGGGCTCGTTGCGCGGGCCAACACTGATTTCCTGCCAGGGGCCCCCAGCCCGCTCGCGCGTCACGTCGCCTACTCCGGGGCCCCGCGCCTGCTGCACGTCGTCGTCCTGCTCGAGGAATCCCTCGGCGCGGAGTTCGTCGGGGCCTACGGCGACAGGCGGGGTCTTACGCCGAACCTCGATCGCATTGCGCGCGACAGCCTGCTATTCGCCCGGACCTATGCCACCGGCACGCGCACGGTGCGGGGCATGGAAGCAGTGACCGCCTCCTTTCCGCCGGTCCCGCCCGAATCCATCGTCAAGCGCAGCCACAACGAGAAGATGTTCAACTGGTCGACCGTGATGACCCGCAACGGCTATTCGCCCACCTTCATCTATGGCGGCTACGGGGCCTTCGACAACATGAACTACTTCTTCTCGCGCAACGGCTACCGCGTGGTGGACCGCAGCGACATGGACCGGCCGCGTTTCAGCAACATCTGGGGCGTCAGCGACGAGGATCTCTTCCGCAACGCGCTGCGCGTCTACGACGAGCAGGTGCGGCGCGGCGAGCGGATATTCTCGGTCGTGATGACCACTTCGAACCATAAGCCTTTCACGTTTCCCGAGGGCGTTCCCGGCGTGCCTCCGCAGGGCGGCGGACGCGAGGCGGGCGTCCGCTACGCGGACTACGCCGTCGGCCGCTTCATCGAAGCGCTGCAGACGCGGCCCTGGTTCGGGGATGCGCTCGTCGTGATCGTGGCCGATCACGGCGCGCGCGTCTACGGGCGGGAAGAGATACCGGTCCAATCCTACGAGATACCCTTCCTCGTCTATAGCCCTGGACACATCGCGCCGGGCCGGGTCGCGACCGTGGTGAGCCAGCTCGATGTGGCGCCGACGGTATTGGGGTTGCTGAAGATCTCCTACGACAGCACCTTCTTCGGGCGCGATGCGCTGCTCGCCGCGCCGGGCAGAGAACTGGTGCCCTTGAACCACAATCGGGACGTCGCGCTGCTCGCGGGCCACGCCCTCGTGGAGCTCGGTTTCCGCAAGAGCCACAGGACGCTTGAGTACGACTTCAGCCAGAATGCCCAGAAACCGGCGCTCGAGAACGACGAGGCCGTGCGCGACACCGCGAGCCTGTTCCAGGTCGCCTATGATCTCTATGCGCGCCGTCGGTATCGCCTCAATTGAGACCATGGCACCGGGACGACCCGGAACCGACGCCGCGCCGGGCACATTCCTGCTGCTTCACCTCGGGCCCGCCCTGGTCCTGCTCCTCGCACTGCTACTCAAGGAGACGACCCGTCTCGACCGCGTGGTCAGTGATTTCTTCTTCGACACCGCGACGCGGACGTTTCCGCTGCGATACGATTTCTTTCTGGACGTCGTAATGCACCGGTGGGCCAAGTACTGGGTGATCGCTATTGGCATTGCCGTCCTCGCGGGCTGCCTTCTCTCTCTGGTCGTGGCGCGCCTCGCGAAATGGCGCCGGCTCCTGCTGTTCCTCACGCTTGCGCTCGGCCTCGCGCCGGCGGCGGTCAGCGCGCTCAAGGCGGGAAGCATCCGTTACTGCCCCTACGATCTCGCCGCCTACGGCGGATATGCGCCGCACCTGGGCCTTTTTGATTCGACGCCGCCGCCGCTCGGGCCCGGCCATTGCTTTCCCGGCGGGCACGCCTCGGCCGGATTCTGCCTGCTCGCGTTCTACTTCGTGGGCTACGCGCTGAAACGCCCGTCACTTGCGCGAGCCGGGCTGTGGACCGGGATCATTGCCGGGCTCGCCCTGGGCACCGGCCGGGTGGCTCAGGGCGCGCATTTTCTCTCGCATAACCTCTGGACAGGATTGATCTGCTGGACTGTAATCGTGTTGCTCTACATCCTCATCCTCGGTCCCCGCCGCACCGTCGTTGCGCCAGCGCAGGCTGTCGCGGTCGCGCCCGCTCTGCCCTCCGCGCCCGAGCACGCAATCTGAACGTCGATCGTTGAACTGCAAGCCCTGAACTCCGGGGTCTGAACCCGGAAAGCTGGCGCTAGAATAGCGCCATGTCCTATGCGCTCCTGCGCCCGTTGCTGTTCGCGCTCGACCCGGAAACCGCGCATCGCATTACGCTTCAGGCCCTGAAGGTGCTCGACCGGGCCGGCCTTCCGCTACGGCGAGAGGCGGCCCCGGCGGATTGCGCGCGCCGTGTGATGGGAATCGATTTCCCCAATCCGGTCGGGCTCGCGGCCGGGCTCGACAAGAATGGAGAGTTCATCGACGGGCTGTCGCGGCTCGGCTTCGGATTCATCGAGGTCGGCACGGTGACGCCGCGTCCCCAGCCTGGCAATCCCCGACCCCGCGTATTTCGCCTGCCGCCTGCGCGGGCCCTCATCAACCGTCTGGGCTTTAACAACGATGGCGTTGACCGCCTCGTCGAGAACGTGCGGGGATCGGCCTACCGCGGCGTGCTCGGGATCAACATTGGAAAGAACGCCGACACGCCGATCGAGCGTGCGGCCGATGACTACCTCGCGTGCCTGCGAAAGGTTTATCCGGTCGCGAGTTACGTCTCCGTCAATATCTCCTCGCCCAACACCCGGGGCCTGCGTGAGCTTCAGGCGGCGAGCGAGCTTGATCACTTGCTCGCCGCGCTCAAGGCGGAGCAGCGGCAGCTCGCCGACGTACACGGGAAGCACGTTCCGCTGGCAGTGAAGATCGCGCCGGATCTCGATGCCGGGCAGGTGCGCGCAATCGCCGATGCGCTGCGCGAACATTCCGTTGAGGCCGTGATTGCAACCAATACCACTACCGCGCGCGATCGCGTCGCGGGTGTCGCCAATGCCGAGGAAGACGGGGGCCTTTCCGGCGCACCCCTCGCGCCGCGCGCAACCACCGTTATCCGGCAGCTCGCGGGCGCCCTCGCCGGCGAAGTCCCGATCATCGGCGTTGGCGGGATCCTCAGCGCGGACGATGCGCAGAGCAAGATCGATGCCGGCGCGAGTCTCGTGCAGCTCTACACGGGGCTCGTCTACCGCGGACCGCGGCTGGTGGCCGAGTGCGTGAGCGCGTTATGCGCGCGCTGATTTCTTGAGCGGGCGCCAATGCTCATCGGAGTGCCCAGGGAGATCAAGAACCACGAGTACCGCGTCGGGTTGATCCCCGATGGCGCCGAGCAGCTCGCGCGCGCGGGTCATGCCGTTCTCGTTGAAACGTCAGCGGGCCTGCGAGTCGGCTTCGCCGACGAAGCGTACCAGGCGGCGGGCGCGAAGATCGTCGCGAGCGCCGCAGAAGCGTATCGCGCCGATCTCGTCATCAAGGTAAAGGAGCTGCAGCGCCAGGAGTTTGCGCTGACCCGGCCGGGGCAGGTCCTGTTCTGCTATCACCACCTTGCGCCGGATCCCGAGCTCCTCGATGCCATGCTGTCCATGAAGGTTGCCTGCGTGGCTTATGAGACGGTCACTGCGAGCGACGGCTCCCTGCCGCTGCTCGTTCCGATGTCGCAGATCGCCGGGCTGCTTGCGCCCCAGGTCGGAGCCTGGGCGCTGCAGATGGCGAACGGTGGAAGCGGCGTCCTCCTCGCCGGCGTGCCCGGTGTCGCCCCGGGGAAAGTCACGATCATCGGTGCCGGCAACGTGGGGGCGAGCGCCGCGCGCATCGCGCTCGGCATGGGCGCCGAGGTGACCGTTGCCGCCCGTGGCGCGGCACGCCTCCGGCTTCTCGAGGAAATTCTCGGAGCGCGACTCAGAACCGTGATATCCAGCCCGCAGTCACTGCCCGATCTCGTGGCACGGGCGGACCTCGTCATCGGCGCGGTGCTCGTGCCCGGGAAGCTCGCGCCCAAGCTCATTCGCCGCGAGCATCTGAAACGCATGCGACGCGGCTCCGTGATCGTCGACGTGGCGATCGACCAGGGCGGCATTTGCGAGACGTCGCGCCCGACTTCGCACACGCACCCGCTCTACGTCGAGGAGGGAATCCTCCATTACTGCGTGCCCAATATGCCTTCGGCGGTGGCCCGCACGGCAACGCTCGCGCTGACCCACGCGACACTGTCCTATGCGATGGAGCTCGCTGGAAAGGGGCTGCAGAGCGCCGTGCGCGAGAGCCCTGCGCTGCGTGAAGGACTTCAGACATTCGGAGGTAAAGTAACGCACGCAGGCATCGCGCGCGACACCGGGCGCCCGTTCACGGATCCACTCGACGCCATCAAATAGATGGAAACGCTTGCCGATCGCATCGACGCCCTGCTCCCGCAGACGCAATGCCGCCAGTGCGGGTATCCGGGCTGCCGGCCCTATGCGGAGGCCGTCGCCGCCGGTCGCGCCGATATCAACCGCTGCCCGCCCGGGGGACCCGAGACGATGCACGCGCTTGCAGACCTGACGGGCCGTCCGGTCACGCCGCTTGAGGGCATTCACAAGCCGCCCGCCGTAGCCAGAATCGACGAGCCTGCGTGCATCGGTTGCACCCTGTGCATCCACGCGTGCCCGGTCGATGCGATCGTCGGAGCGGTCAATGCGATGCACACCGTGATCGCCGCCGAATGTACCGGTTGCGAGCTGTGCATACCGGTGTGCCCCGTGGACTGCATCGCGATGATCGAGGCGGGAGCACCCGCGGGGCGCGGATTCGAACCGGAGCGGGCCGCGCGCTACCGGCAGCGCTTTCTCGCGCGGGAGGCGCGCCTCGAGCGCGAGCGGGACGCGCGTGAGGAGACGGCGCGTACCAGGGCCAACGAGCGCCGCAAGCGCGCAACGATCACCCGAGTGATGCAGCGCGCGCGCCAGCGACTCCGCGAGCGTGGTTAACGGCCGAATATCCCTCGGAGAATAGCCCCGCCATCGATTCCGCCACTGCCTGAATCCTGGCTGCTCTGCGCCGGTGCCGCGGGCGCCTCCTGCTGAAGGGCGCGCGCACCCTCAATGGGGACCGGTTTCGCTGCAGCCGGTGCTGTCGCGGGTGCGCTCACTTGCCTCAACGCCGGCGCAGCCCCTGAGGGCAGCTGCGCAATCCGCGGCGTCAGCGCATCCCCGAGGTGGTTCAACCGCTCTCCCGGCGCGGGATGCGTCTTGAAGAGAAGGACGAGCGCCTGATCGTCCTGGCCCCTCGCGGCAAGTTTCTGCAGCACGTCCACCAGCGCGTAGGGGTCATAGCCCGCGCGCGCGGCAAGGATGACGCCGACGCGGTCGGCCTCGAACTCGGCGTCCTTGTCGAGGCCGCGCGCGAGAACCTCGGCTCCCGTGCCGATCAGGTTGTTCACGAGGTAGGAGCGGTCTCCGCCCTGCGCGATCTTGGCGCCCGCCGATACCGCGGCGCTCTGCTGCATGACGGTGATGTGGTGCCGGCGCACGATGTGGCCGATCTCGTGCCCCAGCACGCCGGCCAGCTGGGCTTCGTTGTCGAGGATCTCGTACAAGCCACGGGTCACGAGCACGTATCCGCCGGGCGCGGCGAATGCGTTGATCGCGGGGCTGGCGATGACTCCGAAATGCCACGGCAAATCCGGCCGCTCCGTTTGCGCCGCAACCCAGCGGCCGACCTGATTGACGTACGCCTGCAGCTCGGGATCCGCGACGAGCGGGGCAGCGCCGAGCGTGCGCCCGGCAACTTCCCGGCCAACTGCGATCTCTTCGTCCTCGCTCAACCCGCTCGCCGCCGTTGCGACATCCTTGCCGATGTCGAAAATGCGGTTGAGATCGATCGTGGCCGCATGCCCGTGGCCCAGTGCGGCGAGCACCAGCGCTGCGACGATCCCTGCTCGGGGGAGGCCGATCATCGGGAAGCCCCTTCGAGATAGTCGACCTGTGCCGCGCTCAAGCCCTTGGCACGGGCGCCCTGCTCAGCCGCGTCCTTCGACAGCGCGTAGCCGTCAAGGAGCTTCATCTGTTCCGCGTTGAAATGCGCCTGCCGCAGATCTTCGGAGTCGAGCCCGCGCACCCCGATCGTGCTCGTCACGTTCACGTCTCGCCGCGGGCCGAATACACGCCCGATTGCCGAGTCTTCAGCGCCGGACGATACCGGCGCGGCCCCGGACGACTTCGTGCCGAAGCGCACGTTGAACGAAAACACCCAGCCGGCGGCAGACGGGGTCCTGACGTTGAGCCAGGCACCGCTCTTCCCCGCGACATCGGCGACGACGCCGGGCGCCAGAACCGCGAGCTCCCGCGCATCGAGGCGGGGTTCCGCGTAGAGCCGGGATTCGCGCTCGACGGTCACCTGCTCGGCGGCGCCCGCCGATGCGGCGCCGAGCACCATCGCGACCAGCGCGGCGGCCAGAATGGCGGGACGACGTGTCATCGGCTGCGGCCCCCCTTTGATATCGTCGGATTATAAGGAGCCCGCCCGAGCAGTGTCAGCACCCGGTAGAATCCCGTGCTCCCCGATCGCCATGTCGCCCAGGTGAAGCCTTCCGCCATACAAAGCATGTTCGAGCGGCTGCGGGCGGCAAATCCGGACCCGCGCAGCGAGCTCTCCTATGCCACGCCGTTTCAGCTGCTGGTGGCGGTCGTGCTCTCGGCGCAGGCGACGGATAAAAGCGTAAACCTCGCAACGCCGGGGCTCTTTGCCGCGGCCCCTTCCCCTGCCGCCATGGTTGCGCTGGGACGCAGGGGCATCGAGCGCCACATCCGGAGCATCGGTCTTTACCGCACCAAGGCGAAAAATCTCTGGGCGGCGTGCAAGCTGCTCGCGAAGGAGCACGGCGGCGAGGTCCCGCGCACGCGCGAGGCGCTCGAGCGGCTGCCCGGGGTCGGGCGCAAGACCGCGAACGTCATCCTCAATACCGCGTTCGGGGAGCCTACGATCGCGGTCGACACGCATATTTTCCGGGTCGCGAACCGCACCGGCCTCGCGCCGGGCAAGGATGTGCTAACCGTCGAGCAGAAGCTGATGAAGGGGGTGCCGGACGAGTTCCGGCTCGGCGCGCACCACTGGCTGATCCTGCACGGGCGCTACGTCTGCACCGCCCGCAAGCCGGCATGCGGAACATGCCTGATCCGCGATCTGTGCGAGTTCAAGCACAAGACTGCCTGACCCCCTCACCCTCGCCCTTGTGTGTTGCATCATACGGTTTAGGTGCCCCAGCTCGTCCATCGCCCTAGATTCGGCGCGGTCCAGATCGTGGGAGAGTCCTGAGCGGGGCGCCTGTTTCTTGGTTCATTGTTAAAACCCGAACGGTTGCATGGGAGAGAAGCCCGAATGATTGACAAGGATGGGAACAACGATGAGCCGCGCAGTTTTGTCGGCTTGGATGTAAGCAAAGAGCGGGTCGATGGGCTCAGTCTGCCCGATGGCGAGAGCGCGCGCTTCGAGAACACGG
>DASPGR010000075.1:0-7289 GCA_035620515.1 Burkholderiales bacterium | reverse complement strand
GGACCCTCGAAATATCGACATATTCCTTCGGGTCCTCCTCCTCGAACTGCATCCCGCATCGCCTCCGTCGCACACGTGCCTATATATGAAATAGGTTCTCATCTTGCCGGCCGCGCGCCTTAAAATAGCCGCATGCAGCCGTCGTTCGTCCATCTGCGATTGCACAGCGAATACTCGATCGTGGATGGCATCGTGCGCCTCGACGAGGCGGTCGAGGCTGCGGCGCAGGACGGCATGCCCGCGCTCGCGTTGACTGACCTCGCCAACGTATTCGGCATGGTCAAGTTCTACCAGGAAGCGCGTGCCCGCGGGGTGAAGCCCGTCATCGGATGCGACGTCTGGCTCGAGAACGAGTCCGACCGCGACAAGCCGTTTCGTCTGCTGGTGCTCTGCCAGACGCATGAGGGCTACCTGCGCCTGACCGAGCTTCTGACCCGCGCCTATCGCGCCAACCAGTACCGCGGCAGGGCCGAGATCAGGAAAGACTGGTTCGGGGAAGTGGGGAGCACCGGGCTGCTCGCACTGTCGGGCGCGCACTATGGAGACGTCGGCCAGGCGCTCCTTATGGACAACCTGAGGGGAGCCGAGCGCCTGGCGGGGGAATGGCGCGAGCTCTTCGCCGACCGGTTCTATGTCGAGGTTCAGCGCCTGGGGCAGGGCGCCAGCGTGCTCGGAGCCTCGGGGGGCTCGATCGAGGCGCACGTGCAGCGGGCAGTGCGCCTCGCCACCCGCCTGAAGCTGCCGGTTGTGGCCACGCACCCGGTGCAATTCGTAAAGCGCGAGGATTTCCGCGCGCACGAGGCGCGCGTCTGCATCGCGCAGGGCTACATCCTCTCCGATCAGCGCCGGCCGCGCTATTTCCATCCCGAGCAGCACTTCCGGACGCAGCAGGAGATGGCAGCCGCCTTCAGGGATATGCCCGAGGCGCTCGCCAACAGTATCGAGATCGCGAAACGCTGCAGCCTGTCTCTGCCGCTCGGCAAAAGCCAGCTTCCGAAGTTCCCGACACCCGCGAATATGGGTCTCGACGAGTACCTCCGCGAGTGCGCGCGGGGAGGGTTCGAGCAGCGGCTTGCGCAGCTCTTTGCCGACGAGAGCACGCGGTCGGCCCAGGCGGCGCGCTACCGCGATCGTCTCGAGTTCGAGATCAGGACGATCCAGCAAATGGGCTTCTCGGGCTACTTCCTGATCGTCGCCGACTTCATCAACTGGGCGAAGAGTAACGGCGTGCCGGTCGGGCCCGGGCGCGGCTCGGGGGCGGGTTCTCTGGTGGCTTATGCGCTCGGGATCACGGACCTCGATCCCCTGCGCTACGACCTTCTCTTCGAGCGATTTCTCAACCCCGAGCGGATCTCGATGCCCGACTTCGACATCGATTTCTGCCAGGACGGGCGAGACCGGGTAATCGACTATGTGAAGGCGAAATACGGTGCCGACTGCGTCTCCCAGATCGCGACCTTCGGCACCATGGCGGCAAAGGCGGTGGTGCGCGATGTCGGGCGTGTGCTCGACCTGGGTTACAACTTCTGCGACCAGCTCGCCAAGCTCATCCCGTTCCAGCCGGGGCGCCACATCACGCTCGCCGACGCGCGCGAGATGGAGCCGCAGCTTGCCGAGCGCGAGAGGAACGAAGAGGAGGTGCGCGAGCTCCTCGCGCTCGCGCAGACGCTCGAGGGCTTGACCCGCAATGTCGGCATGCACGCGGGCGGCGTGCTGATCGCGCCGGGCAAGCTCACGGACTTCTGCCCGCTCTACGTTGCCGACGGCTCCGAGAGCATGGTCTCGCAATTCGACATGAAGGACGTCGAAGCCGTGGGCCTGGTGAAGTTCGACTTCCTCGGTCTCACCACGCTGACGGTGCTCGACTGGACGTTGAAGTACATCAGAGGCATGCGGGATGAGGCGGCCGGTGCCGAGCCCCTGAACCTCACCACTCTTCCATTGGATGACGCGGCGACCTACCGGTTGTTTGCCGCGGGTGATGCGACGGGCATATTCCAGTTTGAATCTCGCGGGATGAGGGATCTCCTCAAGCGCGCAAAGCCGGACCGTTTCGAGGACCTGATCGCCCTCGTCGCACTCTACCGTCCCGGGCCGATGGATCTCATTCCCGATTTCGTCGACCGCAAGCACGGACGGCAGCGCGTCGAGTATCTCGATCCCCGGCTTGAATCCATCCTCGGCCCGACCTACGGCGTCATGATCTACCAGGAGCAGGTGATGCAGATCGCGCAGCTGATCGGCGGCTACACGCTGGGCAGCGCCGATCTCCTGCGGCGCGCAATGGGCAAGAAGCTGCCCGAAGAGATGGCGCAGCACCGGGGGATTTTCGTCGCCGGCGCGGCGAAGAACGGAGTGGCTGAGCGCAAGGCGCACGAGCTCTTCGGCCTGATGGAGAAGTTCGCGGGTTATGGATTCAACAAATCGCATGCGGCCGCCTATGCACTGGTCGCGTATCAGACCGCGTACTTCAAGACCCATCACCCGGCGGCCTTTACCGCCGCCAACATGTCGGCGGTGATGGACGACACCGACAAGGTGCAGCTCTTTGCCCTGGATGCCCGCGCGCATGGCATCGAGGTCCTTCCGCCCGATGTCAACCAGTCCGGATTCCGGTTCGAGCCCGTTGGCGAAAAAGCGGTCCGCTACGGGCTGGGCGGAATCAAGGGCACCGGGGAAGCGGCGATCAACTTGATTCTCGAGGCGCGGAAGGAAGCACCGTTCGCGGACCTGTTTGATTTCTGCCGGCGTGTCGACAAGCGACTCGTCAACCGCCGCGTGGTCGAGTCGCTGATCCGCGCGGGCGCGTTTGATTCGCTCACTGATCATCGTGCCGCGCTGATGGCAACGGTCGGCGTGGCGCTGGAGAGCGCGGAGCAGGCAAGCCGCATGGCGCACCAGGTGAGCCTTTTCGGAGAGCTTGCGGAAGCCGCGGGGCCAACGGCCCTCGCAGACGCGGCGAGGTGGACCGAGAAGGAGCGCTTGCAGAACGAGAAGCAGGCGCTCGGTTTCTACTTCAGCGGACATCTCTTCGACATCTACAAGGACGAAGTGCGCCGCTTTATCCGCACGCGGCTCGCCGATCTGGGGAGCGCGGGGAGTGACTCCGCCGGCCGCAGCTACTGGGTGGCGGGCATCGTGCTTGGGTCCCGGGTGCAGACAACGGCCAGCGGGCGCATGGGCGTCATCCAGCTGGCCGATGATTCGGGGCGCTTCGAGGTCGTGGCCTTCCGCGAAGTGTTCGAGAAGCATCGTCACAAGCTGCGCGAGGACGAGCCGCTGGTGCTGGAAGTGCGGCTGCGCGCTCCGCGCATGCGCGCCGCGATCGGCGAAGGCGACGCCGGCCAGGACTACGGTGTGCGGATCGAGGCGATCAACGTTCACGATCTTGGAGAGGCGCGTAACCGCTTTGCCCGGGCGGTTCGCCTGACGTGCAACGGGGAGTCCTCGGGAGGCAAGCTGCGCGAGCTTCTCGCTCCCTATCGCAGCGGCACGTGCCCGGTCTCGGTCGTCTACTCCAACCACGCGGCGAGCTGCGAGATCGGTCTCGGCTCGAGCTGGCGCGTGAATCTCCACGACGATCTCATTCGCTCGCTGGGCGAATGGCTGAGTCCCGAGAACGTCACGATCCTCTACCAGGATCCCCGTGCCGGGCAGCAGTGAATGGTGAATACTGAATGGAAGGCACAGCGCCCGCTGTGCCTTGCGTCCGGTCTGCGGACATCATTCATCATAAGTCGCGTCATCTCCGTGTTGCTGCTCGTCGCGAACGCACCGGCGGCGGGCGGTGAAACCGAATGGCGGCAGCTGCAGGATAAGGCGCAGGCGTCATTTGATCGCCACGACTTCGGGCAATCGGAGCGACTGGCGCGCGAAGCATTGCTCGAGGCGGATGCCTCGCTGGGTGCCTACCACCGGACGACGGAGGAGAGTCTCAACCTGTTATCGCTCGCGCTGCGCATGAGCAGGAAGCCCGATGAGGCGCTGCCGTACGCGCAACGCCTCGTTGCGGTGCGAACAAGACGATACGGCGCGCAGCATCCCGAGACCGCCATCGCGCTCCACAACAACGCCGAAATCCTCATCGCATTGAACCAGCTTGCCGCGGCAGAGGAGGTTCAAAGCGCGGCGGTCGATATCTTTTCTGCAAAACTGGGCCCCAACCACTTCAACACCGCGGCCGGGGTGCACAACCTGGGGGCGATCCGGCTCAAGCAGAAGCGCTATGCGGAAGCCGAGCAGTACCTGCGGCAGGCGTTGGCCGCCAAGGAAAAGACGTTGACGCCCGGCCACCTGAGCATCGCCCACACGCTGGACAACCTTGCAGTTGCGCTCGAGTCCCAGGGCAAGCACGCCGAGGCGCAGAAGTACAAACGGCGGGCCGACGCGATGCGCAAAGCCGCCGTGTCGCGTTAGACCCTGCACTCCTTGCGCCAGGGTTACTCGGTAGGACGCAGGTCGAATGCCGGGAATTGCCCGTCGGCGTCCGAGACCCTGACGCCTGTCACTTGCGCGCTGCGGGGGCCCTGACGCGCGAATGCGATCATCTGATTGACTGCATCATCGCTGCCCTGCACGACCGCTTC
The DNA here is from genome assembly GCA_035620515.1 of Burkholderiales bacterium. Taxonomy (GTDB): domain Bacteria; phylum Pseudomonadota; class Gammaproteobacteria; order Burkholderiales; family SG8-41; genus SG8-41. The sequence continues at coordinate 2,703 of DASPGR010000075.1, read as the reverse complement.
CACGCTCCCGTCGCTCCGGTTTCGGACCCAGCCCGTGACGCCGAGCGCGCGCGCCCTGCGCTGCATGAAGTCGCGAAAGCCGACGCCCTGTACGCGCCCGGAAATGCTGAGATTCTTGGTGACGATCATGGCGATGCGCATCCGCCCCGCCCATTGTCACCGGCGGGCCGTTCCTCTATTGTACGATCCCCATCGATTCCATCATTGGTAAAGGAGGAACATGAACCCGTTGCCATACACGCTGATTCTGGCCGGAGGGCTGTTGATCGCGGCGGCCGGCTGCGCCACACATGGTGGTACTGATCCAAAGGCCAACGTCGCGCCCGACAAAGTCGTCTACCACATCAACAATTCCGACGCGCAGGCAGTGAATGCTCTGCGCAATATCGGCAATCACCTTGAAGTCAATCCCGAAGCGAAGATCGTGGTGGTCACACACGCGCGCGGGGTGGACTTCCTGTTTGAGGGCGCGCGGGATAAGCGGGGGAATCCCTACAATGTCTCGGTGGAATCCCTCAAGGAACGCGGCGTGCAGTTTGAGGTCTGCCAGATCACGCTTCGCAACCGCAAGCTGAAGAAGGAGCAGTTCATTCCCGAGGCGAGCTTCGTGCCGTCGGGAGTGGCCGAGATCACCCGGCTGCAGCAGCGCGAGGGCTACGCCTATCTCAGGCCTTGACAGCATCCACGCGACCTAACTAAGGGCGGTTTTGGCCGCCCTTCTTTTTTGGCTAGCCTATCGTCGTTCGGCGTTTTTTCCGTCGCTGCCTCGGGACGCCCGGCAATCCCACATCCCGAAATATGGAGTAGGCCTTTTATCCCAGAGTCCCCTCGGAGAGGCGAGTGCGGGAACATGGAGTGACCGGTAACGACACACATGCGCTATTCTGAGCCGGTCTGGACGACCCGAAGAATTTTGGGCAAGGGGAGGGTTCGCCATGGCTCAGCGTCCGGCGCTCCGTTTCGCCGCCGTCATCCTCGGCGGCATGGTCTTCTTGTTTCTGGCGGTTGGCACCGCCGAATTCATTGCGGTTCCCGGGCCGCCAGCCGTAGTGACGTTCGAACAAGCCGAGTTCGTGCCGAACAGCGCGCGCCGGCCGCCCGGTGACGACGCGGCTTGGAAGACCGTCCGTCTGCCTGACGAATGGCGTAAGCGTCCGGCTTTCGGAGGGCATGGATGGTACCGGATCAAGCTCGATCTTCATCGAGCCCCCGAGGGCCTGCAGGCGGTGTTCATACGCAACCGGCGCTCCGATCGCATCACGTTTTTTGTCAACGGCAAGCTAATCGGTTCCGCACGGGAGGTGATGTCTCTGAGTGCGGGAAGGGCCGAGAGAGGGTTTGAAGCTCCTCTTGGCTTCGCCGTGCCACCGAGCATGTTGCGACCCGGCCAAAACATGATCCACATACGGATGGAGGGTTCTTCGGACCCGGCAAGCATCAACGGGCTGAGTCGGATTTTCTACGGTGACGCGCGTACCCTACGTCGGGCGCAACTGGGCATTAACGAGTTCAATTTTCAAGCAAGACGGCACACGATTTCCATGGCGTTGGCTGCAGGAATCGTCACGCTTTTCCTGTGGTTCGCGCGTCGCGCGGACCGCGTAATGTTCTGGTTCTGCATGACCTGCTTGTCCTGGGGTGCTGTGGGATTCTTGTACATCAAAGTGCGCTGGGTGGCGCCGGTGGAAATCACGAGCGTGATGTCTTTTTATGCCAGCTACGGTCTCGTGGTTCCCACACTGGTCTTGTCACTACGTACGGTTGACCTGAAATGGCCAAGATTTGAAGCCGCCTTGTGGCTGTTTTTTCTCTTCGAGCTTTCATATCCCCTGTGGCCGGGCAGGCCGTGGCCGGCGGCATACCTGTTTTGGAGTGGGGCCAACACGGGACTGCTGCTGGCGGCGGCGGGTATCGTGTTTTATGGAGCGCGCCGACCACTGGAATGGCCAATCAAGCTGCAGCTCGCGGCGCTGACGGCCATGGCAGCGTTCATGAGCTTCGAGATCGCTCGCTTCTTTGGTTGGGTCGATGTTGAGAGCCCACTGATGCGCCATTATCACGTTCCCATCATGTTGTTTGCGCTGGGAGCTGTATGTTTCGAGCGGCATGCGCGCGCAATTCGGAAAACGGCGCAGCTGAATATCGAACTGGAACAGCGGGTCGCGGAAAAGGCGCGCGAGATCGAGGCAAATCACGCGAGGATCGGGGACGCGCTCCGGGAGCGCACTCTTGCCCGGGAACGACAGCGCATTCTCGCCGACATGCATGATGGTATGGGGGCGACCCTGGTCAGCCTGTTGCGGCACGTGCAGTCGGGGGTTGCCGATCCTGGGAGCATCGGGCGACGTGCGCGTGACGCATTGCGGGAAATGCGCGCTGCCATCGACGCGTTGCAGCCGCATGGCGGCGATCTTGCCGCGGTGCTGGCCAACCTGCGAGAGCGGTTGGATGGCCTGATGGCCGGAAGCGGCGTGCGCCTTGTTTGGGAGGTGGATGAGTTGCCACTGGCCTTGGCGCTTACGCCTTTCGCCGTATTTTCACTCCAGCGCATTGTGCTCGAGGCGGTGGGGAACGCGCTCAAGCATTCGGAGTCGAGCGAAATTCACTTCATCGTGCGCACTCGCGACGATGGCGACGTCGAGATCCGCATCGCGGACAACGGCAGGGGCTTCGATCCGGCACGCGTTCATGCCGGACTGGGAC
>DASPGR010000074.1:0-3941 GCA_035620515.1 Burkholderiales bacterium | reverse complement strand
TCGTGCACCAGACGCGCCTCCCAGTAGCCGCAGCGCGCGTGGTCAAGCGCCATCTGATTAATGATCCGGACCTGCGGCAGAGCGGGCTCGGCAACGACGCGCACCGCGCGCGCCGCGGGATCAGGCATGAACCGGACCCGCACCGACTTGAAGTTGATGAGCAGCGCGTCGGGCGCAGTGTTGTAGGGCCGCATCGGCTTGTCGTCGATTCCGCTGGCCTCGATGGTTTCAGGGGCGAAATGGCTGCGGTCGAGCACCAGCTCGCCGCGGATCTCGCGCAAGCCGCGCGCTCGCAGCTCGCTCAACCACAGCCAGAAATTCTCGAGCGCGAGCTTGGGATCGCCGTAGCCCTTGAGGACCAGATCCCCGGCGAGCACGCCCCTCTCGAGCGCACCCGTCGCGTAGGCTTCGGTCCGCCAGGTGTAGGCCGGGCCGAGCAACTCGAGGGCGGCGTAGGTCGTGAGGAGCTTGATGGTGGAAGCGGGATTGAGCGCGCGATCGGCCCCGGCGGCCAGCACCGGATGCGCGGCGCCGATCTCATGCACGTAGAACGCGGTTGCGCTCTCGGGTATCCCCGCGCGCGCAAGTGCCTTCGCGAGCGGCGCGGGCAGTGCCGCCGGATTGGCCGACAGCGGGGCGGCGAGCCAGCCAAGGCAGAGGGTGAGAAAGATCCAGCGCGCGCTCATGCCGATGCTTAACCCGCCGGCAGCGCGTCGAGAAGCTCGCCGGTGCGCGCTGCGAGAAGGGCGATTTCAGGGTCGCCAATGACATAAGGCGGCATGAAATAGACCGTATTACCGATCGGGCGCAGAAGCAACTCCCGCTCGAGCGCTGCCGTAAAGAAGTGGCGGGAGAACTGCCGATCATCGGTGTCGACGTCGAAGGCCCAGATCATGCCCACGTTTCGAAAATGCCGCACGCGCGGATGCCGGGCAAGCGATTCGGTCGCCGCCGTGAGGCGTGCGCTGCGCGCGCGATTGACCTCAACGACGCGGTCCTGCTCGAAGATGGCGAGCGTCGCGAGCGCGGCACGGCAAGCGAGCGGGTTGCCCGTATAGGAATGCGAGTGCAGGAATCCGCGCGCGGTCTCGTCGTCGTAGAACGATTCGTAGACGGAGGGGCGCGTGAGTACAACCGAGAGCGGCAGGTACCCTCCCGTGATGCCTTTCGACAGGCAGAGGAAGTCCGGCCGGATGCCGGCCTGCTCGTGGGCGAAAAAGGTCCCGGTGCGGCCGAACCCGGTCATGATCTCGTCGGCAATGAGATGCACGTCGTAGCGATCGCAGAGCTTCCGGGCCTGGCGCAGGTATTCGGCATCGTGCATCGCCATGCCGCTCGCGCCCTGCACGAGCGGCTCGACGATCAAGGCCGCGGTCTCTGCGTGACGCCGCTCCAGAGCTTCTTCCAGCGACTGCGCGCAGCGCCTCGCGTAATCGAACGCCGCCTCTCCCTTCTCTGCCAGTCGAAAGTCGGGGCTTGGCACCTGGTGGCTTGCCATGAGAAGCGGCGCGTAAGTGTCCTTGAAGATGCGCACGTCCGTGACCGCGAGCGCGCCCAGGGTCTCCCCGTGATAGCTGCCGGCGAGGCTCAGGAACCGCCTCTTTCCGAGGCGCCCGCGGTTGCGCCAGGAGTGGAAGCTCATTTTGAGGGCGATCTCGACGGCGGAGGCGCCGTCGCTGGCATAGAAACAGTGGCCGAGTGCGCCATCCGTCGCGCGCGCAAGGCGCTCGGAGAGCTCCACGACGGGCTCGTGGCTGAAGCCGGCAAGGAGCACATGCTCCAGGCACTCAAGCTGTGCACGCAGCGCCGAATTGATGCGCGGATTGCAGTGCCCGAAGAGATTGACCCACCACGAGCTCACCGCGTCGAGGTAGCGCCGGCCGTCGAAATCGTAGAGCCAGCATCCCTCTCCGCGGGCAATGGGAACCAGGGGCACCGACTCGTGGTGCTTCATCTGCGTGCACGGGTGCCACACCGCGGCAAGGCTGCGTTTTAGCAGCAGGTCATTGCGAGTGCTAGTTTGCATTTTTGGCGCGAACGCTTTAAAAAAATCGCGCAAACGTGACAGGCAATCAGGAGCGAGCGTTCTTCAGTCCGATCGACCGCGACATTGGTCACGCAACCGGGCCGGCCGCTGTGAAAGCCGGCGCGGTAGTACACCCCTTTCCAGGTCGCCTGCAGTTGATTCCGTGATTTTGGGATGAGCAGATTGGCATCAATCTTGCTCGCGATTGTCTGCGTGCGTGGGAGTTTATCACCCGACATGAACGGAACCGTCCATGGATATTCTTGAGCGCATCAATGAGCAGATGGCCGCGACCGGCCTGCCGCTCGTCGGCATTACGCTGGCCGCGGTGCCATGCCCCGATACGCCGATCATCCTGACCCTGCATTGGCACGGCTTCATCAAGGAAAAGCTGGCAGAGCTCGATGACGCCGATACCGTTTCCTACACGCCGGTTCCAAGCTCTGCGCTGCAGGTGAATCAGCGCTGGCAGGACCTCCTCGCGGTCGATCGCGCCACGATGGAAGCAGCCTGGGAGCTCGGCGCATGGGACGTCGCGCGGGCGGAACGCGCGGCGTGCACGCGACCGGGCGCATCCTCGACCGAGGCATTGGAATGCCTGCAGGCCTTCGGCTCGTTCCCGTTTGGCGTCAACGGCAACCACGTGGTCGTCTCCGATGCGCCGGACACCGATGAGCTTGTTCAGCTCGCGGCCGCACGCGGCTATCTCATGTGGCTCTTTCGGCCCGTGAACGGCGGCATCTGGGCCGACTATGCGGACGACGCGACTCTCGACCGCGAGGGACGGCGCGCACCCCCGTGCCCGTACCGTCCGATCCTTCCGACGCTCGGGGGAAACCGCAAAACCGTCTACCGCTTCGGCGTGCCGGCCGGCGCCGCAATCGAGATCGCTCACTAGCGACACCTGGGGCGCAAACCTAGCGCGCCCAGATACTTAGCGCCTCGGCACAGGGTGTAAGTGTGTGCTCACCTCTAAAGCCTCGACCCGATAGCACCCTCGTAACCCGTTGTCTTTTCTAGATCTTACGAGTAGTATTAGCACTCGATTGAGATGAGTGCTAATCGAGTCCGTCTCTGTCGTCAATTCAGATAACAGGAGTTCAACGCATGAAGATTCGTCCATTGCACGATCGCTTGATCGTCAAGCGGTTGGAAGAGGAGCGCAAGACTGCATCCGGCATTGTCATTCCCGACACGGCGGCCGAGAAGCCCGACCAGGGCGAGGTGGTGGCGGTGGGCAAGGGGAAGGTGAACGAGGAAGGCAAGGTGCGCCCGCTCGATGTGAAGGTGGGAGACAAGATTCTGTTCGGTAAGTATTCCGGGCAGACGGTGAAGGTTCAGGGTGAAGAGCTGCTCGTGATGCGCGAAGAAGACGTCATGGGCGTGATCGAAGCAAAGTAATGATCAGGAGGTAGCAAATCATGGCAGCCAAGGAAGTGAGATTTCACGATTCGGCGCGGCATCGGATTGTTGCCGGGGCGAATATACTCGCCGACGCAGTAAAGATCACGCTCGGCCCGAAGGGCCGGAACGTAGTGCTGGAGCGCTCCTTTGGGGCCCCGACGGTGACCAAAGACGGGGTATCGGTGGCGAAGGAGATCGAGCTCAAGGACAAGTTCGAGAACATGGGGGCGCAGATGCTGAAGGAGGTGGCCTCCAAGACCTCTGACGTGGCCGGGGACGGCACGACGACGGCCACGGTGCTGGCGCAGTCGATTGTGCAGGAGGGCATGAAGTTTGTGGCCGCGGGGATGAACCCGATGGATCTGAAGCGGGGGATCGACAAGGCGGTGGATGCGGTGGTGGAGGAGTTGAAGAAGATCTCGAAGCCGTGCACCACGAGCAAGGAGATTGCGCAGGTGGGGGCGATCTCGGCCAATGCGGATGAGCAGATTGGCAAGATCATTGCTGATGC
>DASPGR010000073.1:0-9690 GCA_035620515.1 Burkholderiales bacterium | reverse complement strand
CCCATGATACGGATTACACCAACGATTGCGCTCGACGACGGGGAAATCGAACTCAGCTTCATTCGCGCATCGGGTCCAGGCGGCCAGAACGTCAACAAGGTCTCGACCGCTGTCCAGTTGCGCTTCGATATCCGGCGCTCCCCTTCCCTCTCGCACGCGGTCCGCGTTCGGTTGGAGCGGCTCGCAGGCCGCCGTGTCAGCTCTGATGGCATCTTGGTCATTACCGCGCAACGCTTCGCGAGCCAGGAGCGCAACCGCCGCGATGCGATCGCACGCTTGGTCGCCCTCATCGCCGAAGCGGCGCGCCCCCCGAAGGTGCGCCGCCCGACCCGCCCCACGCGCACTTCTCGGGAACGGCGCCTGGAGTCCAAGCGCCGTCACGGCGAGGTGAAGCGCGGCCGCCGTCGATTTGACCTGACATGACGGAGGCGGCACGACCGCCAGGATTTCTGCGCGCGCCGCGCTCCTGGGCAAACCCCTTAACTGGCTGGCCAAAGGCCGTTTTTTCGTCTCGCAGCGTCTCCCAAGCAATCCAGACAATCGATTTTCTCCCCCTTGGAATGGACCCGCGGCATGGACTGTTATAGCATCGCGGGCTCGAAATCGTGTCCGACCGTTAACTCATTTGGATCAGGAGGATAGACAATGCGTTTTACCGTCAAGTTGATGGGTTTTGCTCTCGTGACAGCTGTTTCGAGCTTGATTTTGACCCCCGCGGAGACATCGTACGCGGCCAGCGGTGAAGAAGTAATTAAGGCGCGAGTCAATTTCATGGAGGATGACATTGGAGGCCACTGGAAGATACTGGCCGCATATGCGAAGAGTGGAAAGGGGTCGCTTGCCGACGTCGAGAAAAGCGCATTGGAACTGGCAAAGCTAGCGAAAAAAATACCCGAGCATTTCCCGAAAGATACCGGTCGCGGCAAATACCCGGACAAAATGACGCGCGCCCTGCCGGTCATTTGGACCAACTGGGACGGTTTTCAGAAAGATGCCCAAGCGCTCGCGGATAGAAGCGAAAGGCTCGCGGAACTGGCCAAGAAGGGCGATCAGGAGAGCGTCGTGTCGATCATCGGGAAATCGGGGAGCTACAGCCGGACCCAGGTCGGCTGCGCCGAATGCCACAAGAACTTCCGTGGCGATCGCGTCAAGTAACTTGTCTGATCAATCAGGACAGCCGTAAATCGCCTGGCCCTGTCGCCCGTCTCGTCGAGCAGCGTTGGAGTCGACGGACAGGCGGCAGCGCCTTCGGCAAGCGTATACCTGCGCCCTGAATACGCTCAATTCACCAGCTGATATTCCTTGCTTGCCGCAGTGCGCGCAATGGCCGGCGCAGCATCATGACATTTGCTGCGTGGCTGGCGCAATCAGGAGGACGATACATCTTTGCTTGTGGCTGGCGTTTCTGGCTGGCCTGACCAGCGCACTAACCGCTGCTGCCGCGGGAGACCCGAAACGCGGCGAATACGTCGCGCGCCTGGCCGGCTGCCATTCGTGCCATACGGATTCCGCGAAAAACGATGCGCCGCTCGCGGGCGGTCTCGCCCTGGCGACTCCCTATGGCACCTTCTACGTTCCGAATATTACGCCTGACGCAGAAACAGGAATTGGCCGCTGGAGCGACAGCGATTTCGTCCGCGCCATGACGGAAGGCATCGCCCCTGACGGGAGCCCGTACTATCCCTCTTTTCCGTACACGTCCTACACGCGAATGCAGCGGCAGGATGTGCTCGACCTGAAGTCTTATCTCGACACAGTCAAGCCGGTGCGTAACGCCGTGCGTCCCCATGATCTGCGCTTTCCGTATAGCGTGCGCTCCGCCCTGAGGGTCTGGAAATGGTTGTATTTCCGCCCCGGCACCTTCCATCCCGATCCGGGCAGGAGCGCCTCCCGGAACCGCGGCGCGTATCTTGTGACCGGGCCCGGACATTGCGGAGAGTGCCACACCGTGCGGAATTTTCTGGGCGCGACCAAGGAAGCACATGCGCTCGCCGGGATGAAGAAGGGGCCGGACGGCAAGCGCGTTGCCAACATTACCCCCCACCCTAAAGACGGGATCGGCCTATGGTCCGCCGACGATATGGTGGAGTTTCTGAAGACCGGAAAACGGCCGTTTGGCGAAGACGTGGAAGCCCCCATGGACGAGGTGATCGCCGACAGTACTTCTCATTGGACGCTGGACGATCAGAAAGCAACGGCCGAGTACCTTCTGTCGCTCCCGGCCCGGGACACTCCGTAGCGCTTTTTCTGGCTCACAACGGGCGCGGCCTCCGGCCACGCGCGATTCACGTGGTTAAGTCCACCGCCACGGTGTGAGTCACAAGCCCCGAGCGGTTCCAGCAGTGGAGCTGATAGGCCGGCGGCTCGTGCGGCGAGGGCTCGAGCTTTGAATCCTCCAGGTTGAGGCCGTACTGAAAAGCCGTGCTCGGGCACACCGAAGCGATGGTTCCGTGCCATCGCACCTGGATTGCGCGGTGCACGTGCCCGCACGTCAGGAGCTGGACGTGAGAGTGGCGCGAGAGGACGGCACCCAGCCGTTCAGCGCTTGCTGCGGCAAGCCCGATCGTGTCCATGCGCGCGATGCCCGTTTTGAACGGCGGGTGATGCATGAAAACGAGAGCGGGCTCGCGCGGCGCCGCGGCAAGCTGCGCATCGAGCCACTCGATCTGCGCATCGTCGAGCGCGCCCCCTGTCTCGCCCGGCACCGTCGTGTCGAGGGCGATCAGCCGCAACGCATATCCTTCGATGCTGTATCGCGCCGGCTCGCCGACGGGCCCGAGATAGGTGTGATCGCGAAATACCCTTCTCAGGGCGTCCCGATCATCGTGGTTTCCGGGAATGAGGTAGAGCGGCATCCTGATCGGAGCGAGCAGCGCCTGGAGCCGCCGGTATTCCTCCTCGAGTCCCGCGTCGACGAGATCGCCCGTAGCCAGCACAACGTCTGGCGCCGGGCGCTGCCGCAACAGATGCGCGATGCAGCGGGACAGCGTATTCGACGTGTCGTAGCGCCCGTAAGCGAGAAATCCCGCCGCACCCACGTGCAGGTCCGTGATCTGAGCGATCAGCATTGTTCACGAGGGCCCGGAGCGCAATGCGTGCGCATTGTTCCGCGCCGGGTGTTCCAGTCCGCGCGTTGAGCGGCGATCGATGCGTCCGCTCCAACGCGCGGGGTTGAACCGTGCGCCTGCCGCCGGTTCAACGCTCGTACTTGAACGAGAGTGCCACCCGGGCGCGGAAGGCTACAACTTTGCCGTTCTCGACCAGGACATCGGTCTTGGTCACCTCGGCCACGCGCAGGTCGCGCAGGCTGTGTGCCGCCGTTTCGATGGCATTGCGTGCTGCGTCTTCCCACGAGTTGCGGCTGGTGCCGACCAGCTCCGTGATGCGGTATACGCTGCCTTTTCCCCTGCTCTTCGCCATTTCCCCCTCCATGCGGTTGTGGATCGCCGCAGGCGCGGGCGCGTCCGCGACTCGGGAAATGATAGCACCGGGGAAAACCTGCAGTGGCGCGGCGACGGAAGCCGCGCGGCTTCAGGTATGCGCTGTCTCCCGCTCGGCCATGGTTTTCAGCCGGACGTAGTCGGTTTTGCCGCTGCCGAGTATGGGCAGCTCCGGGAGATGCACGATTCGCTTGGCCACCGCGAGCTCCGGCGCGCCGAGCTCGCGCGCAGCCTTGAGAAGCGTCAACCGGTCGAGCGCGGGATCGGTGGTGAAGAGCACCGTGCTCTCGCCCCCCGCGGCCACTTGCTCGATCGTCGCCGCGTGACGCTGGCCGGGAGCGGCAAGCGTGGCAATGCGCTCGACCACCTCCAGCGAGATCATCTCTCCCGCAACCTTGGCAAAACGCTTCACGCGCCCGAGGATTGTGAGGTAGCCCTCCTCGTCGACTTCCACCACATCGCCGGTTGCGTACCAGCCAGGCCCCAGATCCGATTTCATCGGCTGCAGGACGCCGGGGTTTTCATAGAAGTAGTAGCCGAGCATGAGATTCGGGCTGCGCACATGCAGCGCGCCGCCGCGCTCGATGCCCGGAACGGGGACCAGCCGGTACTCGACGCCCGGCAGGAAGCGGCCGACCGTGCCCCTGCGATAGAAAAGCGGCGTGTTAAGCGCCATCGCGGGACCGCACTCCGTCGCGCCATAGCCTTCCATGATCCTGAGACCGAACTTTTCCATCCAGAGCTGCACGACGTCGGAGTCGAGCTTCTCCCCGCCCGAGACCACGATGCGCGTGCGATAGAAGTCGTAGGGATGCGCCTGCCGGCCGTAGTGCCCGAGAAACGTGCTGGTCCCGAAGATGTAGGTGCAGTCGCGCGTGTAGGCGAGCTCGGGGATGATGCGGTAGTGAAGCGGCGAAGTGTAGAGGAAGAGCCGTGTTCCGGTGACGAGCGGCATGATCGTGCAGGCGATGAGCCCGTAGATGTGGTAGAGCGGCAACGCATTGAGGTACTTGTCGTTCGGGCCGAAATCGATCACCGCCCGCATCTGCGCCATGTTGGCGAGCATGGCGTCGTGCGAGAGCACGACCCCTTTTGAGCGGCCCTCGGAGCCTGAAGTAAAGAGCACTGCGGCGGGCTCGCTCGGGCTGGCCGGAAGCACCCCCGCGAGCGGCCGCCAAAGGGCGAAGCCCATGAGCCAGAGCTTGTCCGCCAGCGTGAGCTCGCCGCGCAGGTCCTCCACATAGAGCAGATCGAAGTCCTCGAGCGCTTTCACGGCCCGGTCGAGCTTCGCGAGCTGCACGAACCGACGCGAGGTGATGATGCGCTTGACGCCGGCGGCGACGCAGGCGGCGCGCATCGCTTCGCCTCCCGCCGTGTAGTTGATGATGGCCGGTATGCGGCGCATCGCCGTCATGCCGAGGAGCAGGCACACCGTCGTGCTGATGTTCGGCATCATGACGCCGAGCACCTCGCCCTCCTTTGCGAGCCGCGTCGCGATCCGCCCCAGCGCGAGGCTCACTTTCAGCAACTGGCCGTAGGTTTCGGGGACCTTGCGCGCGTCCTCGATGATGAGGGTGTGGCGCCCGTGGATCTCCACCGCCTCGACAAACGCTTCGAACAGCGTGCGGCGCGGCCGCGCCGCCACCTGCGCGCATTGCATGATGCGCAGCATCTCGGCGGCGAGCCGCCGGCGCCGCGCACGCCCCTTGAGCTCGGGGATCTCGGGCAGCTTCGTTGCCGGGAGGATCCTGATCGTAATCCGGGGCAACCAGCGCTTGGGGAATCTCCCGCCAGTCGCGGAAAACCGGCTGTACTGGGAGCCCTCGATGATGACCGGGACGATGTCTGCATCGCAGCGCGCCGCGATGACCCCGGGCGCGTCGTAGACCTTCATCAGCGTGCCGGTCGTGGTGGGGCGTCCCTCCGGCAGCGCGGCCACGGCCTCGCCGTGCTGGATCATGCGCACCAGGCGTTTCACCTCCAGGGGCCGTGCTGGCTCCACCACGACGTGCGGCAAGCGGGCGATGAGCCAGCGCACCAGCCTGTGCTTGAGGTCCTCGGGGGAGATGGCGACCGTGACCGGCACGGGCAGGAACAGCGCCAGCAGGACCCCGTCCAGGGCGGACCCCTGGTTGGCAACGATCAGCGGCCGGGCGGACCGGAGGGCCTGCGCATCCCCCTCAACGGCGACCCGGAACAGCCGCTGCAGCAGCCATTTAAAAATCACGTGCAACACAATGAGTTAAGCCGCGATGTTAAACCGGCTTTTTAGCTGCTAATAGGAACCCCGTCAAACCCTCCCCCGGTTCCCCGATTATCGACCCGGCCGGGGCAACGGCCATCCCCTCATATTGGGTATGTTAGGTTTTGACAACCTGTCCAAGAATGCTGTTATAGTTACCATCTGTTTTTAATAAGAAATATAAAAATCTAACAAATTGGTAGATTTGCTTTTTTGGGAGATTTTGCTTTAAATCCGTTCTGAAGTACCAAATCGCAGCACTTTTCTCTGGGGGAGAGAACAATGGAAATGCACCTGCCTGCTGCAGTACTTGAGTCGCGTCAATTCCCTGCACCGCAACTTCTCGACACCGGCCTTGAGTTCAGTTTCTCGCCACAGCTGCGCGTCACCTTCGACAAGCAGTCACGCGCGATCTGGTCGCGCTGGGCGCCCGAGCCGCGAGCGTGCTTTAATCCGGCGTTGCTCGCGAGTATCCGCAGCTACTACGATTTTCTCGCGGCAAGCGGGGGGCAGGTGAGCTGCTACGATGAAGAGCACCCCATCGAGTACGTGGTGCTCGCATCGGACACGCCCGGCGTGTTCAATCTGGGAGGGGACCTCGACCTCTTCCGGCAGCTCATCGACACGCGCGACCGCGCGGGCCTCCTGCGCTACGGCCGGGCGTGTATCGACGTCCTGCATCGGAACTACATCTCGCATGACCTTCCCGTCACCACGATCTCGCTCGTGCAGGGCGAGTGTCTCGGCGGCGGGTTCGAGGCCGCGCTCTCGAGCGATGTCATCATCGCGGAGAAGTGCGCCCGCTTCGGTTTCCCCGAGATCCTCTTCAACATGTTCCCGGGCATGGGCGCGTACTCCTTCCTCGAGCGGCGCATCGGGCAGCGGCAGGCGGAAGAAGTGCTGACCAGCGGCAAGATCTACAGCGCCGACGAGATGCTCGCACTGGGCGTGGTCGACGCTGCGGTAGAGGACGGCCAGGGCGAGGCCGAGGTGGCGAGCCTCATCAAGCGACGGACACGGAGCCGCAACGGCCTCGCGGCGCTCGCGGCCGCCCGGCGGCGCGTGCACAAGATCGATTTCGACGAGCTGCTCGACATCGTGCAGATCTGGGTCGACAGCGCGCTGCGGTTGAACCCGCGCGATCTGAAGCTCATGCAGCGGCTGGTGACCCGCCAGAATGGCCTCGGTGAATCGCAGCAAATTCATTGATCTGGCGATCCGGCAGCAACCGGAGCGGCCCGCAGAGGACGCGCAGCGCATGTCGTCCTCGTACTTCGACACGGGCTCTGATACACTTCAACCGACGCGCACATCGTTGACGGAGCGACACGCAGGCACGGAACCAACAAAGTCGCGGCGAGGGGACACAGTGAACGAATCGACGATGCACTACAGCATTCAGCAGGTTTCTGAAATGCTGGGCATTCCGATACAAAAACTGCGCCGGTGGGACGAGCAGGGCGTGCTGATTGCATCGCGCACGGACGGCGGACACCGCCGTTACTCGCGCGAGCTGATCGACCGGCTGGCGGGCTCGGGGCTCAGCACAGGCAGCGACAAGACCAATGCGGAGCTCGCGACCATTCGCAAGTCGCTGGCCGAAAAACGGCGGGTCATTCAGCTCCTCCTCGACAGCGAGAACCGCTACCGGGACCTCGTCGAGACCTCGCATGACCTCATCTGGACCACCGATGCCCAGGGGCGGTTTACCTACCTCAACAACGCGGCCTACGAGATCTTCGGGTTGACCCCCAAGGACCTGATCGGGCGGTGCTTTTTCGACTTCGAGTCGGGCGCATCGCATATCTCGAACCGACGTTTCCTCGCCACCTTGAAGCGGGATGGCGAGGTGAGGAGCTATATCAGCCACCTCGTCACCAGCAAGGGCCAGGACCGGTGGATCGGAATCAACGCGCGCGTGGCGCTCGACGACAACGGAGAGATCCTCGGCATTCGCGGCACGGCGCGCGACATCACGGAGCAACATCTTGCGACCCTGCGCATCGAGCATCTCGCAATGCACGACGCGTTGACCGACCTGCCCAACCGCCATGCCCTGCAGCGGCGCATCGAGGAAGCGCTCGCTGCGGGCGGCGTGGGAGCCCTCCTTTTCCTCGACGTCGATCACTTCAAGTACGTCAACGACAACTTCGGCCACCGCACCGGCGATCACCTGATCATCGGGGTCGGCAGCGTGCTGCGCGACCTCATGCGCGGCCTTAACGGAGACCTCTACCGCCTCGGGGGCGATGAGTTCGCGATCCACCTGCCGACGGCGCTGCGCAAGGAGGCGATCGAGGTCGCCGAGCGCGCGCTCGACGCCGTGCGCCACTACCGGTTCCAGGCCGCGGAGGACAAGGTGATATCGAACCTCACCGCTTCGGCCGGCATCGCGCTCTACCCCTTCCACGGCAACGACGTGCTGGCGGTCCTGTCGAACGTCGATATCGCCATGTACCAGGCGAAGGACCTCGGCCGCAACCGCTACATGCTGTTCGACCAGGATTCGGACATTCTGCGCAGCACCCACCGGCGCATCCACTGGGCGAAGATGCTGCGCGACGCGCTCGACGAGGACCGCGTCGTCCTCTTCTCGCAACCCGTGGTCCGTCTCAAGGACCACAGGACCGTTCACCACGAGATCCTGGCGCGCATCCGCGACAGCGACGGCCGGCATATTCCGCCGGCCAACTTCCTCGAGATCGCCGAGTCCCTCGGCCTCATCAAGGACATCGATCTCCGCGTAGTGGAGAAGCTCCTCGCCCACATGCAGGAGAACGAGCAGAATGGCAAGCGGGTGCGCTACTTCGTCAACATCTCCCGCGTCTCGATGTCCGACCCGGACTGGACGCGCCGCTTTCTTGCGCTCCTGCGCGAGAGCGGGGCAAACCCGAGCCAGCTTGTATTCGAGATCACGGAGACGGCCGCAATGGCCGAGATCGACGTGACGCTCACCTTCATACGCCAGCTGAAGGACCTCGGCTGCCGGGTCGCCCTCGACGATTTCGGGGCCGGATTCAGCTCGTTCTATTACCTCAAGCGCTTCGACGTCGATTATCTGAAGATCGACGGCAGCTTCATTCGAGACCTTGACACCGATGAGGGCAGCCGGATCTTCGTGCGGGCGCTGAACGATCTCGCCCACGGCCTCGACAAGCAGGTGATCGCCGAGGGTGCAGAGACGCCTGAAGTGCTGAAGCTGCTCGGTGAGATGGGCACGCAGTTCGCGCAGGGCAACCAGTTCCAGCGGCCGATGCCGCTCGCGAGCCAGCCTGTCGTCGAGCTCGCCAGCAGCGCCAGCGCCGCCTGACGCGCCCTGCGGCGCTCAGACCGAGCGCAGGAACCGCTCCGCCCACAGGAGACCGGTGACAGCCTTCACCTCGGTGATGCGGCCGTCGCGGATCCACTCGAGCGCTTCGACGAGCTTCATCGGGACAACCTCGACGAATTCCTCGTCGTCGGTCGCCTGCCCCACGTGGGTGAGCCCGCGCGCGAGATAGATGTCGATCGCCTCGTCCGAGTAGCCGATGCAGGGGTGAACTGAGGCGAGACGGTGCCACTCCGCAGCCTCGTAGCCGCATTCCTCGCGCAGCTCGCGCCGTGCCGTCGAGAGCGGGTCCTCGCCGGGCTCTCTTTTGCCGGCGGGGAGCTCGTAGAAGTGCCTTCGCAGCGGATAGCGAAACTGGTGCACCAGCACGACGGTCTCGGGATCCAGCACGGGTATGATCATCACCGCGCCGGGATGGCGGATATACTCGCGCCTCGCGCTCTTGCCGTCCGGAAGGCGCACCTCGTCCTCGAGCACATGCAGCAGCCTGCCGCGATAAACGGTCCGCGAGGTGATCGTCTCCTCGGTGAAATCCTTCATCTAGAACGAAGCCTGGATCGAGTGGACGCAAAGGCCCATGAGCGGCCCGGGAAGGATCCCGAAGAACAGCATGGCGAGCCCGTTGGCGCTCAGCAGCAGGTGAACGTCGCCGCGCGGGGCGATCGGAGCCGAATCGGTCG
>DASPGR010000072.1:0-3830 GCA_035620515.1 Burkholderiales bacterium | reverse complement strand
CCCTGCTCCGCATCGAGGATATGGATCTGCGAGGAAAACGGCATTCCGTTGAGATCCTCGTCGACCTTGATGATTTCCGCCGCGAGACCCTCGAGCGGCTCGAGACGAAGGAGCCAGGCCTTGCATTCCGGATCCTCGGGGTCGAGCCGGCAGAGCACGATTTTCCCGAGCCAGGCGAGCCGCGCGACCTGGTTGAAGAGCCGGATGTCGAGCTTCCTGCCGCGCTTGTACTTCGCGAGCTCGTTCTTCAGCTGCCCGACGTCGGTGAGCTTGATCTCCTTCATCGCGTCAAGCGTCAGCGCCCGACCTTCACGTCATCGCCCCGAAGCTGGCGCCGGATCCGGGTGATGTCGCGCGTTGCCGGGGCAAAAGGAAAGGAGAGAATGTCGGTCGGGCTCGAGTCGCCGTAGGGCCGGTTGCACGCAGAAACGTCATCGGCCTTGCCGGGACAGCCCGAGGTGCGAAAGGCCGTGCCGTCGTTGATCAGCGCCTCGAGCTTCTCGCGCCCGACGCCAAAGTCGATGACGCGGCCTTCCTCATCGAACACCATATCCTCGTAGCGGCCGCCGGCATAGTCGATCACGTAGCGGGCGAGCTGCACGCGCCGCCACTGGCCCTTGCCGACAGCCGGCCAGTCCTCCATCAGCGAGCCCCGCTCCGGGAAGAACGCGAACATGTGGTTGTGCCCGCCCAGTTCGCGTATTTTCTGCGCGACCTCGAGGATCTCGCGCTCGGTCTCGCCCAGGCCGCAGATGAGATGCGCGCCGAATTTCTCGGCGCCGAAGACATCGGCCGCCCATTCGATGGCGCGCCAGTAGTGCTCGTATTTGTGCGGGCTGTCCACTCCCTTGCCGCGCGTGCGCTCGAAGATCTCAGGGGTGACGGCATCGAGCGCCACGGTGAAGATGTCCGCGCCCATGTCGCGCATGCGCACGAGATCGATGCGCTCGAGCGTCGTCGGGTTCGAGAGGATGGAAACCGGCACGCGCGGCACGTTGGCGACCCAGCGCTCGAGCAACACGAACGTATCGTCGTTCGAGCGCGGATGCGTGATCATGGAGATGCACATGCGCTGGAACTGGCCGCGGTCGGCCCCTGACTTCATCCGCTCGATGACCTCCTCGTAGCGCGCCGTCGGCCAGTCGACGCGAATGAAGTTCCGGTCCGCGTAATCGCGCGCCTCCTCGCGGTGGCGTGCGAGGCCGCAGTAGGCGCAGTTCGCTCGGCAGCCTTCCGGATAGGTGACGAGAAGATTGAGGCAGTGGGTGCAGGCGACCCGGTGCATCTTGCCTGCGACGAGCCCCAGCGTGATCGCCGCTGCGGTGCTCATCTGGACGTACTCGGGCGAGCGCATCTCGGGCGTGCGCACGTGGTAATCCGGGCGGTAGAAGCGGATTGGCTGAGCCTTCGGCGCGCCGTCCATGCTATGACCCCGTTAACGGCCCGGGAAAATTCGCGGTCTCATGATCGTTCGACTAGAACTCAATGCTGTCCCTGATCGCTGCGATGCCCGCGCTGGCGCAGACATCATCGGCCTCGCCGCCGGGCGCGCCCGACACTCCGATAGCGCCCAGTATCGCGCCGCCGCCCTCGATCGTCATGCCTCCGCCCACCGTCGCGACGCGTGGCCGATGCCTGACGCCGCTTTGGGGCTGGCCCGCCGCCGTCATCCGCGCGAGCTCCGTAGTGTTCGTGCGGAAGCTCACCGCGGTCCAGGCCTTGTCGGCCGCCATTTCCGGTGTGTGGGGGCCCGCGTAGCGATCGCGCAGCAGGACCTGCGTGATCCCGCCGCGGTCGACCACCGCCACCGCAACCTGATAGCCGGAATCACGGCATTTCTTAAGGGCGGCCTGAGCCGCCTTGAGCGCCGTCTCCGGGGTCATGAGGCGGATCGAGTAGGTCGCATCCTGGGCACCCACGCCCCCCGCCAGCGCCGTCAACACCAGTGCCCCCGTGATCAATGAGAGTTGTTTCACTTGACCTCCTTTTCCGCTCGCTTGAGACGATCCGCCGTTGCCTGGTCGATGACCGTCTCCGTTTGTCTTGCCTTCTCCATCGCCTCGCGCTGGCTCTTCACGAGGTCGGGAGGCGCCTCCTTCGGCCCGCTGTCGCACGCGGCAACGAGCAGACCCGCCAGCACGATCAGACCGGGGCATCGCATGTTGCCTCCTCGTCAAAGTATTCAGGAAACCCGATCCAGCCGCGCCGCTGCACGGCGTCGTGGCGCGCAGCGCCCTCCCGGGCAGCGCGCTCGAGCTCACGCCGACGGGCGAGGCCGCGTGCGATCGAGCCCTCGAACTGGTCGCGGATGTCTTCCTCGTAGCCCGCGAGCGCCTCGCTCGCGCCGTCGTGCAGCAGCGCATGAGCGGCCTCGGCTGCACGCTCCCCGGAAATCACCGCGGCTCCAATTCCGGCACCGGAGATGGGGTGGGTAAGCCCTGCCGCATCGCCGGTGAATACGACGCTTTCGACCACCAGCTGCTGCCTCAGTCCTCCTACCGGAATGGCACCGCCGGTGCGAAACAGAATTTCGCGGCCCACGCGGCCTTCGTGCAAGAGCTGCCGGTGCAATTGATCGAGCGGCCTTTTTAGATCGACCGCAAATCCCGGGTCCATGCCCAGCCCCAGGTTGGCAACACTTCCCTTGGGAAACAGCCATGCGTAGCCGCCGGGATAGGCATCGGAGAGCCAGATCGCGGTCTCCATCGAAGCGTTGGGCAGCGGCACCGTGTACTGCCGGGTGTTCACGGTCTTGAGCGGCGGAAGTCCCAGCAGCGCCGCCGTGACGGAATGGGGCCCGTCGGCCGCAATCAGCACTTGCCACGAGATTTCGACGCTGCGGCGCGCGTTGCCAATCTGCGCGAGACGGCTTTTCACGTCGAGCGCGACAAGGCGCGAGGCGAGGAAAAGGCGCGCCCCGGCTTCCTCTGCCGCGTGCGCGAGCGCCTGGTCGAACGCGGAACGGTCGATCATGAGGCCCGAGAACGGCGCGGCGTGCACCCAGCCCGAGGGCAGTACGCTCTTCATGGCGCTCACGCGCTGCGCCATCACCCCGGGCGCTCGGGCGTGGCGGCCGAGCGGCAGCGGAATGAACTCGGCGCATTGCACCGGGACACCCACCACGCGCTTTTTCTCGACGCCCACCACCCTCAGGCCGAGCTTTGCCGCAGCGGCCGCGGCCGCCCCGCCCGCCGGGCCGAGACCGACGACGAGGACATCGCAGGTGAGGGCACTCATGGATTGGGCGTCACGACCGGCTGCTTGAGGGCAAGACGCACGAGATTCACGAAATCATCCGGCGCAAGACCCAGGGCATCGTACCGACGTCCGTGAAAGAAGCCGCGCACCCTGGCTTCGAGGCGGTCGAGCGGCGTATCCTTCAACGCCGCTTCGAGGTCCACGAGGAGACGCCGTGGGCTGACAAAGACATCTCCCGTGAACCACACCTGGCGCACCGTCTGCGTCAGCACGTCCAACGTGACGCTCGCGCGCAGCAGCCCGCCACCGAATTTCTGCTCGGCCTCGAGGATCGGCATTGCAGCCACCGGCCGCGAGACGAGGTTTACCCAGTCCGGATGGTCGATCTCTCCCAACGCGCGCTCGAATCGCCGGTGCTCGGAGAGCGAGAGCTCCCCCTCGCTGAATTCCACGCCGAACTCGCTCTCGAACGCCTCCGTGAGATAACGCCTGACCAGCTCGGCGTCCGGCTTGCGCCCGAGGAGCTCCGTGAGACTCGTCACCCGGTCGCGCGCCGACGCGATCGCCTTGCCGGAGAGCTTTTCCGCCGGGATGCGCAGCACGCGCAGCATCTTCTCCACATCGAATTCGAC
>DASPGR010000071.1:0-4085 GCA_035620515.1 Burkholderiales bacterium | reverse complement strand
TAGTCGACCTTGCGCGAGTGCCCGTCGTAGAACTGGCCCCGCACGACGTTCATCGCGCGCTTCATCGCGTCTCCCGGATCGGCGACGCGCGGACCCCCGCTCCCCGCGTTGTCGTTGAGCGCCGCGCGGCCGAGGAGCACCCCGAGCCTGCGACGCAAGCCGACCCGTGGCACCTGCTCGCGCGCAAGACGCGCCTCCCGGTAACGCAGGATCGTCGTCGCGTAGCCGATATGGGAGTAGGCCTGGGGAAAATTTCCGGTGATCTCCTGGTAGCGCGGCTCGTATTGCTCGCCGAAGAGGCCGAGGTCGTTGGTGTAGCGCCCGATTTCGCGCAGGTACTCGTCAACCTCGTCGAGCCGGCCCTGGAGGATCAGGCAGTGCAGGTACCAGAAAAGGCAGATCATGAAACCCTGCTCCTGCCCCGCGAGCCCGTCGTCGAGCTCGTAGCGCAGCAGCGCGCGATCGCGCAGGAGCTCGCGCTCGATCACCGTGATGGTGCCCGCGACCCGTGCGTCGTCGACGGGAAGGAAGCCGGTGAGCGGGATCAGAAGCAGCGCGGCGTCGACCGCCCCGGTGTCATAGTGTTGGGTGAAGCAGCCGCGGCGCTCGTTGTAGCCGCGCTCGAGAATCTCCGCGCGAATCGCCTCGCGCTCGGCGCTCCAGCGGCCGATATCGCCGGGAAAGCCGTAGTGATCGGCCATCTTGATCGCGCGGTCGAGCGCGACCCAGCACATGAGCTTGGAATGCACGTAGTGGCGCGCGCCGATGCGCGCCTCCCAGATCCCGTCATCGGGCGCGCGCCAGATACGGATCACCTCTTCCACCAGCGGAGTGAGCAGCGCCCAGTGATCGAAACGGATCTTGCCGACGAGCCGCGAGAGGGCAAACAGCGCATCGAGCAGCTCGCCGTAGATATCATGCTGGCGCTGGTGAATGACGTACTGACCGATTCGCACGGGGCGCGAGTTCTTGTAGCCCGAGAGGTGCGGCAGCTCGGTCTCGTCGCCGGGCGCGAGCGGCTCCCGCAGGCGGTAGACAATCGACAACCGGCCCGGCTCCTTTGCCTGCGCGGCGATTTCCTTCAGCCAGGAGAGATAGCGCTCGGTCTCCGTGACGTGCCCGAGCTCGTAGAGCGCGGCCAGCGTCATGCTGGTGTCGCGGATCCAGGAGAGCCGGTAGTCCCAGTTGCGCTCGCCGCCGATGATCGCGGGCAGAGAGGTCGTCCCCGCGGCAGCGATCGCGCCGGTCGCGCGCAGCTGCAGGAGTTTCAGCACCAGCGCGCTGCGCTCGAGCTGCTCCTGCCACCAGCCCTCGAGCGGCATGCGCCCGGTCTCGCTGCGTGAGACCCATTCCTCCCAGTAGTGGCGCGTCTCCTCGAGCATGTGCTCGAGCGCCGCGGGGTTGCGCGGCGGAACACTCTGGCCGGATCCGAGCACGAGCCACAGGCACTCGCCCGAGCCGAGGGCTACGCGCGCCTGCTCGTCCTGCCAGGAGAGCGGACGGCTCGACGCGAGTGTCATGCTCTCCGTGCCCGCCGTGAACACGACCGCGTTTTCCGAGACTCGCCGTTCGGGCACACGCCGGGCATAGTCGAATCGCGGCGAGCACTCGATCGCCACATCGACCGGGCCGCCAGCCGCTCTGGCAAGACGCACAACGAGGGTCGCGTCCGCTTTCTGCGGGTCTCCTGCGGCCACGAAATCCGTGAGCTCGAGCTCGCCACTTGCGGTGCGAAAACGCGTCCGGAGAATGTTCGTCCTCGGGAGATAGGACTGCGCGCAGTCGAAGGGCTCACCGGGGCGGACGTGCCAGCGCCCGCCCTTTTCATCGTCGAGAAGCGCGGCGAAAACCGACGGCGAGTCCATGTACGGCAGGCACATCCACTCGAGCGAGCCGTCCTGCGCAACGAGCGCCAGCATGGCGCCGTTGCCGATGACCCCGTAATCGCCGATCTTCCTGTATGCCATCGCCGTCTCGCGTCAGTGATCTACGGCACAGGGGGCGCTGCGGATGCTGCGGGCTCGCGCGATATAATAGGCGCAACGACGAGAGCCGCGTTCAGCGGCGCGCTTTCTCTCAGGAGATCAGCCATGTTCGCACGCATCTTGCTGATTGGATGCCTTGCAGCCGTTGCCCTGACGGCGAGCTCGGTAAACGCGCAGACGCTGCACAAGTCAATCATGCCGGACGGCTCGGTCGTGTATGGAGACCGGCCGGAGCCAGGCGCAGCCAAGGTCGAGACCTCAAAGCCGGATACCTCAAGGACCGGCGTGCAGATCAACCCGCCGGGCGCCCAAGGGGCGGTCGAGGAAGGTGCGAAGGCTCGCCAGCGCACCGAGGTCAGTGGTGATCGCCTGCGGGAAGCGGAGGAGCGGGTTCGCCAGGCCGAGGCCGCGCTCGCAAACGGCAAGGAGCCCCTTCCGGGCGAGCGTACCGGCCTGGCAGGCGGCGCCAGCAAGCTAAACGACAGCTACTGGGCGCGCCAGAAGAAGCTGCGCGAGGACCTGGTCAAGGCGCGCGACGATCTTAACCGGTTGCGCACGGCCCAAGGGCAGTGACGCCACGGCGCCGACTTGATCGTGGGTAGCTCGGCAGAGCAGGTGAAAACTGTCTACGCGCCAAAAAAAACGGGGCGGGCAAGGCCCGCCCCGCGCCGCCAAAAGGATCCGCGGTCACACGCTCTTTAGCGCGGCAAGCACCTTGTCCGGCGTGAACGGCACCGAGCGCATGCGCGCGCCGGTCGCGTCGTAGATCGCGTTCGAGATCGCGGAGGGCACGACCGCTGCGGTGGGCTCTCCCGCGCCCCATGGCCGCTCGGTCGGCCGGTCGATGAGATCGATCATCACTTCCGGTACATCCGGGAAGGTGAGGATGGGATAGCCTTTCCAGTCGAGGCTTGTCACCATCGAGCGGCTCCACTGCAGGTCCTCGATGAGCGTGCGCGAGACCGTCTGCACGATGTTGCCCTCGATCTGGTTCTCGAGCCCGTCGGGATTGATGATCTGGCCGCAGTCGTGCGCGCAATAGAAGCGCTCGACGCGCACCTTGCCGGTGCTGCGGTTCACCGTCACGTCCGCGACCACTCCCACATACGTGCGCACCAGCTCGTACTTGATGTAGGAGAGGCCGCGCCCCGTCACGACGTCGCCGCTCGCTCTGGCCGGCCCCTTGCGAGGCGTCCAGCCCGCAAGTTTGACAAGCCGGTCGAGAAGCTCCAGGCCGCGCGCATCCTTCAGGTAGCGCCGCCGGTACTCGAGCGGATCAACCCCCGCGGCCGCCGCACACTCATCGATGAAGCACTCGTTTGCGAAGGTGTTCTGCATCCGGCCCGGCGTGCGGATCCACGACGGGCGGAACGGCGTCTCGGCGAGCCAGTTGACCGATGCATGCACATTGGGAAACCCGTACTGCACCGCGAGCGCCTGGTGAATATTGCCGGGGAAGGAGTCGTCCTTGGGCAGCCCGGCAAGGTCGGCCGCCACGAGCGTCACGCCCCATGGCTTGTGGCGGTTGGGAATGAATGCCTCGGACTCCCAGGCAACGACATTGCCGCCGGAGTCGAGCGCGGCGCGCAGGTCGATCAGCGTCGGAGGCCCCTTCGGATCCCAGCCGTGCTCATCGGCGCGGCTCCACTGCACGCGCACCGGCTTGCCGACCTCCCTCGCGAGCAACGCCGCGTCGGCTGCGGCGTCCTCATGGCCGTTTCGCCCGTAGCACCCCGCGCCCTCGAGATAAATGCAACGCACGTCGTCGGGCTTGACGCCGAGCATCTGGGCGAGCTGCTTGCGCAGCAGGTGCGTCGCCTGCGATGCGGTCCACACGGTGAGCTTGCCGTCTTTCCACTCGGCGACGGCGCACGATGGCCCGAGCGAGCCGTGCGTGTGCACCGCGAAATCGTAGGTTGCGGCAAGCTTCTTCGCGCCGGCCCGCATCTCCTGTGCGGTGTTGCCAACCTTCTGCAGGTCCTCGCGCTTGGCCACCTTCGTCCCGCGCACGTGCTCCCACAGTTTCGCCTTGTCAGGCAGGCCCTGCCAGTCGGACCAGCTGGCCCTGATGGCGCCCGCACCCTGGATCGCGCCCCATTC
>DASPGR010000070.1:0-2354 GCA_035620515.1 Burkholderiales bacterium | reverse complement strand
AGGTAATCCCGGTTTGCGCGCACTCCAGCGCCACCGCTCTCGTCAGCCCGAGGATGGCGGCTTTGGTCGTCATGTAGTCGACACGCTCGCGCACCACGTTCGTCGCGTGAATGGAGCTCATGTTGATGATGCGGCCCCAGTTGCGCTTTCTCATGTCGGGAAGAGCAAGCCGTATGGTGTGAAACGCGGCGGAAAGGTTTACGGCCAGCGCCTCATCCCATTTCTCGACCGGAAACGCCTCGACCGGCGCGTAGTGCCGCGTGACGGCATTGTTGACGAGGACATCGATGCTCCCCAACCGCGCGCAGGCCGCCGCCATCATGCGCTCGATTTCTGCAGGCCTCGCAAGGTCTGCGCCGTCGTACATCACCTCAACATCGTGGTCCCGGGCAATGCCTGCCCGCAGCTTCTCGATCGCGCCCGCATCACCGAATCCATTGAGCGCCACCTTGCAGCCCTGCGCTGCGAGGGCGCGGGCGAATGCTTCGCCAATCCCTCCCGTCGACCCGGTAACGAGCGCTGTTCTGCCTTTGAGTGGTGCCACGTTTGTTCGCTCCTCGCTGTTTCCCGCTCGTGCCGCGGTCCTCGCCATTTCGCTTTTGCAGCATGATACATTTGCCGCTCGGGAATTCGCGAGCATGGGCAAAACGGTCTGCGTCGTGTGGATGAATGAGGCGGGCGTCTACGAGCAGGCGCTCGCGCGCGCCGGGCTGGCCGACCGCTTCGAGTTCCACGGCGTGCGATCGGACCAGAAGATCCCCGGCGAGCTTGCGGCGCGCTGCGAGGCGCTCGTCGGCTGGCGGCCGGCGCCGGGACTGCTCTCCGCCATGCCGCGGCTGCGCTGGATCCAGAGCACCACCGCGGGGATGGACCAGTGGCTCGCAGCGGCGGATCTACGTGGCGACACCGTGCTCACCTGCGCGCGCGGCTCGCACCGGGTGCAGATGCCGGAGAACATACTCGCCGCGCTGTTCTTTCTCACGAAGCCCTTCCTGGCCTGCGCGCTGGAGCAGCGCGAGAGCCGCTGGACCCGCCGCATCTCCGAGCCACTCGTGGGAAAGACGCTCGGCATCCTCGGTCTCGGCGCGGTCGGGCAGGAGCTCGCGCGCAAGGCGGATGCGCTCGAGATCAAGGTGATCGGCACCAAGCGCCGCGCGGCGCCGCTCCCGCATGTCTCAAGGGTCTATCCACCTGAAGCGACAGATGAAGTCCTCGGCGCGTCGGATTTCGTGCTGCTGCTGCTCCCATCGACGCGGGATACCGAGAACTTCATGGACGCAAAGCGTCTTCGCGCCATGAAATCGAGCGCCTGGCTCCTCAATTTCGCGCGTGGCGCGCTGATCGTCGACGGCGATCTCATCGAGGCCGTGCGCTCGAAAACCATCGCGGGCGCCGTGCTCGACGTGTTCCGCAAGGAGCCGCTGCCTTCCGACCATCCGTTCTGGACCACCGAGGGCATCGTGGTGCTGCCTCACATCGGGGGGCTCCATCCGCAGCGCGATGTGGCGGTGGCCGAGGTCTTCGTCGCCAACGCGAGGCGCTACCTCGAAGGCGAGCCGCTGGAGACGCTGGTCGACCGGAAACTTGGCTACTGAAAGAGGTGTCGTCATGGCTGAATGCGTCGGGATCGTTGGCGTCGGGCTGATGGGACAGGCGTTTTCGCACCACCTGCTCAAGAGCGGGTTCAAGGTACAGGGATTCGACCTCGACGAGCGGCGCCTGTGCGAGCTGCACGAGCGCGGCGGAACGCCTGTGGAATCACCTGCAGCAGCGGCGCGGGGAGCGCGGTGGCTCGTCACTTCGCTACCGACGAGCGACATCGTGCGGGAAGTCGTGCTCGGGGAGAACGGCGTGGCCGGGGCGGCCGCGAAAGGCCTTATCCTAGCCGACACCTCCACCTCGCGGCCGCAGGATTCCGAGAAGCTCGGCGCCGAGCTCGCGCAGCGCGGCATCCGCTTTCTCGATGCCTGCGTGAGCGGCACCAGCGCGATGGCGTGGAAGAAGGACCTCATTGTCATCGCCGGCGGGACGCCCGAGGATTTCGAGGCGGCAAAGCCGTTGTTCGAAGGTTTTGCGCGGGCCGCCTACCGCATGGGGCCGGTCGGCTCGGGCGCGGTGACGAAGCTCATCATCAATCTCATCCTGTTCGGCAACCGTCTGGCCCTCGCCGAGGGCCTGGTGCTCGGCATGAAAGCGGGCATGGAAGGCGAGAGCCTGCTCAAGGTGCTGCAGGACGCCGCCTGCAGCTCGAAAACCATGGTCGACAAGGGCCCCAAGATGCTGAAGGGAGACTTCTCGCCCGAAGGCCAGGTGCGCATCTCGCTCAAGGACGCGCGCCTCGCTCTCGAGCAGGG
>DASPGR010000069.1:0-4376 GCA_035620515.1 Burkholderiales bacterium | reverse complement strand
ATTACCGAAGCGATAGCGACACTCAAATCCAGGTCGCCTGCGAACATCCTGGTGCTAACCGGCTCGCGTAACGAGTCGCTGCCTGAACATGCTGTGCTTGCGGGTGCCAGCGGCGTGGTGAGCAAGCAATCTCCTGCTGAGACCATCCTCGCAGCGATCGCCAAGGTGCATCAGGGGGAGCTGTGGCTGGATCGCGTCACAACAGGCCGGGTTTTTGCTGCGATTCCACAACAAAGGACAGCCCGTGCGCCAGACCTGGACCAGGTGAAGATTGCGAGCTTGACCGTCAGAGAAAGGGAAATCGTCGCGCTTGCGACCAATTACCCCGGCGCGAGCGGCGAGGTCCTCGCACAAATGCTGAACATCAGCGAGCATACGCTGCGCAATCATCTATCCTCGGTTTATCAGAAGCTCGATGTGTCCAGCCGCCTTACGATGTCCGCATTCGCGTATAAGCACGGGTTGACCTCGGCGCCGTCGCCTCGCCAGGACGGCATCAAGTCGGACGGCCGCGCCGGGCGGCGCTGACGGCGTGCATTATTGTATTCGACCTCCCGCGACGCAATGTGCGGCCGTACAACAAAAAAGGGGCTCGATGAGCCCCTTTTCCGTGGTACGAGAATCAGCCTTACAGCGGCTTGATCGCGGCGGCTTTCATGCCCTTGGGCCCGCGCGTGATCTCGAATTCGACGCGCTGCTTTTCCTTGAGCGACTTGTAGCCGTTGCCCTGTATTTCCGAGAAATGGGCGAAGACGTCTTCACTGCCGTCATCCGGCGTGATGAATCCGAAACCTTTCGCCTCGTTGAACCACTTCACGATTCCTGTTGCCATACTGTACTCCGAAAAAAATAATAAACGCGGTTCGTGCCCGCGGCCTGCAAACGAATCAAATGAAGTGGTTGAGAACTGAGGGGCTCCGCCGTGCGGCGCGGAGTCTACGGATCAACAAGACACCGATTGAGTCGACTGCGGCGCGAACGATACCGGTATTCGGCCTGGTTCGCAAGTGGCGGGCCCATCAGGCGAATTCGCGCATGGGCGGCCGGCCTCCAGGCCCTGGGGCGCCTCGATCAGATGTCGTACACGAGGGTGCGAATCGCGTCCCGCGGCGGCAGCGCGGTGGCGTCGAGATGGACCAGGCGGATGCCGGCGCTCTTGAGGCACTCGGCCTTGAAATCGGCATCGATCTCCGTCAGGTACTCGTTCAGTTCCAGCGCTGCGATCACGTGCAGCGCCTTGTCACAGACGACGAACGTCAGCTCGTGCTGGGCGAGGCGGCGCACGCGTTGTTCGCGCTCATAGGGAGGCACGTCATTCCCCACCGACACCACTGCCGACAACGCCACGTGTACGTAGATCTCGTGGTCGCGGCGCAGCGCGGTCTTGAGCAAATAGTAGACGACCGCCTCGGATTTCGAGAGAAAGCGCTCGCGCCGGGCCCACGGAGGTGCCTTTCCCGTGACGATCTTATGCTGGACCGGTGGAGCAACGGGTGTGTTCTCCGCTGCGGCCGCAGGCGGCGCCTCATGTTGAGGGCGTTCGACCTGGGTCTCTCCCATGAGGAGCGCCATGCGCCCGCGGCTCAGCGCCTCCTTTTCGGCCGCCTTGCGGTGATATGCCCAGAGGACGTAACCGACCAGCGCAAACGGTATCAGCGCCAGCAGGTAATAGATCAGCAACTATCCCTCCGCCGCTCGCGCGGTTTCCAGCAAACGAAGCCCGGGGCGCGCCGGCTCGACGGCGCGCAGGGCAATGTCCGGAGCGCGCACGATCTCCGGAGTGAGATCCGCAATGCTGCGTACTCCGATGAGCGCCATGACGCGGTCGATCTCCTCGCGGAATATCGTCAGCGCGCGCCGCGCTCCGGCTTCTCCGCCCGACGCCACGCCATACAGCGTCGAGCGCCCGATCTGGACCGCGTGCGCGCCCATGGCGAGCGCCTTCACGACATCCGACCCGCGGCGAAAGCCGCTGTCAACCAGCACCGTCATCCGCTTGCCCACGGCGTCGACAATCTCGGGCAGCACCTCGATGGGGGAGAGAGCGCCGTCCAGATTGCGGCCGCCGTGATTCGACACCACCACGCCGTCGGCGCCGCAATCGGCCGCGAGCATCGCGTCCTGCGGGTGCAGGATCCCCTTGACGATGAGGATGTGCGGCCACATCCGGCGAAGGTCGCGCAGATCATCCCAGTTGAGCGAATCGTTGCGCATCTGCGAACGCCCCATGGGGCGCGCCGTGACGCGATACTTGATCTCGCTTGGGTAGTTCTCGTAGCGCGGCATGCCGGTCGTCAGGACATACCTCGCCAGCACGCCGGCGAGCCAGCGCGGGTGCATCAGGACATCGGTGATGTTTCGCCGCGTGAAGCTGAAGGGGATGGTAAAGCCGTTGCGCAGGTTGTACTCGCGGTTTCCGGCGGCGACCCCGTCGACCGTGACCACGAGCGCCTTGAAGCCCGCCGCACGGGCACGCTCCACCAGCTGATGCGAGAGCGAGCGGTCGGGCCACATGTAGAGCTGAAACCAGAGCGGGATGCCGGCCACCGCTTCCGCCACCTTCTCCATCGCGGTCGTTGACCCCGTCGCCAGCGTGAAGGGGACGCCGGCCTCGGCGGCGGCGCGGGCGAGCTCGATCTCGCCGTGGTACCACATGAGACCGGCTGTGCCGGTCGGCGCGATGACGAGCGGCATCTTCTGCTTCTGGCCGAAGAGCGTGATCTCCTGGCTGCGCCCCGATACGTCCACCAGTGTGCGCGGCTGAAAGCGAATACGCTCGAAAACAGCCCGGTTGTTGCGCAACGAGACTTCGTCCTCGGTGCCGCGGTCGACGAACTCGAACAGGCCCTTGGGCAAGCGCCGGCGCGCAATCTCGCGCAGATCCGCGATGTTGTAGGCCCGGTCAACCGCGTGTGGCATGATCCAATCCCCCGCTCATGGCCTCGTATTCTCGAGGCGTTCTAGGCCATTGGAATGTTAAGGGAAACTGCCTTCCCGCGCCAGAGGGAGCAGCCTTCTGCGCGCCCTCACCGGGCGCGCAGCAGCTTGTAGAGCTCGTACCACAGCAGCCCGGCAGCAGCAGCAGCCAGGCAGAGCGCGAGATCAGCCGCAGCGGGCGGCGCGAACCGGAAAAGCCGGTTGAGATACGGCACGTAAAGCGTCATCAGCATCCCTGCAAGGGTCCCGCCGATCACCCAGTAGAGCGCGGGATTCGGATAGCGCAACGTCGACAGGAGCGAGCGTGTCCGCGAGCGGTTGGCCAGGATCAAGCCCAGATTCCCGAGCACGATCGTGGCGAACGCCATGGCGCGTGCATAGTCCTCGTCCTGGCCCTGACCGAGGGCATAGTAGTAGGCAAGCACGACCGCGAGGAGCATCACGGCGCCCTGCAGCAATGCAATCACAACTGTTTTGAGGTCGAAGAGATGCTCGTCCGGCGGGCGCGGCGGCCGGCGCATCACCTCGTCGTCGACGGGCTCCGCCTCGAAGGCGATCGAGCACGCGGGATCGATCACGAACTCGAAGAACACGATGTGAACGGGGAAGAACGCGATCGGCCAGCCGAAAACAAGCGGCACGAAGGCCATTCCCGCGATGGGAACGTGCACGGCAAGCAAGTACAACATCGCATGCACGATGTTCCGGTAGATCCGCCGGCCCAGGCGAACGGCGTGTACGATCGAGTCGAAATCGTCCTCGAGCAGCACGAGGGAGGCCGCCTCCCGCGCGACATCGGTTCCGCGCCCCCCCATCGCTATGCCGATGTGCGCGGCCTTGAGCGCCGGCGCGTCATTGACGCCGTCGCCGGTCATGGCAACCACCTCGCCATTCTTCTTCAGTGCCTCGACGAGACGCAGCTTCTGCTCCGGCACGACGCGCGCGAAAATATTGGTGCTGGCGACTCTCTGCGCGAGCGCTTCGTCGCTCAGCTGTGACAACTCGAGGCCGGTAACCACCGCTTCCGCGTTCTTCAGCCCGATGCTCCGGGCAATGGCCTGGGCCGTGACCGGATAGTCGCCCGTGATCATGACGACGCGTATGCCGGCCGCGTAGCACTCGGCGAGCGCGGCCTTGACCGTCGGGCGGACGGGGTCGGCCAGGCCAACGAGCCCCAGCCATTCGAAGGAAAAATCCTCCGGCGCCTCCGGCAGCGCGCCTTCACCCGCGCGGGCACGCGCAACCCCAAGCACGCGCAATCCCTCCCCGGCCATCTGCTGAACCTCGGCCTCGACCGCCTTCCACGCGTCGTCACGAAGTCCGCACAATCCTGCGACGGCTTCCGGGGCACCCTTGACGGCCACACGGTTCCCGCCGGCCTCACCCGTGCTCCACACGTGGGTGTGTGCGAGTAGCTGCGGGGTCAGCGGGTACTCCTT
>DASPGR010000068.1:0-19211 GCA_035620515.1 Burkholderiales bacterium | reverse complement strand
CACCTTCCGCCGTCTCGCTGAGAAAGCGCTCGCGGCGCTCGCCCCGTGGTTCCCGGCCATGTCGGCGCCGTGGACCCGGCACGCGGCATTTCCCGGTGGTGACCTGCGTGGCGAGCCCTTTGACCAGTTCGCCGATTTCCATGTCCAGCGGGATTCTCCATGGCTGCCGGCGGACGTGCGACGCGCGCTAGCCCGCCGTCACGGCGCGCTGGTCTATGAGGTGCTCGGGGAGAGCGCCAAGCTTTCTGACCTGGGTGAGCATTTTGGCGTTGAACTTTACGCGCGGGAGATCGATTATTTCGTGGAGCGCGAGTGGGCGCGCACCGCAGACGATGTGCTCTGGCGGCGCACGAAGGCAGGGCTCCACCTGAGTTCAAGCCAGCGCGCAGCGGTTGCCCGCTACATCGAGCGGCGCGTAAGTTGATGTTTGTGCGATAATTTCGTCATGTCTCGGGTCAACGTTGTGATTCTGGCCGCAGGTCAGGGCAAACGCATGCATTCCCCGTTGCCGAAGGTCCTGCATCCGCTGGCCGGGCGCCCGCTCATCCGGCACGTCCTGGAGACGGCCCGCGCGCTTGCGCCACAGCGGATCTGCGTCGTCTATGGGCACGGAGGCGAAGCTCTGCCGCGTGCGTTGAGCGAATCCGATCTGGTATTTGTGCGGCAGGAGCCGCAGCTTGGTACCGGTCATGCACTGGCCCAAGCGCTGCCGAAGCTTGACGCAGCCGGCGCGACCCTCGTGCTCTACGGCGACGTTCCCCTGATCGAGCCCGGCACGCTCAAACGAATGATCGACGGCGCGCGCGACGAGGTTGTGATTCTCACGATGGAACTCGATGAACCGGACGGTTACGGCCGGGTCGTGCGCGACAGGCAGGGGCGGATCCGCGCGATCGTCGAGGAGAAGGATGCGACCGCGGCACAGCGCCGTCTGCGCGAGGTCAATACCGGGATCATGGTGTTGCCGACGCGCCGCTTGAAGGGATGGCTTGCGAAGATCGGCAACCGGAATGCACAGTGCGAGTATTACCTGACGGATGTCGTCAGCCTGGCGCTGAAAGATCGCGTTCGGGTCGCAACCGTTACGGCCCACGATTCGTGGGAGGCGCTGGGCGTCAACAGCAAGCTGCAGCTGGCCCAGGCGGAGCGGGCGTGGCAGCAACGCCATGCCCTGCGGCTCCTGGACCAAGGGGTCATGCTGGCGGACCCGATGCGGCTTGACGTTCGGGGGGAGCTTGCATGTGGCGCCGATGTCAGCATCGATGTCAACTGCGTGTTCGAAGGCCGGGTGCGCCTGGGCGACGGGGTCGTGATCGGAGCAAATTGCGTGCTGCGTGACGCCGAGATCGGCGCGGGTACGCGTATCGAGCCGTTTACGTTGATGGAAGACGCGAGAATCGGCGAGCGCTGCCGGATCGGGCCATACGCTCGCCTCCGCCCCGGCAACCGGATCGGGGAGGAAGTGCACATCGGCAATTTCGTCGAAGTGAAGGCGAGCAAGATCGGAGCCCGATCCAAGGCGAATCATCTGTCATACATCGGTGACACAACGATCGGCCGGGATGTCAACGTCGGCGCCGGAACCATCACCTGCAACTATGACGGCGCGAACAAGCACCAGACGGTCATCGAGGATGACGTGCACATCGGATCGGACGTGCAGCTCGTGGCGCCTGTGACGGTCGCACGAGGCGCCACCATTGGGGCAGGTACGACCGTGTGGAAGAACACGCCGTCCGGCGGTCTCGTGATCAACGCCAAGACGCAGGAGCACCGGGCCGGATGGAAGCGTCCGACCAAGAAAAATCACTGAGCTTATGTGCGGCATCGTCGGAGCTATCTCAAGGCGCAACGTCGTCCCGGTATTGATCGAGGGGCTGAAGCGGCTCGAGTACCGCGGGTACGATTCGGCGGGCGTCGCGGTGCTGAACGGCTCTCTGCAGCGTGTGCGCTGTACCGGCCGCGTGGCCGAGCTCGAACGGCTGGTCCAGGGGCAGGGCGTGAGCGGCCCCCTTGGCATTGCCCACACGCGCTGGGCTACTCACGGCGCACCTGTGGAGCGCAACGCGCACCCTCATGTATCGGGTGGTGTTTCCGTGGTGCACAACGGCATCATCGAGAACCACGAGGAGATCCGGGCGCGGCTTCGGTCGCAAGGGTACGAGTTCACGTCTGACACGGATACCGAGGTCATCGCGCATCTCGTGCATTCGTGCCTCAGGCCGGGCATCTCCCTGTTCGATGCGGTGCAGACGGCGAGGAACGAGCTCGTCGGGGCGTACGCGATCGCGGTGATCTCCGAGGGTGATCGATCGCGGCTGATCGTCGCTCGCCAGGGAGCGCCCTTGCTGCTCGGCCTGGGCGAAGGAGGGAACTTCGCCGCCTCGGACGCATCGGCGCTGATTCAGGTGACGCAGAACATCATCTACCTCGAGGACGGCGACTGCGCCGAGATTACGCTCGAGCGGGTCGCGGTGCGGGATGCTGCGGGCAAGGGCGTCGAACGACCGGTTCATCGCAGCCACATCACGGCGGATGAGGTGGAACTGGGGCCCTATCGCCATTACATGCAGAAGGAAATCTTCGAGCAGCCCGGCGCCGTCGCGAACACGCTCGAGATGGTCGCGGGTGCGCGCTCGGTGACCGCGAACCTCTTCGGGGCCGGCGCCGACGAGGTACTGGGCACGACCGGCGGGCTGCTCATCATCGCGTGTGGCACGAGCTACCACGCCGGGATGGTGGCGCGCTACTGGCTGGAAGGCATTGCGGGCCTTCCCTGCAATGTCGAGATTGCGAGCGAGTACCGCTATCGCGAATCGGTGCCCGCACCCGACACGCTGGTGGTCGCCATATCGCAGTCAGGCGAGACGGCGGACACTCTGGCTGCAGTCCAGCATGCCAAAGGGCTCGGCCATCGCCATTCGCTTGCAATTTGCAATGTCCCGGAGTCGGCGCTGATTCGGACCGCCGATTTGCGCTTCTTGACGCGGGCCGGACCGGAGATCGGAGTTGCATCCACCAAGGCTTTCACGACCCAGCTCGCGGCCCTGGCGCTGCTGACGATGGTCCTCGCGAAGCAGCGCGCAAGGTTGACCGGTGAACGCGAGGCGGCGCTCCTGCAGTCCTTGCGACATTTGCCGGCGGCGCTGTCCACCGTCCTCCAGCTGGAGCCTGAAATCGAGCGCTGGGCGAAGAAATTCGCAAAGCGCCAGCACGCCCTCTTCCTCGGCCGCGGCATTCACTGGCCCATCGCGATGGAGGGGGCGCTCAAGCTGAAGGAGATTTCCTACATCCACGCCGAGGCCTACGCCGCCGGCGAGTTGAAGCACGGTCCGCTTGCGCTGGTGGACAGGGAAATGCCGGTGGTCGCAATCGCGCCCAACGACACCCTGCTGGAAAAGCTCAAGTCCAACCTGCAGGAAGTGCGCGCGCGGGGAGGCGAGCTGCACGTGCTGGCCGACCAGGATACGAAGCTGACGCACGGAGACGGCGTGCACGTGATTCGAATGCCCGACCATGCAGGCATGCTCTCGCCCATCCTGCACACGGTGCCGTTGCAGCTCCTCGCCTATCACGCGGCCCTGGAGCGCGGCAACGACGTCGATAAACCCAGGAACCTCGCGAAGTCGGTCACCGTCGAGTAGGTTCTGATCATTCGTTGCGGCGCGGCTTGCGCGGGCCGCGTGCAAAGAGCCGGTCGTAGAGCCAATTGGGCATGATGCGCAGCACGCGGGCGACGATCGCCATCTGCCAGGGGATTACGGCGTACGCTGCGCCGCGCCGGACCAAAGCCGCAATCTTCTCCGCCGCCTCGTCTGGACGCATCAGGAACGGCATCCGATACGGATTGTTCTCCGTCATTGACGTTGCGACGTAGCCGGGACAAATCGTGGTGACGCGGATGCCGGTACCACGGAGTTCGGTTCGCAGGCTCTCCAGGTAGGCTATCGCGGCCGCCTTGGAGGCGCTGTAGGCTCCGCCTCCGGGCAGGCCCCGGTAGCCCGCGACGCTGGCAATGCCTACGAGAGTTCCCCGCCCGCGCTCACGCATGCATGCGATGAAGGGCTGGAAAGTCCGGACGATTCCCAGCACGTTGATTTCCATCATCTCCGCGAAGACCGGAAGATCTTCGGCATATTCGGTCAACGTGCCCACGCTGATCCCGGCGTTGGCGACGACGATGTCCGGGCAGCCGTGCCGCGCGAGGAAATCCTGTCCTGCGGCGAGCAGCGACGCCTCGTCACGCACGTCGAGGGGGTACACGGAGCATCGGGCCGGCAACGATGCGGCGAGTTGCTCCAGGGCCTCTCTTCGCCGGCCAATCAGCGCGAGCTCGGCGCCTGGCCTCCCGTAGTGGCATGCGAGCGCTGCCCCGATGCCGCTCGAGGCTCCGGTGATGACGACCCTGAGAGGCGCCGGGACGACGCCCGATTCCGTATTGCCCAACTGCGCGCCGCCGCCTATCGGGCTGCCCGGCTGCGGCGGGCGAGGCGAATCAGGTCTTCCAGGGTGGCAATCATTTCCTGCAGGCTCGCGGCGAGATTTCCGGAGGTGAGATAGCGGCCGTCCACGACGAGCGTGGGGGTGCCGGCGACGGTATAGGCCCGAGTAAGCGCTCCGGCGCGCTCGACCTTTTCGTCGACTTCCCGCGAATAGTAGGCGTCCAGCCAGCGCTGCCGGTCAATTCCGTGTCTCACCGCCCACTCGACCATGACGTCCGGCTTGCTCATGTGGAGCTTCTCCGCATGGTAGCCACGGTACACCTGCAGATGCAGGCGCTCCACCTCGTTCAGGCTTTCGAGCGTGTAGAAAATGCGCGCATGCGCCTTCCAGGAGTCGTTGAGGATTGCGGGGATGCGCCGCAGCGCAACGTCGCCCGGTTTACGCTTGACCCACGCCTCCAGCCCAGGCTGCAGCTGGTCGCAATAGGGGCAGCCGTACCAGAAGAAATCGATCACTTCGATGAGATCGCCGGTTTCGACCGGCTGCTGCGAGATGAGACGGTACTCGAGGTTCTGGCGCGACTTTATGGGCTCCTGCGCCATCGCGGGCGCGGTGACGCAGGTGAATGCGAGAAACGCGAGTCCGGATCGAAGCGCTAAGCGCGCCACCCCTATTTTCCCGAGCGTGCCTTGCGGGCGAGGGCGATGACGTGATCGACTATCTTGAAGTAGCGTTCGTAGCTCAGCACGTCACCACGCGCAAGGCCCAGGTGAGGCGCGGTCAGATAGCGCCCGTCAACCACGATCGCCGGCGTGCCCGGGATATCATAGTTGCGGGTCATGTCGATCGCCCGCTGCACGCGGCTGCGCACGCCGAACGAGTTATAGGTATCCATGAACTGCTTTCGATCGACGCCGCGCTTGGCTACCCAGTCGAACAATGTGTTCGGGTCCTGAAGCTTGATTTTCTCCCGGTGAACGGCGGAGAAGACCTCGTGATGGAGCTTCTCCGTGAGGCCCATGGCTTCGAGCGTAAAGAAGGCCTGGGTGAGCGGTATCCAGCTCTGCCCGAGTATTGCCGGCATGCGCCGGAACTCGACATCCGCGGGCTTGTTCTTGAGCCATCCATTGAGCGGAGCCTGCAGCGCATCGCAATGCGGGCAGCCGTACCAGAAGAACTCGAGGACCTCGACTTTTCCGCCGGTGTTCGTGGGCTGCGGCGGATTGATGAGGAGGTAGTCCCTGCCCGCGACGAACTGCGCCGAAGCCACGGGCGCGGCCGCGATCCCCGCAACAAGGAGGGTGAGCCAGATGAGCTGACGACGCATTAGGGCGCCGAGTTTCGTCATCATCATTTCTTTGCCCCTGCGTCGCGCACGCGGATGAGAGTGGTTTCGACCCCGTTCTGTTTCAGCGTTTCGCGGGCCTGGTTAAGGTCCTCGATGCGGGTATACGGTCCAGCGCGAACGCGGTGCCATACCCCCTTGTCCGGCAACGTGGTGGTCTGGATCGTGGCCTCAACGCCGAGCAGCGCGAGGCGCGCTTTGAGCGTATCCGCATCCGGAGCGTTCTGGAACGCGCCGGCCTGAAGGTAGAACGCCTCGCGCTCCGTCGATCTTGACTTGCTTGCCTCACGGAACTGCTTGTCCGTTACAGGTTCTTCCTGGCCGGGAAGGATCTTATAGAAATCGAAGCGAGGCTTGCCATCGCCTGCCTTGGCGGTCTGCTCCTTCGCCCCGTCCTTGGCTGCACCGGCCCCCGGCGCCTCGCCTTTGGCCGGAGGCGTCGCGCGATGGAGGAACGGGCTCGGCATTCTGTTGACGTACCACGCCACGCCAAGCGCAATCCCGAGGCCCAGTACCAGCCCGAGCAGCATGCCGATGAGGAACGAGCTGCCACCGCCCCGCCCGTCGCGGCGGCGTTCGGGCTTCTTGTAATCACGCGTCATGGCGATATGTTACATCCTCTCCGGCGCGGAGACACCGAGCAGCGCCAATCCGTTCCGCAGCACCTGCCGTGTCGCAGCCGCCAGCGCGAGCCGCGCCAGCTTCGTATCCTCGTCCTCGACCAGGATGCGCGTGGCGTTGTAGTAGCTGTGAAACTCGGCGGCAAGCTCCCTCAGGTAGAACGCGATCAGGTGAGGGGACAGTTCTCTCGCCGCATCCTCGACGGCCTGCGGATAGTCCATCAGGCGGGCGAGCAGCCCCAATTCCTGCTCGCCTGCAAGCGCTGCGGCCGGAGCATTTGCGAGCTCCTCGCCCTCCCCGCCCCACTGCTCAAGCACGCTTGAGACCCGGGCGTGAGCGTACTGTACGTAATAGACCGGGTTGTCATTGCTCTGTGACCTGGCGAGATCCAGATCGAAGTCCAGATGCTGGTCGGCCCCGCGCAACACGTAGAAAAAGCGGGCCGCGTCGTTACCCACTTCCCGGCGCAGTTCCCTCAGGGAAACGAACTCACCGGCGCGGGTCGACATCGATACCTTCTGGCCGTTTCGGTAAAGCACGGCAAATTGGACAATCACGATCGAGAGCTGCTCCGGATTGAGCCCTAGCGCGGCGAGCGCGCCCTTCACCCGGGCAATGTAGCCGTGATGGTCGGCGCCCCATACGTCGATGACCAGGTCCGAGCCACGCTCGAACTTGTTCAAGTGATAAGCGATGTCCGACGCGAAGTAGGTGAATTGCCCGTTCTCACGCTGCACCACGCGATCCTTCTCGTCGCCGAATGCCGTCGAGCGGAACCATCTTGCCCCGTCCTGCTCGTAGAGGTGACCGCGCTCGTCCAGCATGCGCAGTGCGCGCTCGACCGTCCCGGAGTCGTAGAGCGAGCGCTCGGAGAACCAGCGGTCGAACGTCACGCCGAATTCGGCAAGGTCGCTGCGACAGTCCTCCAGCTGCTCGTTCAGCGCGAGGTCGTGAAAATAAGCGTAGTCCGCTCCAAGCCGCTCCTTTGCCAGATCGATCAACCGGTCGAGGCGTTTCTCGGCATCGGCCTCCTCGAGCACGACCTTGAGCGTGTCCGCGGTCGTTTCACGCGTAAATCTGGAACCATGCTGCCCGACAATGCCATGGGCCATGTTGCGCACGTAATCGCCTTGATAGGCGTTTTCCGGGAATGCGAGCGTGATGCCGCATTGCTCGAGATAGCGCAGCCACGTCGAAAGCGCCAGGATGTCCATCTGACGCCCGCTGTCGTTGACATAGTACTCGCGCGAGACGTCGAATCCTGCGGCGCCCAGGATATTGGCGAGGCTTGCGCCGTACGCGGCGCCGCGGCCGTGTCCGACGTGCAGCGGACCGGTCGGATTGGCCGAAACGAACTCCACTTGCACGCGCTTTTTCTGGCCGGATGCCATGACACCGTACGCGGCTCCGGCCTGAAGCACGCGGTTGACGGTGTCCTGCTTGAAACCGCGTTTCAGAAAAAAATTGATGAACCCCGCCCCGGCCACTTCCGCGCGTTCGACGTAGCCTGACGCCGGCAGCGCTGCCACCAGCTGTGCGGCCACATCGCGCGGCGCGCGCTTCAGCGTCTTCGCCAGCTGGAGCGCGACGTTGCAGGCGAAATCGCCGTGCTGCGCCTGTCTGGGCTTATCGAGCAGAATGCCGGGCTTGGGCAGGTGCGGCGCCACTTCCTGCACGGCGTCGGATAGCAGCGCGCCGAGATGGGCGCGAATATCGGAAACGGGGGATGCAGGCATCGGGATCAGGGCGGAGGGCCTATTATATTCGACTCTAGAATTCCAACGGGTCGACATCGATAATCCAGCGCGCCGACGAGGAGCGGCCTTCGCCAAGCTTCCTGCACCACTCGCCAAGGAACTGTTGCAGGCGGACCCGCGACTCACATTGCGCAAGAAGCTGGGCCCGCTCGCGCCCTGCGCGCCGCGGCATTGCGGCCGGAACCGGATCGTAAAGCGTTACCGAGTTCGCGATATCGCGGGCGGCAACTATAGCGCCGCGCAGAAACTCGAGCGCCGTGTGCAGGCGTGGCGCCTCGGCGCGGAGCAATGCCTGGTGGGTGAACGGGGGGAAACCGGCCTGTTGGCGCTCCGCAAGCAAGGTATCAGCGAAGGCACCGTAATCCTGGCGCTTCAGGGCGTCATAGAGGGGATGATCGGGGAGTTCCGTCTGGATAAGCACCTTGCCCTGCGTTCTGCCGCGGCCAGCCCGTCCGGCGACCTGCGTGAGCAGCGCAAGCAGCCGTTCGGGGGCGCGGAAATCGGCGCTGTACAAAAGGCTGTCAGCATTGAGAACGCCCACGAGATTCAGATTCGGGAAGTCGTGGCCCTTGGCGAGGATCTGAGTGCCGACCAGGATCTTCGCCTCACCGCGATGAATGCGGTCGCGCATGGCATTCCACGCGTCCCGCGGGCGCACACTGTCCCGGTCGATGCGCAGCACCCCCGATCTTCCGTAGCGCTGCGAAAGGGCCCCCTCTACGCGCTGGGTTCCCTGCCCCATCGGCGCGAGCTGCGGGTTGCCGCAGTCGGCGCAGGCGTGCGGGATGGCCGCGGCGTGTCCGCAGTGGTGACAGCGCAGACGGCGCTCCCCGAGGTGCAGGACAAGCTTCGCGCTGCAGCGGTGGCAGCCCGAGACCCAGCCGCAGGAATGGCACATGAGGACGGGCGCATAGCCGCGGCGGTTGATGAAAACCAGGCTTTGCTCGTCCCGCGCCACATACTCGTCGAGTGCCTTTCGCAGCCGGGCGGACAACCCGTCCTCCAGTCGTTCGCCGCGTGTGTCCACGCACTCGATCGAGGGTAACGGAGCGCCGATTCGCTGGGTGAGCGTGCTCAGGCGATACCGGCCGTTGACCGCATTAAAGTAGCTCTCGAGCGAAGGTGTCGCCGAGCCAAGCACGACCGGCACTGCGGCGCGGCTTGCGCGCACAACCGCGATGTCCCGCGCCGAATAACGGAACCGGTCGGTCTGCTTGAAGGAAGCATCATGCTCTTCGTCGATGATGATGATGCCCAGTCGCGGCATTGGAGTGAACACGGCAAGCCGTGTCCCGAGAACGACGCAGGCATGCCCGGACTGCGCCGCGAGCCAGTTTGCCGTGCGCTCCTGCTCACCGAGCGCGCTGTGCAAGGCGACCACCGGTGTGCCGGGAAAGCGCGCGCGCACCAGTGACTCGAGCTGCGGTGTGAGTGAAATCTCGGGAACGAGGAGCAGGGCCTGGCGACCCGCGGCGAGCACGGCGGCAATGGCGTGCAGGTAGATCTCCGTTTTGCCGCTGCCCGTCACGCCAAGCACGAGATGCGCCTGGAACCTGCTCGGATCGGCAAGCACGGTCGAGAGCGCATGCTCCTGCTCCGGCGTAAGGGCAGGCGCCGAAGGCGCCGTTGGTGCTTCTGCGGCTGCGGAGACACTGCACGCGTCCAACCTGACAAGGCCGCGCCGCACGAGGTCCTTCAGCACGCGCGGCGCGCGGGGGGAAATCGTCCGTGCCTCGGCGAGCGGCAGAGCGCGTTGGCGCAGCAGAGTCAAAAGTTGCTGCTGCAGGCTCGCTCGCGCAGGTAACGAGCGCGGGTCGAGGGCGACACCGGCCTCCGTCAGCGCAAACTGGCCACTTGATTGCCGGCTGCTCGGACGAGGCCGCGGGCGCCGCAGCTGCGGGGGCAGGCTTCCCATCACGGCTGCCCCGAGCGGATAGTGATAGTAGTGGCTCGCAAACCGCAGCAGCTCCAGGTCTGACTCCTCGAGACGCGGCGAGTCCCTGAGCACGTTCAACGCGGCCTTGAGTCGTCCGGAGGTAACGCTGCTGGCGTCGGCCGTCTCCATGATCACGCCGACAAGCCGTTTCTTTCCGAAGGGGACAACCACTCGACAACCGACATCGAGCTCGGTTGCCGCGTCGTGGCGGTAGTCGAACAGCGTCGCGACCGGCACGTCGAGGGCAACCTTGATGATCTTCATGCGCTGCCTCTCGATACGGACGTGATGTCCACGAGCCCGCGGCGTTGCGCCAGCGCCGCGACCGGAAACCGAAAAGCCTTACGCATCAGATCGTTTGTCGCTTATCAACACGGCGTTGTGGATAAATCTGTTGATGATCTGCGCAGTGCCCACGAGTCATCCGGTAGATCCCCGTTCAATGATCGCGAGCGGACTCGGCACGATCAGGAATAATATATGGAAATCAACGGGTTGAAATAATCCACCCAGGCTACCAAGCTTTGGTGGCAGGGGCAGTCCTGCGCCTCGATGCCCTTGTGCATAACTGGTCGTCCGGCTGCCCGAAAAGCGAGAGCTGGCGCGGCTTTTCAGTGATAGGCAGGGCTCAGTGTGTGCACGGCTTCCACGAGCGTGCCCACACTTTCCGGTGGCGTGTGTTGGGAGACGCCATGCCCAAGGTTGAAGACGTGCCCGGCGCCCTTTCCATATGCGTTCAAGAGGGTCTTTACCTGCGCGCGCACCGCGTCCGGCCCCGCAAGGAGCACTGCCGGGTCGAGATTGCCCTGCAAGGAAACCCGCTCGCCGACGCGCTGCCGCGCGCTCATGATGTCGACCGTCCAGTCGAGGCCCACCGCATTGCAGCCGATCGCGGCGATCGCCTCGAGCCAGGCGCCGCCACCCTTGGTAAATACAATGTTCGGAACGCGCTCGCCCCGCTGCTCTCGTCGCAAACCCGCCACCGCGCGCCGGAGATACTCGAGGGAAAACTCCTGGTACTGCGCCGGGCCCAGAATGCCGCCCCAGGTATCAAACAGCATGACGACCTGCGCACCCGCCTCGATCTGCGCATTCAGAAAGTCGGTCACGGCACGGCAATTCACTTCCAGCACGTGGTGAAGCAGATCGGGCCGGCGATAGAGCAGGGCCTTTACGGTGTGAAAGTCCGTGCTGCCTTTCCCTTCGATCATGTAGCAGGCGAGCGTGAAGGGGCTGCCGGAAAAGCCGATCAGCGGAACCGTGCCAGCCAGCGCGCCGCGTACCTGGCGAATCGCATCGAGGACGTAGCGCAAGCTCCCCGCCGGGTCTGGGGCCTGCAAGCCCCGGATCCTGCGCTCATCTCTCAGCGGATGCTCGAACCGGGGCCCCTCGCCTTCGACGAAATGCAGGCCGAGCCCCATGGCGTCGGGTATCGTCAGGATATCGGAGAATACGATTGCGGCGTCGAGTGCGTAGCGTGCAAGTGGTTGAAGCGTGACCTCCGTTGCCAGATCCGGATTCCGGCATAGCGCGAGAAAGCTGCCAGCACGTGAGCGGGTTTCGTTGTACTCCGGGAGGTAGCGCCCCGCCTGTCGCATGAGCCAAACCGGTGTATAGGCGGTGGGCTGCCGCAGCAGTGCCCGGATCAGCGTATTGTTCTTGAGCTGCGTCACGGGCTAGCGCAGATTGGCGAGGCGCGGTCCGACGCTCTCCGCGTGAGCGGCGGGCGCCTGGAAAGGCGGCGGATCAGCGCGGAAGCTCCGAGGAACCCATCAGGAACTCGTCGACAGCCCGCGCGCATTGGCGGCCTTCACGTATCGCCCATACCACGAGGGATTGGCCGCGTCGCACGTCGCCTGCGGCAAAGAGCCCGGGAACGGATGTCGCGTAGCACCCGGCCCCATCCGTGGTCGCAAGCGCGTTGCCGCGCGCGTCCTTCTCCACGCCGAACGCATCGAGCAGGGATTGAACGGGAGATACGAACCCCATCGCGAGCAGTACAAGGTCGGCGGGAATCGTGAACTCCGTGCCGGGCATTTCGCTCATCTTGCCGTCCTTCCATTCGAGGCGCACGGCCCTGAGGGCTTTCAACTTGCCGCCCTCCCCGACAAACTCCTTGGTCGCAATCGACCAGTCGCGCTCGACGCCCTCCTCGTGCGAGGAAGAAGTTCTCAGCCGCACCGGCCAGTATGGCCAGACCGGATTGCGATCGACATCGGGCGGCATGGGCAGAAGCTCGAGCTGGGTGACGGATTTTGCGCCGTGACGGT
Organism: Burkholderiales bacterium; assembly: GCA_035620515.1. Lineage (GTDB taxonomy): Bacteria > Pseudomonadota > Gammaproteobacteria > Burkholderiales > SG8-41 > SG8-41. Next base: position 6,839 of record DASPGR010000068.1, on the reverse strand, counting down.
TTGAGGTGCCGACGCAGTCCGAGCCGGTATCGCCGCCCCCGATGATTACAACATGCTTGTCCGTAGCCCAGAGCTCAGGGACGCCCTTGTCGCCGGCTACGCGCTTGTTCTGCAACGGAAGGTATTCCATTGCGAAGTGAACCCCGTCCAGCTCACGCCCCGGAACCGGCAGGTCGCGCGGCTGTTCGGCGCCGATAGCGAGAACCGTTGCGTCGAATTCAGCGCGCAGTGCCTCGGCGCTGATCGTCTCGGTCGCCCAATCAGGCACGCCCTTTCCGGAAGCCTCGCTGCCGACGCGGACACCCGCACGGAAAGACACCCCTTCGCCGGCCATCTGCTCCATGCGCCGATCGATGAGCCATTTCTCCATCTTGAAGTCCGGGATGCCATATCGCAGCAACCCGCCAATGCGGTCATTCTTTTCGAATACGGTAACCGTATGTCCGACACGCGCAAGCTGCTGGGCGCAGGCGAGCCCCGCCGGCCCTGACCCGACGACCGCGACGTTCTTGCCGGTCCTGTAATCGGGCGGCTGCGGAGTAACCCATCCCTCCTCCCAGGCCTTGTCTATGATCGCGTGCTCGATCGACTTGATGCCCACCGCATCCTCGTTGATGCGGAGCACGCACGCTTCCTCGCACGGCGCCGGACAGATGCGCCCGGTGAATTCCGGGAAGTTGTTGGTCGAGTGCAATGACTCGATCGCCGCCTTCCATTCCTGGCGGTAGACGAGGTCGTTCCAGTCGGGAATGATGTTGTTGACCGGGCATCCGCTCATGCAGAACGGAATGCCGCAGTCCATGCAGCGCGCGCCCTGGATCTTCGCCTGTTCGTCCGTCAAGCGCGGGATTAACTCGCGAAAGTGCTTCTTTCGCTGCTCTTTCGGCTCGTAGGTTTCGTCGACCCGCTCGAACTCGAGAAATCCAGTGATCTTTCCCATGTGGTCAATTCGCATGCTCGACCGCGGCAGCGTCCGCCGGAATGGCCGTGTTGTCGCGACGGAAGGCTATGCTATGCAGCGCGCCGGCGCTGCCTGGCGGCGAGCTCGCCCAGCGCGCGCCGGTACTCGTTCGGGAAGACCTTGACGAACCGGACTCGATACTCGGCCCAGCGCTCCAGGATGCGCCGGGCCTGCACACTCCCCGTATAGCGCGCATGGTTTTCGATCAGCTGCTTCAGGATCTGCTCGTCGGCGCGCCCCATATGCCACAAGTCGCGTGCGAGCTTCGCCTCCTGCTCCCGTTCGGCGAGCACCGGCTCGAGCGTCACCATCGCGAGATTGCATCGCGACTCGAACGTACCGTCCTCGTCCAGCACGTAGGCGATGCCGCCCGACATGCCCGCGGCGAAATTGCGCCCGGTCGTTCCCAGGACCACTGCCGTGCCCCCGGTCATGTACTCGCAGCCGTGGTCACCCACGCCCTCGACCACAGCCAGCGCTCCGGAGTTGCGTACCGCAAATCGCTCGCCTGCGACCCCGCGGAAGTAGGCCTCGCCGCTGATCGCGCCATAGAGTACGACGTTGCCGGTAATGATGTTCTGCGTCGGCTCGCCTTTGAACTTGGGCGGGGGCTGAACCGATATGCGTCCTCCCGAGAGTCCCTTGCCGCAATAGTCGTTTGTGTCGCCGATGAGATCCAGCCACACCCCCTTCGCGAGGAACGCGCCGAAGCTCTGGCCGGCCGAGCCCGCAAAGCGCGCGCGAATGGTCTCGTCGGGCAGCCCGTCATGGCCATAACGACTGGCAATCTCGTACGAGAGCATCGTGCCGACCGTGCGATTGATGTTGCGAATCGGCATCTCGATCGTGACCTTCTCGCCACGCTCGAGCGCCGGTCTTGCCAGCTCGATCAGACGATGGTCGAGGGCCTTCGCGAGCCCGTGGTCCTGCGGCTCACAGTGGTAGCGGGCGACCTCGTCCGGCATCTTCGGCAGGTAGAAGATCTTCGAGAAATCGAGGCCCTTTGCTTTCCAGTGCTCGATGCCCGCCCTCTTCTCGAGGAGGTCGGACCGCCCGATGAGATCGTTGAATTTACGAATCCCGAGCTTCGCCATCACCTCGCGCACTTCCTCGGCGACGAAAAAGAAGTAGTTGACGACGTGCTCGGGCTTGCCCGTGAACTTGCGGCGCAGCACCGGATCCTGCGTGGCCACCCCAACCGGGCAGGTGTTGAGGTGACACTTTCTCATCATGATGCAACCCTCGACGACCAGCGGCGCAGTCGAAAAGCCGAACTCGTCCGCCCCGAGCAACGCTCCGATCATCACGTCGCGGCCGGTTTTCAGCTGACCGTCGACCTGGACCGCGATCCGGCCGCGAAGGCGGTTGAGCACGAGTGTCTGCTGTGTTTCCGCAAGCCCGAGCTCCCACGGCGTGCCGGCGTGCATGATCGAGGACCAGGGAGACGCACCCGTTCCGCCATCATGGCCCGCGATTGTCACGTGATCCGACTTCGCTTTTGCAACGCCCGCGGCGACCGTGCCCACACCGACCTCCGACACGAGCTTGACGCTGACCGCCGCTTCGGGATTGGCGTTCTTCAGATCATGGATGAGCTGCGCGATGTCCTCGATGGAATAAATATCGTGATGCGGAGGCGGGGAAATCAGCTCGACGCCGGGAGTCGAAAAGCGCAGTTCCGCGATGTAATCCGACACCTTGCGTCCGGGCAGCTGCCCGCCCTCGCCAGGCTTCGCCCCCTGGGCAATCTTGATCTGCATCATCTCGGCGGATGCCAGGTACTCTGCCGTCACGCCAAAGCGCCCGGAAGCAACCTGCTTGATCTTGGATTTCAATGAGTCGCCATCCTGCAGCGGGATGTCGACCTCCACGCGCTCGCGCCCGAGGCGCGACATCAGGGATTCGCCCGCCTTCACCGGTGCGTAACGCTTGCGGTCTTCTCCGCCCTCGCCCGTGTTGGATTTGCCGCCGATGCGGTTCATGGCGATCGCAAGCGTCGCGTGGGCCTCCGCGGAAATCGAGCCGAAGGACATGGCGCCGGTCGAGAACCGCTTGACGATCTCGGCTGCGGGCTCGACTTCCTCGATGGGCACGGGCGCGCACTGGTCGAACTTGAACTCGAACAACCCGCGCAGCGTCATGTGACGCCGCGACTGGTCGTTGATGATTGCCGCGTATTCCTGATACGTCTTGTAGGAATTCTGCCGCGTCGAATGCTGCAGTCTTGCAATGGCGTCGGGCGTCCACGTGTGGTCTTCACCGCGCACGCGCCATGCGTATTCGCCCCCGGCATCGAGCACGGACTTCAGCAGGGGGTTGTTCTCGTCAAAGGCCGCACTGTGGATTCGAATGGCTTCCTCGGCGACTCCGAATACCCCGATGCCCCCGACCGATGAAGTCGTTCCGGCAAAGTACTTGTCGACGAGCGATCGCGCCAGCCCGACTGCCTCGAAGATCTGCGCGCCGGTATACGACATGTAGGTGGAGATACCCATCTTGGACATCACCTTCTTCAGGCCCTTGCCGGTCGCCTTCACGAAATTCTTGATGGCCTTCTTGCCGTCGATCTCCGGCCCGAAGAAGCCGTTGGCCGCGAGATCAAGGAGGGTTTCCAGCGCGAGGTACGGGTGCACGGCCTCGGCCCCGTAGCCTCCGAGCAGCGCAAAGTGGTGCACTTCGCGCGCCGACCCGGTCTCCACCACGAGCCCCGAGCTGGTACGCAGCCCCTTGTTGACCAGGTGCTGATGAATCGCCGAGAGCGCCAGAAGCGCCGGGATCGCGACGTTGTCGCGGTCCACCTGACGATCGGAAAGGATCAGAATGGAATAGCCGGCACGCACCGCGTCTTCAGCCTGCGCGCACAACGACGCAAGGCGCGCCTCTATGGCTTCCTTGCCCCACGCGACCGGATAGGTCATGTCGAGCTCGAAAGAGGCGAACTTACCCTGCGTGTAGCGATCGATGTGCCGGATCTTCTCCATCTCGTAGAAATCGAGCACGGGCTGGCTGATCTCGAGGCGCAGCGGCGGATTCATCTCATCGATCCCGAGCAGGTTGGGCTTGGGGCCGATGAACGACACGAGAGACGTCACGAGCTCCTCGCGAATCGGATCGATGGCCGGGTTCGTGACCTGTGCAAAGAGCTGCTTGAAGTACTGGTACAGGTTCTTGTTGCGGCTGGAGAGCACGGCAAGGGGCAGGTCATTGCCCATGGAGCCGACCGGTTCCTCGCCGTTCAGCGCCATCGGCGCCATCATGAACTTGACATCCTCCTGCGTGTAGCCGAAGGCCTGCTGGCGGTCGAGCAGGGCGACGCGCGAGCGCTCCGGCTGCTGCTTGTCGCTCTCGACCTCATCGAGCTTGACCCGTATGCGCTCGATCCACTCCGCGTAAGGCTTCGCCGAGGCGAGCGACTCCTTCAGCTCTTTGTCGTCGATGATGCGGCCTTTCTCGAGATCGACGAGGAACATCCTGCCCGGCTGCAGGCGCCATTTCTTGACCACCTTCTCCTCCGGCACGGGGAGGCAGCCGCACTCGGAGCCCATGATGACAAGGTCGTCGCTCGTGACGATATAACGCGACGGCCGCAGCCCGTTGCGATCCAGGGTGGCGCCAATCTGGCGCCCGTCGGTGAAAGCGATCGATGCGGGGCCGTCCCACGGCTCCATCATCGCCGCATGGTATTCGTAGAACGCGCGGCGGCCCGGATCCATGAGCGTGTGGTTTTCCCACGCCTCGGGAATCATCATCATCATCGCGTGCGCGATGGAGTAGCCGCCCATGACAAGCAGCTCGAGCGCATTATCGAACGAGGCGGAATCCGACTGGCCGTCGTAGATGAGCGGCCACAGCTTGTCGAGATCGCGCCCGAGCACGGGGCTCGAGATCGCGCCCTGCCGTGCCCGGATCCAGTTGACGTTGCCCCGCAGCGTGTTGATCTCGCCGTTATGGCAGATCATCCGGAAGGGGTGCGCGAGATCCCACCTGGGAAACGTGTTGGTCGAGAATCGCTGGTGCACCAGCGCGAGCGCGGAGGTGACGCGCGCATCCTGCAGGTCCTTGTAGTAGAGCCCGACCTGATACGCGAGCAACATGCCCTTGTAGCAGATCGTGCGCGCCGACATAGACGGGACGTAGAATTCCTTGCCGTGCGCGAGCTTGAGCGACTGGATGGCATGGCCCGCGCTCTTGCGGATGACGTAGAGCTTGCGTTCAAGCGCATCGGTTACTGTGACACCGGTGCCGCGACCGATGAACACCTGGCGGATGACGGGCTCCACCTGCTTGACCGAGTCCCCGAGATCCGCGTTGTCTACCGGCACATCGCGCCAGCCGAGCAGCACCTGGCCCTCATCCTTGATGGCGCGCTCGATCTCGTATTCGCAGGCGAGACGGGAAGCAGGCTCGCGCGGCAGGAAAACCATTCCGACGCCGTACTGGCCGCGCGGCGGAAGCTTCACACCGCCCTTTGCCATCTCCTCGCGGAAAAACTGGTCGGGAATCTGGATCAGAATCCCCGCCCCGTCGCTTGCCTTCGGATCGGCGCCTACCGCGCCGCGATGCGTGAGGTTCTTGAGGATCTGGAGCCCCTGCTCCACGATCACGTGGCTCTTCTTGCCCTTGATATGCGCGATGAAGCCGACCCCGCAGGCGTCGTGCTCCTGAGCGGGCTGGTAAAGCCCGGCGCACTCGGCGGCAATCGATATGGGCAGCTCACGCATACCAGTTAAATATGTAAATACAAAGCGTTATGGCCAAGCCTGTTGCGTTGCAACAGGGCGATACAGAATCTCGGGGCAACTGGGGAGTTTACCGACTTAAGTATTTGGCTTCAACCGGAAATCCGCGGTGGACCCCACCCGACCGCCGTCAGGTTTCCTCGATCGCGAAAAGGCGGCGATGCTCGAGAATCGCGTATCGGTCGGTCATGCCGGCGATGTAGTCGGCGATCGCACGAGCAACGTTGTCCTCGGCGCGTGCCTGGAACTCGGGCGGCAGCAGGCGCTGATCCGCCATGAAAGCCTGGAAGAGATCGGCCACGATGCGGCGCGCCTTGGTGCTCATGCGCGTGACGTGGTAGTGCCGGTAGAGATTGTGGCTCAGGAATCGCTTCAACTCGAGACTTTCCTCGCGAATACGCGGGCTGAAGGCGATCAGCGACGGTGCCCGCCGCACGTCCTCGATCGATGCCGGATCCAGCTTGCGGATATTCGCCGCGCTGGTCTGTATGAGGTCGGTGACGAGCGTATCGATCATGCGCCGGACCGTCTCATGAATGAGGCGCCGCCCTGCAACGCGCGGATATTGTCGCAGCACCATGGCGCGATGACGCGCGAATATCTTCACCGCCGTGATCTGCTCCAGGCTGAGCAGACCGGAGCGCAGCCCGTCGTCGATGTCGTGGTTGTTGTAGGCGATTTCATCGGATAGATTCGCGAGCTGCGCTTCGAGCGATGGCCGCAGGCGCTTCAGGAAACGTTCGCCGACATCCCCGAGGGCGCGCGCATTGGTGCGGGAACAATGCTTCAATATCCCCTCGCGAGTCTCGAAGGTGAGGTTCAAACCGTCGAACGCCGCGTAGCGCTGCTCAAGGTGATCCACCACACGCAGGCTCTGAAGGTTGTGTTCAAAGCCGCCATGACCGCGCATGCACGCCTGAAGCGCATCCTGGCCGGTGTGACCGAAAGGAGTGTGGCCAAGGTCGTGAGCCAGGGCGATCGCTTCTGTGAGGTCCTCGTTGAGGCGCAGGCTGCGCGCGACGGATCGGGCGATCTGGGCAACTTCCAGGCTATGAGTCAGTCGAGTTCTGAAGAGATCGCCCTCGTGATTGACGAATACCTGGGTCTTGTACTCGAGCCGCCGGAACGCAGTCGAATGA
>DASPGR010000067.1:0-4127 GCA_035620515.1 Burkholderiales bacterium | reverse complement strand
CCGGCGACCAGGGTTCGCGTGACGCTGCGAAGACGGCGCGCGCGCAACCGTCGATTCTTAAAAACTTTCCGAGGAGAAAACCATGAAACTGCCGTGTCGTAGCAGCACGCTCGGCCGACGCACGTTCATCAGTGCTTCCCTGTGTGCGGCCGTGATCGCCGCCTCACCGGCCTTGTCCAAGGTCGAAGGCGACACCATCGTTCTCGGTTCCGCCATTTCATTTACCGGCAAGTACTCCACCAACGGCATCCACGCGTCGAACGGCTACAACCTGGCCGTCAAGCGCATCAACGAGGCAGGCGGGGTGCGCGTCGGTGGCAAATCGTACAAGCTCGAGATCAAGTACTACGACGACGAGTCGACGCCGGCACGCACCGCGCAGCTGCTCGAGCGCCTGATCAAGCAGGACGGCGTCAAATACATGCTGGGACCGTACAGCTCGGCAACGACGAAGGCAGCGGCGCCGGTCACGGAGAAATACAAGATCCCGATGGTGGAAGCGGAGGGCGCGTCCCGCTCGCTCTTCACCCAGGGCTACCGCTACATGTTCGCGGTCCTCTCGACCTCCGAGCAGTACCTGGCGAGCTCGATTGCTCTCGCGGCCGAGCTGGCGGAGAAGAACGGCCGCAAGCCGGGCGATGTCAAGGTCGCGATGGTGTTCGAGAATGATCCCTTCTCGCTCGACGTCCGTGCAGGTGTCGCGGATGATGTGACGAAATTCGGCATGGACGTCGTCATCGACGACAAGATGCCGCGCGATCTCAGCGACATCTCGGCCACGCTGACCAAGGTCAAGGCGCTGAAACCGGACATTCTCGTGGTCTCGGGACACTCCAAGGGGGCGGCCACCGCGGCGCGCCAGATCAAGGAAATGGAGATCCAGGTGCCGATGATTGCGATGACCCATTGCGAGGCCGCAAAGGTCATTACCAAGTTCGGGGCCTCCGCGGAGGGCTTCCTCTGTCCGACCCAGTGGGCGGAGACGCTGAACTACAAGGACACCCTCTTCGGGACGGCCGGCGACTACGACAAGCTGTTCAAGAAGACTTTCGAGGGCTACAAGAACGTGCCGTACCAGGCTGCGCAGGCCTCGGCCGCCGTGCAGGTGTGGAAAGACGCCTTCGAGCGCGCGAATTCGTTTGATACCGACAAGCTGCGCGACGCCCTGGCGGAGACCGATCTGCAGACCTTCTACGGCCGCATCAAGTTCTCCAAGGCCGGCAACAACATCGCCAAGCCGATGGTGCTGCGCCAGATCCAGAACGGCAAGCTGAACGTTGTGGCGCCCACCAACTGGGCTTCGCACAAGGTCATCTTCCCGCGCGACGTCAAATACTGAAAAGCGGCGCACCAGCCCGCGTAGTGATCCAGCAAGTGTGACGCGCTCCTGCCCCGCGCACCGTGGGGCAGGGGCGCCTTGTTTCCACCACACCAGCGGCGGGGGTCCATGCTCGACAACATTTCTGTACTTGTCCAGGCGCCAGTCCTGAATCTCCAGCTCCTGGTGGACGGCGTTTTCATCGGCGCCATCTTCATTCTGATCGCCTACGGGCTCGGGCTCGTCTGGGGCGTGATGAATGTAAAGAATCTCGCCCAGGGCGACTTCGTCATCATGGGCGGCTATATCGCGTGGGCGATATCGAACCCGAAGTACATGGGCGACTACGCGGTCCATCCGATCTTTGGCTTGCCCGTGGCGATCGTGTTCATGTTCGGCTTCGGGTGGTTCATCTATTACCTGATCATCAAGCGCGTCGTTTATCGCGACATGTTCACGTCGCTGCTTGCGACGTTCGGGCTCGCGATCGTGATCGCGCAGCTCCTCAATCACCTTTTCGGCCCCGAGGTGCAGGTGGCCGAGTCAGGGTTCCCGACGCTGACCTCGGGCCTGCTGTCGGTTGCGGTCATCAAGCTGGTCGCCTTCGTGCTCACGATCATCCTCGCGGCCGTGGTGATCATCTTCATGAAGTACAGCCGCATGGGCCAGGCGATCCGCGCCACTGCCCAGGATGCGCGCGCGGCCAAAGTGATGGGCATCGATACCGAGCGCGTCTACGCTTTCACCTATGCGCTCAACGCGGCCATCTGCGGGGCCGCCGGGGTGCTCATCTCGATGATCTGGGTGATCCAGCCGTTCTTCGGGCTCGCCTATTCATTGCGAGCCTTTGTCGTCGTCACGGCCGCCGGACTGGGTAATCTTCCCGGGATCATTACCTACGGGATGGGTCTCGGCATCGTGGAGCAGTTCGGCGGTTTCGTGCTCGGCGCCGAATACCAGCAGGCCATCGTCGTGATGGCGCTGGTGCTGGTGCTCATCGCGCGCCAGATCCAGCAAAACCGCTACCGGCAGGCGGTGGTATGAGCGCCGAAGCGCGGAGAATCGCGGGTTACGGGGCGCTCCTGGCCTTCGGCCTTCTCGCGCCGTTCGTCTTTCCCGCCTATACGTTCCAGGTGGCGGTGCTGTGGATGATGGTTCTCTTCGCCCTAACCTGGGACATCATGGGCGGGCAGATGGGCTACAACTCCCTCGGCAATATCTTTTTCTTCGGCGCCGGCATGTACACCTCCGCGCTCATCCAGGTGGGCTGGATCATCAAGGACCAGGCCGTCACCATCGCGGAGTACACGGCGCACTCGGGCGAGGCGAGAATCTTCTTCACGCCGGAGCAGTACTTCACGGGGCTCGCCCTGGGCATCGTAGCGGCGGCCCTCATTTGCGTGGTCTTCGCCGTCGTGCTCGGCCGCATCGTGTTCGGGCTGCGCGGCCCGTACTTTGCGATCGGCACCCTGGGCGTTGCACTCGCGGCGGGCGAGCTGATGGGCACGTGGGAATGGGTTGGCGGAGGCGGCGGCATTGCGCTTCCGGTGTACCCAGGCGGGCCGTCGGGGCGCTCGCAGCTTTTCTATTACCTGTGCTTCGCGATGGCGGTGGCGACCTTCCTGACGCTGAAATGGATGTACACGAAACGCTTCGGGCATGCGATCAACGCGATCCGCGACAACGAGGAAAAAGCCGAAGGGATGGGCATCCATACCCTGCGCTACAAGACCATCGCCTGGGCGGTCGCGGCATTCTTTCTCGGAATTTCCGGGGCGGTTTTCGGCAACATGACAGGGTTCATCGAGCCGCTGGAAGTGGCTTTCCCGACCATCACCTTCGGCATCTTCATGGTGGTCATGACGCTGCTCGGCGGCAAGGGCACGCTCTGGGGGCCCGTTCTGGGCGCCTTCGTCTTCCACGTCATCAAGGAGGCGACGTGGAGCTACATGCTCGGCTGGCAATGGGTTGCTCTCGGTGCGCTCATCATCATCAACATCGTCTTCTTCCAGCAGGGAATTCTCGGCTGGGCGATGGACAAGTGGCCGGAACGCTTCGGCATCGTCGTCGACAAGAGCCGCACGGCCGGTGGCAGGGAGGCGGCGTAATGGCGGGGCATGCCAACGGGTTGATCGAGTGCACGGGCGTGACCAAGGCGTTCGGCGGCGTCGTCGCCAACAACGAGATCACGCTCTCCGTGCCGGAAGGCCGCATCACCGGTCTCATCGGGCCGAATGGCTCCGGCAAGACGACGCTCTTCAATTCGATCGTCGGCTATCACCCCATCGATGGCGGATCGATCAAGTTCAAGGGCAAGGAGATCTCGGCGCTGCTCGTGCCGCAGATCGCGCGGCTGGGTCTCGTGCGCACCTTTCAGCAGACGCGCATCTACTCGAAGATGAACTGCGTGAACAACATGCTGATCTCGCTGCCGCACCGGCATGAAGGCTATCGTTCCATGTTCACGCGTTATCCTCCGGAGGCGGTGCAGCGGGCGGAGGAACTGCTCGAGTTCGTCGGGCTGTACCAGAAACGCCACCTCATTTCCGGCGACCTTTCGTTCGGCCAGCAGAAGCTCCTGGAGTTCGCGATGGCCCTGATGAGCGAGCCCGAGGTGCTTCTCCTCGACGAGCCCACCGCCGGCATCAACCCGACGCTGATCAACGGGCTCATCGACCGGCTGAAGCGGGCCAACGAGCACATGGGAATCACGCTCTTTGTCATCGAGCACAACATGCGCGTGATCATGAATCTGGCCGAGCATATGTACTGCCTTGCCAACGGAAGGCTGCTGGCGAGCGGCGCGCCG
>DASPGR010000066.1:0-4996 GCA_035620515.1 Burkholderiales bacterium | reverse complement strand
ATCCCTAGTAACGGTAGTAGTCCGGCTTGTACGGCCCGTCGATGTCGACCCCGATATAGCGGCACTGCTCCTCGCTCATGACCGTGAGCTCGGCGCCGAGCTTCTTCAAGTGCAGCCGCGCAACGCGCTCGTCGAGCTGCTTGGGGAGAACGTACACCTTGTTCTCGTACTTCCCCTTGTTCCCGAAGAGCTCGATCTGCGCGAGCACCTGGTTGGTGAAGGAGTTCGACATCACGAAGCTTGGATGGCCGGTGGCGCAGCCGAGGTTCACCAGCCGCCCCTCGGCGAGCACGATGATGCGCTTGCCATCCGGAAAGATGACGTGATCCACCTGCGGCTTGATGTTGTCCCACTTGTACTGCCTGAGCCCCGCGATATCGATCTCGGAATCGAAATGGCCGATGTTCGCGACGATCGCGTTGTGCTTCATGCGCTTCATGTGCTCGGTCGTGATGACCCGCAGGTTGCCGGTCGCGGTGACGAAGATGTCCGCCTTGTCCGCGGCGTAGTCCATCGTCACGACGCGGTAGCCCTCCATGGCCGCCTGCAACGCGCAGATGGGGTCGATCTCGGTCACCCATACGGCCGCGCCCAGCCCGCGCAGGGACTGCGCGCAGCCCTTGCCCACGTCGCCGTAGCCCGCGATGAGGGCCACCTTGCCTGCGATCATGACGTCGGTGGCACGCTTGATGCCGTCAACCAGCGATTCGCGGCAACCGTAGAGATTGTCGAACTTCGACTTGGTGACCGAGTCATTGACGTTGATGGCGGGAAAGGGAAGCCTTCTGTCCTTTTCCATCTGGTAGAGCCGGTGCACGCCGGTCGTCGTCTCTTCGGTGACGCCCTTGATCGCTCCCTGGATGCGAGAGTAGTAGCCGGGTTTGTCCTTGAGCCGCTTGCGGATGGCTGCGAAGAGGACGGTTTCCTCCTCGTTCCCCGGGCGTGAAACGAGCCCCGGGTCCTTCTCGGCACGGGTGCCGAGCGTAACCAGCAGCGTGGCGTCGCCCCCGTCATCGAGGATCATGTTGGGCGTGCCGCCGTCCGACCATTCGAATATGCGGTGCGTGTATTCCCAGTACTCCTCGAGGCTCTCGCCCTTCCGCGCGAACACGGGGACCCCGGCGGCGGCAACGGCTGCCGCGGCGTGGTCCTGCGTCGAGAAGATGTTGCACGACGCCCAGCGCACCTCGGCCCCGAGCTTGACGAGAGTCTCGATCAGCACGGCGGTCTGGATCGTCATGTGGAGCGAGCCCGCGACGCGCGCTCCCTTGAGCGGCTGGGCGCCCCCGTATTCCTCGCGTACCGCCATGAGACCCGGCATTTCGGTCTCGGCGATGGAAATTTCCTTGCGGCCGAAACCAGCTTGCGTGATGTCGGCCACGACATAGTCGGCGGATTGCGGGCGGGTGGCAGTAGAGGTCATGGATCATTGTCCTTTGACGAAAGGGCGCCGTTCCATGTACGAGGATCGGTCGCCGAGCCTGGCCAGGCCGTCCTGGTCGCAGCGCCCCTCGGCAAACCGTATCCCAAAAAAGCAAAACGCCCGCATCATCGAAGATGCGAGCGCCGTTGATTTTTGCTGAGCCTGGCCGGGTCGTCCCGGTCGCAACGCTCCTCAGCGGAGGGGATTATATCGCAGCCACCGGCGGCGAGGCCACCCCTCGCCGCGCGCTAGCGCGCCGCGTCTGCCTTGAGCGCGGCGACCTTGTCGAGCGCTTCCCAGCTGAATTCCGGCTCGTCGCGGCCGAAGTGCCCGTAGGCGGCAGTCTTGGTATAGATCGGGCGCAGCAGGTCGAGCGCCTGGATAATGCCCTTCGGCCGCAGGTCGAAGTGCTTTTCCACGAGCTTCGCGAGCCTGTCCTCGGAGACGGTCCCGGTGCCGAACGTTTCGACCAGCACGCTCACCGGGCGCGCGACGCCGATCGCGTAGGCGACCTGGATCTCGCACTTTTTCGCGAGGCCCGCGGCGACGATGTTCTTGGCGACGTGGCGAGCCGCATAGGCGGCGGAGCGGTCGACCTTCGAGGGGTCCTTCCCGGAGAAGGCGCCTCCGCCGTGGCGCGAGTAGCCGCCGTAGGTGTCGACGATGATCTTGCGGCCGGTGAGGCCGGTGTCGCCCTGTGGACCGCCAACCACGAAACGTCCGGTGGGATTGATGAGATAGCGCGTGTCTTTGGTGACCATGTTCTTCGGAAGCACGGGCTTGCAGATCTCCTCGACGACCGCTTCCGTGAGGGGCTCGTGCGATATGTCTTCGCGGTGCTGCGTGGAGATCACGACGGTATCGACGTGGTGCGGGCGTCCGCCGACGTAGCGCACCGAGACCTGGGACTTCGCATCCGGGCGCAGCCACGGAAGCCGCCCGTCCTTGCGCAATTCCGCGTGGCGTTCCATCAGCCGGTGCGCGAGGTAAATCGGCAATGGCATCAGCGTGGGCGTCTCATCGCAGGCGAATCCGTACATGAGGCCCTGGTCGCCCGCGCCCTGCTCGAGGTCGAGACCCTTGCCTTCATCGACGCCCTGCGCGATGTCGACCGATTGGCGGTCGAATGCGGTCAGCACGGCGCACGAGCGATAATCGAAGCCCATTCCCGAATCGTCGTAACCGATGCGTTTGATGACGTCTCGCGCGAGGTCGCCATAGTTCACCGCGGCATGGGTGGTGATCTGGCCTGCCATCACGACAAGGCCGGTTGCGACCAGCGTTTCGGCCGCAACGCGTCCGTTTCGATCCTGCGCCAGCACCGCGTCGAGGACGGCGTCGGAGATCTGGTCGGCAATCTTGTCGGGGTGGCCTTCGGATACGGATTCGGAGGTGAAGAGAAAATCGCTCATTGTTGGTTCTGCGAACGTCAAAAGGCGCATAGAATATCAGATAAGCCTCGATTTATAAAGAATAATTAATGACGATTCGCATTCTCCGGCTGCTCGGGCGCCTGCCCCTCGCGTGGCTGCATCGCCTGGGCGCGGCGCTGGGGTGGGTCGTCTACCGGGCTTCGCCGACCTATGCCAGACAGCTGCGGGAGAATCTTTTCGCAAGCGGCATCGGTGCGGATGATGCGCAGCGCCGCGCGCTGCTCCACCAAGCCATCGCGGAAACCGGCAGAGGCGCGGCCGAGCTGATGGCGGTCTGGTTCGGACCGGATGAACCCACCAAGCGTTGGGTCGTGGAGTGCAACGGCTGGGACTCGGTCGATGCGGCCCGCGCGCGCGGCAAGGGCCTCATTTTTCTTACGCCGCACCTGGGCTGCTTCGAGATGGCGGGTCTTTTTGTGGGGGAGCGCGTGCCGCTCACGGTACTTTATCGTCCGCCGCGCCAGCGCTGGCTCGAACCCTATATGGCGGAGGGCCGCAGCCGCGTGCGCTCGACGCTCGCGCCCGCAACGTTGAGAGGAGTGCGCATGCTCTATCGGGCGCTCTCCCGGGGCGACGCCGTGGGCGTGCTGCCCGACCAGGCGCCGGGCGAGGGCGAAGGCGTATGGGCAGAGTTCTTTGGCCGGCCGGCCTATACCATGACGCTGGTTCGCAGGCTCCAGGAGGCGAGCGGCGCGGCGTTGATCATGACGGTTGCAGAGCGCCTGCCGCACGGTCGCGGCTACCGCTTGCACGCGCGGGCGCTGCCGACCGAAGGCTTCGACGAGGCGGCGCTGAACCGCGCGGTGGAGGAGGAGGTGCGTCGTTACCCCGCGCAGTACCTGTGGGGCTACAACCGTTACAAGGTGCCGGCGGGGGCAGAGCCGCCGCCGGCGCAAGAGCCATGCTGACGCGCCTCGGGCTCGCGCTCCTCTGGCTGCTGCATTTTCTCCCGCTGGCGGTGCTTGCTCCGATCGGCCGAGGGGTGGGAGTAATCCTTTATGCGCTGGGCCGCGAGCGGCGCAATGTCGCGCTGACCAATTTGCGGATGTGCTTTCCGGAGTGGACAGAGGAGAAGCGGCGCAGCCTCGCGCGCCGTCACGTGAAGGCCGTTGCGCGCAGCTTCCTCGAGCGCGGAATTCTCTGGTGGGGCTCCAAGGAGCGCATCGAGCGCGTGGTGCGGGTGGAAGGGCGCGAGCATCTTGACGCAGTGCGCGGTCAGCCCGTGATCCTGCTTGCGCCGCATTTCGTGGGCCTCGACATGGGCGGCACGCGCTTGAGCACCGAGTGGGCGGGCTGCTCCATCTACAGTCGTCAGAAGGACCCGGTTGTCGATCGCCTGCTGCTCCATGGACGCACGCGCTTCATTCCGCAGAAATTGTTTTCACGGCAGGACGGCATCCGGCCGATCATTCGCGCGATTCGGGAAGGCCTGCTCTTCTACTACCTGCCTGACCAGGATTTCGGCCCGCGCGAATCGATCTTCGTGCCGTTCTTCGGAGTTCCGGCAGCCACGATCACGGGTCTCTCACGGGTGGCGCGTCTCGCCGGCGCTCAGGTGGTTCCGGTCATCACGCGCCAGTTGCCCGCCGGCCAGGGCTACCTGGCGACCATCTATCCGGCCTGGCGCGACTTTCCCACGGGGGACGACGAGCGCGACGCGCGCCGCATGAACGAGTTCATCGAGCAGCGCGTACTGGAGATGCCCGAGCAGTACTGGTGGGTGCACAAGCGGTTCAAGACCCGGCCTCCCGGCGAGCCGCCGCCGTACTGAGCGCTGCGCGAAGCGCACGCGTTAGAATGGAGCCGCATACCCGATACATGAAAGATCTCAGGAGCGCATCGTGAACAGGTTGCGGGCAGCAGTGATCGGCGCCGGCTACTTCGGGCGCCTGCATGCTTCGAAACTTGCTGCGCATCCCGGGGTAGAGCTGGTGGCCGTCGCGGACCCGGACGCGACCCGCGCCCAGGGCGTCGCACGTGAAGCAGGCTGCCGCGCGGTCGCCGGGCTCGATGAACTCGTCGGCGGCATCGACATTGCGTCGGTGGCGGTTCCGACGGAGCTGCATCACGCGGTCGCGCGTCCGCTTATCGACGCGGGCGTGCATGTGCTGATCGAGAAGCCGATTGCCCGGAGCCTCGA
>DASPGR010000065.1:0-7354 GCA_035620515.1 Burkholderiales bacterium | reverse complement strand
CCGAGCAGCGGGAGCGCGCCGGCGGCGTCACCGCGCCCGAGTATCCACGGCAGCAACTGCCAGTCGCCGCGCGTCCAGCGGTGCTGGCGTGCGGCGGCGACGTCGTAGCGTGACGGAAACTCCTCGACCACCTCGATATCGGAAGCGAGGCCGGCGCGGGCGAAGGTCCCCTCGAAAAGATCGTGGCTGAGAAGGGTGCTCTCGCGCACGCGGCCATCGAGCGCCGCCTCGAAGGCATCGACGTCGTAGATGCCCTTGCCGGTATAGGAGCCTTCGCCGACGAGATCTTGGTACACGTCGGACACGGCGGAGGCATAAGGGTCGATGCCGCTCGTGCTGGAGAAGATGCGCTGGAAGAGCGACCCCTCGCGACCGATCGGCAGCGAAGGCGTCACGCGCGGCTGCAGCACGCCATATCCTTCGACGATGCGCCGGGTGCCGCCATCGAGCCGCGGATGGTTGAGCGGGTGCGCCATCTTGCCCATCAGTCGGTGCGCCGCTTCGCGCGGCATCCGGGTATCGGCATCGAGCGTGATGACATAACGGACGCCGGCAGGCGGGGCGGGAGGCGGGGTGTAAGGCCGCCCGCCGACGCCCACGAAAGTCGTGTCGCCCGCGCCGCGGAGCAGCCGGTTCAACTCGTGGAGCTTGCCGCGCTTGCGCTCCCACCCCATCCAGAGCCGCTGCCCTTCGTTCCAGACGCGACGCCGATGGAGCAGGAGAAAACGGTCCCCCCCGGGCGCCGGTCCATAGCGGCGGTTCAGACCGGCGATCCCCGCGGCGGCGGCCTCAAGCAGCGCGTCATCTCCTTCGACCGTCTCGGTCGCGGCATCCGTCCAGTCCGAGAGCAGCGCGAAATGGAGCTCGCGTTCCGGACTGGCGAGGTGGTGGATCTCCAGGCGCTCGATTTGCTCCTCGATCGCGGCCTGCGTGGTGAGCAGGATCGGGACGGCGACCACCGTGCGCAGATGCGAAGGCACACCCTCCCGGAGCTCCAGGCCCGGCAGGATCGTCGCACCGAACCCTCTGGTGACGGCCCGGTTCACGAGCGCCGTCGCCGCATCAATCGACGGGATCAGCCCGAGAAGCGCGAGAAAAACGAGCCATCCGCCGCCGATTCCCGCGCCTGCCAGCGCAAACAACGGCAAGGAGAGAATGATCGCAGCGGCCACGCCGAGGGTGCCGATATAGCCGCCGATGCCGATGGCTGCGGTGAAACGGCCGGGCCAGCTCCGCAGGGGAGCGCAAAATCCAATCCTTGCCTCGAACGCGCGGCGCCCCCCGGCGATCAGGTGATAACCGGGATCGCTCTCGCGGCCGCCCGCACCGTCGCCCAGTGGCTGGGTCCGACGCTCCGGCTCGTTTGCGGCCAGAAGAGCCGCCTGCGCAATCTCCAGTTCCGTTAATTTCGAGCCCCGCGCGAGCTCCTCGATCGCGCTGCGGTAGAGGTTGCGCGTCGGAAAATCCATGCCCGCGAAGCCGCTGCCGGATCGCAGCATCTCGTCGACCAGACTGACGTTCTCGAACAGCTCCGCCCAGTCGACGTCGGAGATGAGGCGCATGCTCGTGATGATGTTGCGGACCGTCACGTTCGTCGCGCCTTGTCTTTGGTGCTCGTCGTGCACGATCTGGTCGGCGGTCGTTCCCTGTGCCGCCAGGCGCTCCTCGAGCCACATCAGCGCCCGCGAGACCTTCGGATCCTGGTCCCGCAGCCGTTGCACGAGCTGGACGGCGAAGGCGCCCGGCAAGGATGCCTGTTCGTAATGCCGAAAGACCGTCCGGACCGGCTCGGCTACGTGCGCGTTCACGCCGAGGAGCCGGTCGGCCAAGGCATCCGCTTCCTGGCGCGCTGCCCGGCTCGCCACGATGCGCTTCGCCCCGCGTCGAAGATTTTCCACGAGCACGATCCGCAATGTGATCGCGACCGCCCATAACTCCCCGATGGTCAGCGGCTGAACGCGCTGGTAGGCGCGCACGAACCGGCGCAGCATCCCGGGATCGAAGCGGCTGTCCGTATGGGCGACAAAAGCCCAGGCCACGCCGAAGACCCGCGGATAGCCGGCGAAAGGTCCGGTCGCCAGCTTGGGCAATTGCTGATAGTAGCCAGGCGGCAGATCGTCGCGAATTTCGCGGATCTGCTCTTCGACCAGGTGGTAGTTATCGAGCAGCCACTCCGCGGCCGGCGTAATGGCACGACCCGCGCCGACCGCCTTGGCGATGGCGCGATACGCATCGAGCAGAACCGACTCGTTCTCCCTCAGTCGAACGGCGAGGGTTCGCCCCGTCACCCGCCCCGCGGTGACGGGTTGGGCCGCCGCAAGGCTCCCGGCATGCTGCTCGAGACGCTCGATACTGAAGAGCTCCTCGCGGATGGACTCTTCGTTATCCCATGGCGCAGCCCGCGACGCGCGCCCGAAAGCGCGAAGAATTGCCGATTTCAACCTGGTCTTTCTGCGCTGCGGGTGCGCGGGACGGGGCGTTCGGCTCCTGCAGCGCAGGCCGCGATGCGCAGGAGTTGTGACCCCCCAAGCACGAAGGGAATCATACCGCTGGTATCGAGTTTAGCCCGGAGGCCCTGGGCCGTATGTGCGCTTACGTACAGATAGGACCGTTCGCGAGCGCGATGGTTACCGCAACGACGGAGACGTCAGAGTCCGGTGTTTCTTTCTGCGTCGCAACCGCGATAGGGATTCCTACAGCCGCTGACCCCAAGTCAATCCAGGTGCGGCGATGGCGCGAATCCGTCTCGCGCTCAAAGCGAAATCAGCTTGCTAGCTTATCGGGAAGCAAGCGGTCCATTTCTTTCTTCACGACCGCGTAGCACTCGCAAACCCGCTTCTCCAGCTTCGGGCGGTCGAGAACGGCAATGTGGCCGCGGCTGTATCGGATCAGCCCTGCCTCCTGCAATTTTCCAGCGGCTTCCGTGACGCCCTCGCGGCGCACCCCGAGCATGTTGGCGATCAGCTCCTGCGTCATGGTGATCTCGTTCGAGGGCAAGCGATCCAGGCTCAACAACAACCAGCGGGACAGTTGTTGGTCCACCGAATGGTGCCGGTTGCAGACCGCGGTCTGCGTCATCTGCGCAATGAGTGCCTGAGTGTAGCGCAGCAGCAGTTGCTGCAGCGGGCCGCCGAGCTCGAATTCTGTTTTCAGCACCGCTGCTTTGAGTCGGTAGCCATGGCCGGCGCTCTGTACTACCGCCCGGCTCGGCGTGCTTTCGCCACCCATGAACAACGCGATCCCGACCACGCCTTCATTGCCGATGACCGCGATCTCCGTCGAGGCGCCGTCTTCCATGGCGTAGAGCAAAGACACGATACCGCTGGCGGGAAAATACAGGTGACGCAACTTGGTGCCCGATTCGAAGATAACGAGGCCAAGCGGCGTAGCGACCGGTTCCAGATGGGGCAGAAGACGCCCGTAGGCCGCCGCCGGCAGAGCCGCAAGCAGGTGGTTTTGCTTGGGATTATGTGCTGCAGACATCACGCGCTGATGCATTCTACGCTCGGTGGCGTCGTTGCCGGACCGGTCGATTTCCGCATCGGGACGACGAGAAAGCTCAAGTCAACACGATACTCCATGCGTACGCCAACGCACAGAGCGTCCTGGAAAAGAGCGGGATAATTCAAACGAGTGTTCAGCTCTCCCCCAGTGAACACTTGAAATGCCTGGCCTGGTAGCGGCGACCCCGTTCCGGGCCAGTTTATTGTCGGGCGGCCGACTTTTCGAAACGCGAGTCAGCCCGCGACTGGCCTCAGGTGACCTCGTGCATGTCCTTGACGATCCTGTAACAACCGCAAGCGGCTGCCTCGAGGCCTTTTTGATTGAGGATTCTGATGTTGCCGCGATGATAGCTGATCAGTTCCCGCCGCTGCAGGGCGCCGGCTGCCTTGGTGACGCCGACTCGTCGTACGCCGAGCATGTGCGCAAGAAATTCATGCGTGAGACGAAACTCGCGTGACCCCACGCGATCGCGAGTCATCAGCAGCGAGCGGGCGAGGCGCGCTTCCAGCAAGTGAAACCGGCCGCACACGGCGGTCTGCGTGGCTTGTGCCATCAATTCGTGGGTATAGCGGAGCAGATCGCGCCGCAATGACGGGTTTCGTCCGAATTCATGCAGAAAGCGCGCCGATTCTATCCGCATGGCCGTGCCGGCTCCCTGCACCAGGGCACGAACGGGCGCAACACCAATGCCCAGCGCCAGGGGAATGCCGACCATCCCTTCAGAGCCGACCAGCCCGACTTCCAATACCGTACGGCCCTCCACTACAGCCACCATGGAAACCAGGCAATCATTGGGAAAGTAGGTATGCCGGATCGGTTCCCCGACCTCAAAAAGCACGTCCCTGAAAGTCAACTTGACCGGCTCGAGGACGGCAAGCAGGCGCTGATACTCCGTGCGCGGCAGGGCGGCAAGCAGGTGGTTGGCAATCGGCACGATGCGTTTTGCGGGCTGAAATAGCAGCGCCACGTCAAAACGCGAAAAATACAGGAAGAAAACCGCGTGGTATGTACGCTTGCGCACAGAACGCCTTGGCGGAGAGGCAGATCATTCACAGCGCCTATCAGAAGTCTGGCGCGAATCCCATGGGAATGAAACCAGCAGCGGATGTATCCGCGACCGGTAACTCGTGACAGGTCAAGTGTGACGGATGAGGCGTGTCAACCAAATGCAGGCAATTTAACGGAGGGAGCTATGAACCTTGTTACATGGGCGGGCGCGTCACTGATGATGATCCTGGCGCAGCTTGCAGGCGCGCAGGCCTATCCGGACAAAACCATCCGTTGGGTAATCCCGCTTCCGCCTGGCGGCGGAGCCGAATTTGTCGGCAGCACTGTCGCGAAAAAACTGGCAGAGGCATTGAAGCAGCCGGTTGTCATCGAGTTTCGGCCGGGCGGTGCCGGCGCCATCGGCACGGAGGTTGTCGCGAAAGCATCACCTGACGGTTACAGCATCCTGCAGGGCCAGCTCGCGCCCATGAGCATCTATCCGGCGTTGCATGCGAAGCCCGCATACGACTCCATCCGCGATTTCGTCCCCATCAGCAGGCTCGTTTTCGTCACCCAGATCCTCGTGGTGCATCCATCGCTCCCGGTAAAGTCGCTGAGTGAGCTGGTCGCCCTGGCAAAGAGCAATCCCGGCCAGATCAGCTATGGCTCGCAGGGTTATGGTTCCGGGCCGCATCTGGCGATGGAGTGGGTGAAGACGGCGACGCAAATCAATATGGTGCCCGTCCACTTCAAAGGAGCTGCTGCGGCTGTTTCAGCTCTCGTGACCGGGGACACCTCGCTGCAGTTCGCCGCCGCCCCTGGCGCGCTGCCGCGGGTGAAGGCAGGACAGCTCAGAGGCATTGCAGTGGGCAGCGCCAAACGATCGCCGGACCTGCCCGAGCTTCCCACCGTCTCGGAATCCGGCGCTCCGGGCTTCGAGTATGTGATCTGGTACGGACTGTTCGCTCCCGCGACCACGCCGAATGAGATCGTCGAGAAGCTCAATACTGAGGTGGTGAGAATCCTGAAGGACCCGGAAACGGTGCGCGCACTCGGAAATCGGGGCGCAGAGGCCTCACCGACCACTTCCGAGGCTCTCGCCAACTACCTGCGCGAAGACCAGGCGCGCTGGAAGAAGGTCGTCCAGAGCGCCGGCATCAAGGTCAAGTGAGCGTGTCGGCGCGCTCATCTCACTGATCCGGGTATGCGTGGGTGAAGCATTAGTGCGCCGCAGTCAAACTTCATCGTGACAGGTCGAGCGTGATTGACGCAGTGCGATTTGGACGGAAGTCACGCGAAAGTTGATCGGAGTAATTCACGTCTAAGTGGCTTGCCCCTTAACGTCAACCAGGAGAAAAGTTATGGACAGTCAATGGATAGGTCGATTCAGTGCCTTGGTGGCAAGCGCGGTTCTCGTGACCAGCGTCTGTGCTCAGGGAACCGAGAAAATCGTGCTGGACGGTTCGACCGGGGTGATGCCCTTGGCCTCGGCTCTTGCCAAGGACTTTCAGGCGAAAAATCTCGGCATCACTTTCGAGTTCGGGAAAGGTCTCGGTACCAAGGCGCGTTTCCGGGCACTGGCTGACGGACGTATTGATGTCGCGCTCGCGAGCCACGGCTTGCGCGTGGACGAGCTCACGAAGCAGGGCATGGTCGTGCACGAGATCGCGCGCATTGCCGTGGTGTTTGGCGTTAACGAAACCGTGCCGGTTTCCCACCTGACCGCGCAGCAGGTTTGCGACATCTACTCGGGGAAAGTCGCGAACTGGAAGCCCCTCGGCGGGCCCGATCTCGAGATCGCGGTGCGGACCCGTCCCGAATCCGAAGTGGACGCTGAGGTGGTGCGGGAAGGCATCGCCTGCCTGAAGGACCTGAAGATGGCCGAGAGCGTCAAGGCCATGCCGAAATCCGGCGATATGGCGAAGGAGCTTGCCGCCGTGCCCGGCGCGATCGGAATGACCAGCATGACAGTCGTGGAGCAAAGCAAGGGCCGGATCAAGGCCACGTCTCTCGACGGCATCGCGGCGAGCGCGGACAACGTGCGAGGCAAGTCCTATACGCTGATCCGCAAGTCGTACTTCGTCACCCAGGGATCGCCGTCAGCCGCGGTCGCGCGCTTCATCGAGTTCACCGGCAGCGCCTCTGGGGCTGACACAATCGCAGCCAACGGCGCGGTACCGGCGAAATAGGCGTTCCAGGCAAGGCGTGAGATGGAATGGATGCACCGTTCCGGCGTATTCGACCTTCCGTGGTGGGGCCATGTAGTCGTGGCCCTGGTGCTGACGCACCTCGCCATCATTGCGGTCACGGTGTTCCTGCACCGTCATGAGGCGCATCGCGCGCTCGACCTGTATCCGCCCGTGAGGCACTTTTCTGAGAGCTGAGGTATTTCCAACATGATCGAAAAAACGCGGGCGGACACGAGCTTGGAGGACAAGGCAATCGATACGCCGCAATGGTGGGGCTATAGCAAAGAGCACGGCTGGGTAATTCTTGACCGTGGAATTCCCACCAATGCGCCCGGTCTGAAGGCGGATCTTCTGTTTCTTCGGTGCCGGGACGCCATGATGGTCGACGTGAAGCGGGAGAACTGGAACCCTCCCTCGTACCGCTATGCGCCAAACTACATTCGCGATCTGGCGCCTGCCGCATCGGACGAGGCGGCCGCGGAGCTGGACGCACTGAAAGCGCGCTGGCCGGAGTTCGAACTTGAAATTAGACGCGTGTGCCGGGAGGCGGACGAGCGCGCGGAGTCCATTCGCGTCGAGGAGGAAAAAGCGCGAAAGGAAGCTGCGGCAGAGAGGAAGAGGCAGGCCGCAGCCGCCAAGGCGTAAGGCGTCCGGTAGGAGTCGGCATCGATGCT